>JBMFLE010000001.1:0-46444 GCA_049971355.1 Patescibacteria group bacterium
GTTACCGAATTGGTTAGATAGTACAAATGACTCAATCAACAAAACAGGATTATTAGATAGCAAACAGACAATGGCCGAATTATTTTCATAAAAAAGGGCAAATCAATTGCCCTTTTTAAATTTAATTTAATTGTTTTGTTTTAAAGCAAATGAAAGACAATAGTTAAACCAGCCACTACCACTGAAACCATGCTCATTAATTTAATTAAGATGTTTAAAGACGGACCAGCTGTATCTTTAAATGGATCGCCAACTGTGTCACCAACTACTGCTGCTTTATGCTCAGCTGACCCCTTGCCGCCAAAATGTCCCTCTTCAATATATTTTTTAGCATTATCCCAAGCTCCGCCAGCATTAGCCATAAAAACAGCTAAAACAAAACCTGAAGTCAAAGCACCTAATAATAATCCCATTACGCCAGCCACACCTAAAAGTAGACCAACCAAAATCGGAGCAATGACCGCTATTAACGACGGCATAATCATTTCTCTTTGTGCGCCTTTAGTGGCAATCGTTACACAATTAGCATAATCGGGTTGATTTTCACCAGTCATAATTCCTTTAATTTCTCGCCATTGACGGCGAACCTCCTCAACCATTTTTGAAGCCACTCGTCCAACTGCTCGTAGGGTAAAAGAACAGAAAAGAAAAGAAAGCATCGCGCCAATAAAAATACCAATTAAAACTTTAGGATTTAATAGATGAATTTGATAATATTCCATAAAATCATTTAAAGTTGCTTGACTAACTTCAACCAGTCGACCACTGACTTCCATTGTTTTAACGCCAACTCTTTCTAAACCAACCCTTACCTCTTCGATATAAGCGGCTAATAAAGCCAAAGCGGTTAAAGCAGCTGCGCTGATGGCAAAACCTTTACCAGTGGCGGCCGTGGTATTACCAAGTGCATCTAAAGCATCTGTTCTTTGACGAACAAATTCCGGCTGACCGGTCATTTGAGCATTACCGCCGGCATTATCAGCCACTGGCCCATAAGCATCAGTAGCTAAAGTAAGACCCAAAGTAGAAAGCATGCCAACGCTAGCAATAGCAATTCCATAAAGTCCTAAAGATGGATTAGAAAAACCGCCAGCAGTGGCAAAAGCTAAGAGAGTGCCAAGGCAAACCACAGTCACTGGAATAAAAGTGCTTAACATTCCGGTCCCAATTCCTTCAATAATCACTGTAGCTGGACCAGTTTTGGCTTGACCGGCAATTTCTCGAGTCGGTTTAAAACCTGATGAAGTGTAATATTCAATTGACTTACCAACAATAATTCCCGCTAATAAGCCAATAAAAATTGACCAAAAAATTCCAAAATTGTCAGGTAAAAGAAAATGAACTATGACGGCTGAAGCTATGGTTATTAAAATAGCAGCCAAATTAATCCCTCGACTTAAAGCAATCAATAATTCTTTTTGTTCAACCTTTTCTTTGGTTTTAACCAGATAAATTCCTAAAATTGAAGAAATAATTCCTAAACTAGCAATAATCATTGGGGCAATTACGCCAGACAAACCCAAACCAGCAGCCATGGCCAAAGCTGCAGTGGCTAAAATTGAACCACAATAAGATTCATAAAGATCAGCCCCCATACCAGCCACATCGCCAACATTATCGCCAACATTATCGGCAATCACGGCTGGATTGCGCGGGTCATCTTCTGGAATACCGGCCTCAACTTTGCCAACTAAATCAGCACCAACATCCGCGCCTTTAGTAAAAATTCCTCCGCCAACTCTGGCGAAAAGGGCCTGGAAAGAAGCACCCATTCCAAAACAGAGCATGGTGGTGGTGACGATAGGTATCGGATAATGTAAAAAATAATACAAAATAGTAAACCAAAGGCAGATATCTAATAAGCCAAGACCAACCACGGTTAGTCCCATCACTGCTCCGGCTCGAAAAGCAACTTGCAGACCTCGATTTAAAGATTCTTTAGCCGCTTGAGCAGTGCGCGAAGAAGCCAGGGTAGCGGTTTTCATACCAATATAGCCAGCCAAGCCAGAAAAAAATCCACCGCTTAAAAAAGCAAATGGCACCCAATTTGATTGAAGCTTTAAACCAAAAGATAAGATAGCAAAAAAAATAAAAGCCCCAATAAAAAATTGAATTACTACTTTATATTGCTGTTTTAGGTAAGCTATTGCTCCAACTTTAACCACCTCAGCAATTTTTTTCATTTCTTCGCTCCCGGCCGGTTGTTTCATTACCTGGCGATAGAAGAACCAGGCAAAAAATAAACTAATCAAACTTCCAATTGGAGCAATAAAAAACAAAATTTCTGGTTTCATAGGCCCCCGAATTTCATTATTTCACTATTTCATTATTTCATTATTTTTTACTCTCTATTTTCTCTTCCTCCTGAGTTTTATTTGTTTCTGTCTTTTTTACTTCTTCTTTTGTTTCCTCAGTTTTTTTAGTCTCTTTAGGAATCGTTTGAATCTCAATCTCATAGCCAGTTAATCTTGAAGCTAAGCGGACATTTTGACCAGCTCGACCAATAGCCAAAGAAAGATACTCTTCTTTAATTTTTATCACTGCTTTCTTGGTCTCCTTGTCTATCTCAGCAGATTGAATTTTGGCTGGTGATAAAGCATTGATGACAAATTTTAATGGATCTTCGTTCCATTCAATGATGTCAATTTTTTCACCACCCAATTCGGCAATAATAGTTTGAATTCGAATTCCTCTTTGTCCAATACAGGCCCCCACTGGATCAATACTTTTCTCTTTAGTCCAAACTGCCACTTTGGTCCGAGAGCCAGCCTCGCGAGCAATAGCCTTAATTTCAACTAATCCATTGGCAATTTCTGGAATCTCTTGTCTGAAGAGTTCTCTCACAATTTCCGGATGCCGACGCGAGAGAATAACTTCCGGACCTTTAGTTGTTTGTTTAACAGCTTGAAGATAAAATTGCATTTTTTGTCCGGGATTATATTTTTCTTCTAAAATTTGTTCTGAAGGTGGTAGAAGAGCGACAGTATCGGGTAAATCAACTAAAACCAAATTTTTCTCCCGACGCTGAATTACACCAGTAATTATTTTTCCTTCCTGACTTTTATAACGGTCAAAAATAGTTTGCCTCTCAGCCTCACGCAATCTTTGAATAATTACTTGTTTGGCAGTTTGAGCTGCCACTCGGCCAAATCCGACTGGCAAAGGTAACTCAGTTATCACCATATCGCCGACTTTATAACTTTTCTTGATTTTTCTTGCTTCGGATAATTGAATTTCGGTCCGGGGATTAAAATGGCGTTTCTCTGCCTCAACTAAAGTTTCGGTTGATAACTTCTCGGCTTCTACTTTTTTAACTTCAGACTTTGCTAAATCTTCTTCTGGCAGATCCTCAACTACTGTTTTGACATCAAAAACTTTCATTGAACCATCTTCAGGGTTAAATTCAACTTTGATATTTTGATTTTTTTGGCCATAATCTCGGCGATAAGCAGCAGCTAGCGCTTGTTCAATGGCGCCTAAAACTGTTTCTTTGGAAAGCTTCTTCTCCTGACAAATTTGTTCAATGGCCTGGAGAATAGTTAACTCAGCCATAATTTTAAAATTAATGTTTAATTCTTTAAAAGAGAATTAGCCTATTTTTAGGCTAACTTACTTATATAAAATTATATCAGATTTAAAATAATTTGCCTGTGGATAACTGAGCTGATGCATCAGCCGCAGACCCTTTGTTTCTAATTTCATACGAATGAACCAAATTGGTCAGTGGCTACACTAATTTAAAAAGCGGGAGAAGGGAATCGAACCCTCGTAACCAGCTTGGAGGGCTGGCGCATTACCACTATGCTACTCCCGCAAGTCGGAGTGGTGAGGTTCGCACCCACGATCTCCTGCTCCTTCACCCCGTTAGAAAAATATATGATGCATATATAGATTCTATCGGGGATGCCAGATTTGAACTGGCGACCTCTCGCTCCCAAAGCGAGCGCTCTAAACCAACTGAGCTAATCCCCGGCAACTCAATGTATAAAAGTTAAATTATTCGTACTTTATACTTTGATAATTTCTAACGGGGCAAGAAGCAGGCGCCTTAAACTACTGGGCCACACTCCGACTTAAACACTAAAATATTTTAATATTTATTTTATAAAAGTCAATCAAATGCACGACCTAATAATACACTTGACACTAAGGGGGCCAAACCAAAAATGAAGACGAAAATGAAAAAAATTTAATGACCGCTAAAATCAAGGGGTGGAATATGGAAGCGATCGCCGCGATATTCCACCTCTTTACCCCTACACCAATATATTAGCGCGGAGATAAATTGGGCTTACTTAGGTATCAATTATGTCAATTTCGGGAAGTCCGACCTCCCGAGACTTTATCAATAAATTGGAGTATATATTATATACCAATTTCTTTTATTCGCTATTTTTTGAGTTTTGGACTATTTACCTATTCGGGCGAATAGGTAAATAGTAAAATTTAAATATCAAAATCGTGCCAAATTTCAAAATTAATGATATAGATCAATTAATAGGGTCTGACCCGGAATCTCCATAGAAAAAGCAAAAGGAAGGTTTAAAATTAACTCCCTGAAACTACGTGGAATTTCGGGGGGTCCGACCTCCCGAAAAATACTTGAATGAAAATAACCTAACAGCAATACAAATTTTCTGGCGGCTTATTTTCCGATATTTCGCCGAAAGGATTACCAAATTTTTGGATATTGGCAATCATTTTTTTATTTTCTTCGGTTGATAAAACAGCGCCATTCAATTTATTTCTAATTTTTTTCATCAATTCTGGTAAATTAATTTTAACCGGACAATTTTCAAAACAAGTCGAGCAAAGAGTGCAGGCATAAGCATTTGATTTTTTTGCTTGAAGTAAACTATCAGATAAAGCAGTAAAAATAATTCCCTTACTACCTAAATATTTATCACCATAATTGCGACCTAATTGATGAAAGGCTGGACAAAAATTCAAACAAGCGCCACAATTTAAACAATATAATAATTCTTCAAAACCTTCTTTTAATAACCGCGAACGACCATTATCAACTAAAATTAAATAAACTTCTTTTGCCCCTTGAGCGCCGATCACTAATCTATTTTGAATATCTGCTGTCTTTGATGGTCCAGAGATAATTGAAACATAAACCGGCCAATCCTGTCCAGCGCCCCAAATGGCTGAAGCTTTGACAATTTTCATCGCTGACTCAATATCTGGGGCCAATTTTTCAACTCCAGAAATAATAATGTGCCTATCCGGCCAGCGTGAAACCAAAGAGATATTACCTTCGTTTTCTAATAAAATAATTCTGCCGTCAGCAGTAATGACATTGGCTCCAGTAATACCAACTGTTGTTTCGGGAATTTTTTTTCTTAAATATTGACGGGCAAAATTGGCAATCACTTCTGCTTTTGGTTCAATTTTCTGACCAAATTTTTGATAAATTTTTTCAACAATCTTTTCTGGTGTTAAATGAAAGGCCGGAAAAACCGGATGTAAATCTTCCTCAGTCATCCACTGATTAATCATGTCGCCCAAATCAGTCTCAATTAATTCTTTGCCTAAAAAAACTGATTTTAGATCAATCTCGTCAGCAATGTTTGATTTTGATTTTAAAATAACTCGGTCATCTTGAATCAATTTCTGAATAATCATTCGGGCATCAGCTGCATCTCTTGCCTCAAAAACTTTAATTTTATTTTTTTCTAAATTGGCAATGGTTTGTTTTTTAACTTCTTCTAAATTATCAATGGTAGCTTTTTTAATCTTATAAAGTTCCTCTCTCAATAATATCCGCTCTAAATCACTGGCTGTTTTTTCTCTTTTTTCTTTATATTCCAAAACCACCCGCCAAATATTTTCTTTGATTTGTGTGGATAAAAATTCTCTAATCATACTTGTTAGCAGTAATTAGTAGCGATTTAACAATTGTGATAATTCTTTAATTTCTATATCTTTAGTATTTTCTTTCAGGTGAAGATAACATAAAGGACAGGTGGTCACTAAAATTTTCACTCCAGTTTGTTCCGCTTGTTTTAATCTATCTTGGGCAATTTGATTGGCCAATTCCGGCTCATTAGATTTGACTCCGCCGCCTCCGCCACAGCAAAAAGAGTCAATTCGATTTAATTTCATTTCTTTTATTTCGTATCCGAGCAATCTAATAATTTCTCGCGGTTCATCATAAACTCCCATTTGCCTGCCCAAATGACAAGGATCATGGTAACTGACCGCCTGGCGGTCAGAATTTTCAATTTTCAATTTCCAACTTTCATTTTTTTTGGCAATTGTTTGAGTGATGTGTTCAATTTGGATATCCCATTTTTCGCCCAAAATTTTCGGGTATTCTTTGCTAAAAATCATAAAACAGGCCGGACAATTAGTAATAATTTTAGAAACACTGTGTTCTTTAAAAATTTTTAAATTCTTTTCAGCCAGTTTCTGAAAATCGTCAAAATAACCAGCCTTCAAAGCCGGCGAACCGCAACAAGCTTCAATCCCAGCCAATTCAATAAAATCAATTTTCAATTGGCGCAAAATCTGGCGATAATTATCCAACAAATCCTTGACGACAAATTTGGTTAGACAGCCGGGATAATATAAAATGTTGCCTCGGAATAATTTAAACATAATACAAATCTTTTTTATTCACAAATTTGTATTGATTTGTACATTCGTTGATCTAAATCCTCCCTATCAACATCAAAACACCTAAAACCATTAAGAATAATCCGGCCAGTAATCTCATCCAACGGCGGTATTTCATCCGCCAAGTCTCTAACTTTGCGGAGGAACTGCCAAAATAAACCACGGCCAAAATTATTAGCAATGGCAGAACAAAAATTAAATTATATAAAAGAAGATATAAAATTCCTTGCCAGCGAGTACATTTTTCTGCCATTAGACAAAGCACGCCTAAATAAATCCCGCCGGTACAAGGCAACTCAAAGGCGGCAACCAAAAAACCCAGAACAATCGCCCCGGGGATAGAAGCCCGATGAATATATTTTTCTAAAAGCGGCTTTTTTGACTCAGGAATAGCTAAACTAATTCCTTTGCCATACCAAAAAAAATCTTTCAAATTAACCAAACCCAAAATAATCAATAAAACAGCAGCAACTTTTGAAATAATTAAAGTCAGATGCAATGAGGTCAGAATTTTCAAAAGCCCCAGGCCGGCTAAAAAATAAACAATAAAAACAGTAAAAATATAAATCAAGCCGACTCGCCAGACTCTTTTCGACGAACCAATCAGCGATAAATAGCCCAATAAAAAAATTAAAACAGCAAAAGCACAGGGATTGATAGAGTCAATAATTGCGGCGCCAATAATGGCCGGGATAGTTAAATTCATAAAGGCTACGAAATACGAATTGATTACGAATATACTAAATAAATTAAATCTTTTTCTTGCGAAAAATAAATTTTATTAATAAAAAAACGATAGCTAAAACTATTAAACCAATGGCAATCCAGCCAATCATAACTTGTTTTGAACTTCTTTTACTGTCAAAATTTTGATTATTTTGTTCTGATTGAATTTTCTCAATCGGCGAGGGACATTTCTGATTGAGACAGCGCAAAACTTCATTTCTAATTTGCGAACCAATAAAATCATTATAACCAACGAATGATTTCTCACCAATGTAAATAACCGGCACCTGAATCTCAGTCAAACTTAATCCGTAAGCTCGAGCCATGGCTAAATAAATAAACCGATTATTTTGATTATAAAAAACTTCTAAAGGAAAAACATCTAATCCAGCGTACTGTTTCTTTAGTTGCTCTAAAAAGATTTCCGCTCGGGCACAATGCGGACAACCCTGACCATAGAAAAAATAAAGTCCAACCTGGTTTTGTTGAGCCAGAACAGGACTAAAAATTATTAGCAAAAAACCAACAACTAATAGTAATAAATTTAGATGCCTTTGCATATCTTTAATATTTTAAAGAATCTATATAAAAAGTCAAAATGCGGGCTGACAATTTTTATCGGGCCCGCATTTATAGTTTTAAAATCGTCGGAAGACCAAAATAAAAGCAGATAGTAATAACCATTAAGGCTAACCAATAAACATTAGGCACGCCTAGCCACCAACGGCGATACCACCAAATTTCTAAATTGTCGCTCCGGAACTTTTTGATGCCGAAGGCCGGATTAAAAACGAACCAGAAAAAATCTTCCAACGTAACCAATGTGAAAAAAAATCCGACAATCAACATTTCTTTGCGCCAATTCCAGTGGGTAAAAAAGCAGGGTAAATGAATAATCATTAGCAGAAAAATCCACATCATCAAATGGTAACCGGTTAAGGGTCGACCGCCTAGTAGTTTGGATATCAATTTATTCGTACAACGCCAAGTCGGCAATTTTCCTGCCCAGCCGTTTTCGCCTTCGATCTGGATCTCCCACACAGCCAAAACTATGGCTACTACTAAAGTATAAATCAAAAAGACTATAAAGAGCACTTTATCCTCCTTTCTTTTATTTATCTTAAGTATAACAAATTTGTCAAAAAGTCAAGTCTTTTCCCTGATTATTTTTTGGTTAATCAGGCCCCTAAACTTTTTTGATTTATGATATTTTCAATATTGTATACTCCCATTTTTTCAATTTCAACAAAGCCTTGCATCGCCGCTTCGGCAAAAGCGCCAACTCGCCAATAATCAAAAAACCATTCGTTGGTATAATGTGGATTTTCTTGACAAATAGCCGCTCCTTTTTGTAAAAGCCAATCGCGATTAAAATCTTCCTGAGAGCCAATGGTTGGTGCCAAAATTATCGGAATTCCTAAGGCGCTATAAAATACCAATTCGCTCGGTTTTGTCCATAAAACATCAGTCACTCTTAAAGCCTGATTAAATTTGTCAAAATACTCATTAATTTCTGGGGCCCAAAGAATTTCAATATTCTGACCCAAATAATTTTCTAAACCAAAGTGTTTAATCCAATAGAGAAAATGTTTTTTAACTTTTTCTTTAATCCCTGCAGAAAAAATAGTTTTAATTTCTCTGTTTTTAATATTATTTAATAAACTTTTAAGAATGACTACCCCCATTTCTTTTTGGGCACCAGCTCCACCAATCGAAAACATTATAGTTAAAGGATGATTAGAATTTTCTGGTATTTTGCCTAAATATTTTTTAATCAAGACATCATATTGTTGACGATATTCTTTTTTTGGATCTAAATTAATTAAACGATTAGCTAGATCATTTTTAATAATTTCCCTATTTGGGCCAATATTTTCTATGGGCAAGGGGTAACCGGTGACAAAGATATTTTCTTTTTTAACACCATAGAGTCGAAGACGATTAGCTGTTCTCCGGTTTGGGGTAAAGTATTTAATTTTACTTTCTTTAGGATTAAATGGCGCCCAGGTTCTGGCAATATCAGCATCGCAAACCACACAATAAATATCATTT
The DNA here is from genome assembly GCA_049971355.1 of Patescibacteria group bacterium. Lineage (GTDB taxonomy): Bacteria > Patescibacteriota > Patescibacteriia > UBA2591 > UBA4787 > JBMFLE01. Next base: position 9,403 of record JBMFLE010000001.1, read on the forward strand.
GGATAACCCCAAAATTCTGCCATAAAAGCTGGAGTAAAAAAAGTTGAAATAATTGGCAAAGGATTATTTTTTAGGCTCTCTATTAAATGTTTACCCCACCCCTTTTTAATTAAAGAACAAATTTGACGTAGCTGAAAACTTGGTTTTGATAAATCCCTTTTTGGATAAAAACTCCAAATTTTTTGAAAACGATTAAAAAAGCCAAAAATGGCTTCGCCAATCAGAGGAATCCGTTTAAAATCAGAAATAAATTCATAAAATTTGCGGCTTGTTTCCCAAATCCGGCGATCATTTTTTGGAATTCCAGCGTAATCGTTGGCATTAATCACTTTTCCATTCGGCGCCAAATGTCTTAATGGATAAGCGGTCCGCTGATGGCCATAGCCCATATTAACTGAAATTACCCAAGCTTTTTGCTGAGATTGATTATTTTCGATCATACTATAAAATTAACAAATTTAAAATGATTGAGCAAGACAATTAATCCATTCTTTAATCTTATTCACTAATTTTAGAAGTGGATTACCTCGTAAATTTATTGAGGGAACAGGCACCGGCCTTGATAAGGATGTCATTGCGAGCCCTGACGAAGTCAGGGCGAAGCAATCTCTGTCTCCCTTTGTCATTGCGAGGAGCGGAGCGACGAAGCAATCTCAATCGTTATGGGATTGCTTCGGTCGTCCGCCTAAGGGCGGACTCCCTTGCAATGACGGACGAAAGAGATTGCTTCGGGCTAAAGCCCTGGCCATGACGGAAAAAAAGGAGCGAGTTAATAGTTTATTTGTACTATCTAACCAATTCGGTAACGAAATGATTAGATGTTAAATTAATTTCCTCAATTTGACCTTGATTAGTTTTAGTTGAGGGGTCTCGACCTTTTAAAGTCTTCTAATTCTAATTTTAGTAGTTTTTCAGTAGGTATCAAGTAGTTAATTCCTTCATGTTTTCTCTCTTGATTGTAGTAACACATAAATAAACTGGTGAAGTTTGAGATTGGAACAGCCGTCGGAGACCGGGACTCCGATTATGTTATGGAACTGGCGGAGGTCGGGACTCCAATTACATTCTACCAAACCGTTACCAAACTGGTTAGCAATTACAGTTTATTATATTTTGTGAAGCCAAAGACCTGTGAATATTCACAGGTCTTTGATATGCCAGGGGGCAGAATCGAACTGCCGACGCCAGGATTTTCAGTCCTGCGCTCTACCACTGAGCTACCCTGGCAAAAGAGAAGTTGATTGACACCGGTCATTACCCCAAAAAACGCTGAATTGAAAGTTAATAATTTCGCAACAACTCGAAAATTTTAAAAGCGGTGACTATCCTCTTGTTTATTTGGTGGGCGACCAAGGAATCGAACCCTGTTTTCTTCCGTGTAAAGGAAGTGTTTTACCATTAAACTAGTCGCCCGGTCGCCAAAAGTGGACCCGCGGGGAGTCGCACCCCGGACTCCTCCATGCCATAGAGGTGTTTTACTGCTAGACTACGGGCCCAATTTTTAATCAGCTAAAACCAATTAAAAAGTTTGGCAATAAAGAGGATATAAACAAGAAAATAAAAACTACCTTCCCAAATATGAATTTTACTTGAAATTCCTGAAATAACAAAAAGAAGTGTTGCTAAAGCCATGGTTGGGATACCAATCGCAAAAGTTTGACCATCAACTGACAAAACATGAAATAAGGCAGGAAAACCAATGACTACCAAACCATTAAAAACATTTGAACCCAAAATATTGCCAACAGCAATTTCTGACTTCTTCTTTAAAGCTGCTTTAACAGAAACTAATAATTCTGGGAGAGAAGTGCCAATTGCTACTGCGGTGACGGTAATTATTCCAGTTGCAACCTTTAAAATTTCTGAAAGCTTAATTAAAGCATTAATTAAATATTGAGCGCCTGCCAACAAAGCAAGAATTCCAATTATTAAGAGAAAAAAATCTTTAAAATTAAGTTTTGGCCGAGCCGGTATTTCTTTTTTAAGAATAATTATTTTTCTTCTTGTAACGCGATCAGGCAAAACTTCTTCAACTCCTTCCATTTTTTCCTCCTTCCTTTCTGAAACAGTGTAAAAAAGATAAATAACATAAGTAATAATCAATAAAATTGATTCACCAAGAGTGACTTGTCGATCCCAAACAACGCCTATCACTAAAACTGTACTAATAGCCAGTAAAGGTAAATCTAAATCAATTAAATTTTTCTGAACAATTATTTTTCGAGCAAAGATTGCTGAAAGACCAATGATGAGTAAAATATTAGCGATATTAGAGCCAATAGCATTCGCTACCGGCACATCTGATACACCCTTAAAGACTGCTACTGATGAAGAAATAAGTTCTGGGAAGGAAGTGCCAACCCCAACAATTGTGATACCAATAATGAAGGGTGAAATACCAATAGCCAGACCAATTTTTTCCGCACTAACAATTAACCAATCAGCGCCCTTAATTAGCACAAAAAGTGAAATAATGAAAATAATAATCCAAAAAATAAGCATAATTTTAATTTTATCCCGAGCGCATAGATTAACTATTACTCGCACCTGGTTAATAAATGCCGGGAGGGAGATTCGCACTCCCACGACCCAAACGGGTCACAGGTCCTCAGCCTGTTGTGTCTACTATTCCACCACCCCGGCTTTATTTTATTTCGTTCAGTTTCTTTTTGTATCTTCTCAAATAATATAGTTTAGCTCGTCTCACTTTGTATTTTTTGATTATTTCAATATTAACAATGGTTGGCGAATGAAGAGGATAAATTTTTTCTGCCCCGATTCCGTCAGCGGCAATTTTGCGGACAGTAAAAGTCGCGCCTGGTTGATTGCCACCTTTGCGAGCAATTACAATTCCTTCAAAAATCTGAATTCTTTCTTTCGGGTTGCCTTTGGCATCTAATTCTTTTATTTTTTGATGAACCCGAACTAACATTCCAGGCTTAATTTCTAGTAATTGTTTTTTTTCTTCTGTCATAAAATTATGGATACTGATGGATATTAATTAATATATAATAAAATAATATTTTTAGGAAGAGGCTTTATTTATTTAAGCCTCTAAAATGATTTTTTTAATTTGCCGAACAGTCTTTTCTAATTTCCCTTCTTCATTTTTAACTACATAATCCCATTGATCTAAAGTAGACAATTCCTTCTCAGCCTCAGCTAATCTTTTTTTAATTACTTCTTCTGAATCTTGACCGCGAGTACGCAATCTTTTTTCTAAAATTTCAAGTGAGGGCGGAATAATGAAAATCACTATTACTTCAGGAAATTTATTTTTAATTGTCTTGGCTCCTTGATAGTCAATTTTGAGAATAACTGGTTTATCTTCCTTTAAGAGTTTTTCAACATCCTTTTTCTGTAAGCCATAATAATAACCATAAACCAATGCCCATTCTAACAATTCATTATTTTGAATCATTTTTTCAAATTCTTCTTTTGAGACAAAATGGTAGGGACGACCTTCAGATTCACCTGACCGCATTGGTCGAGTGGTGGTGGTAATAACCCAATTAAAATTTAAATTTTCCTTCCTTAAACCTTCAATCACTGAATCTTTTCCTGCTCCGGAAAGACCAGAAATAACAAAAAGTTTAGACATAAAATCCTCCATTTGACTCATCCTTCATTTTGTTCAGGACTCGCTTATGGTCTTCGTTCTTCAATTCATTCAGAACTACGACCTTTCGCTCAGAACGAGTCGAATGTCCTGAGCGAGTAAAGCGAGTCGAAGGATTTTTATTTTAACTCACTTAAAAAATCATTTAGCTCAATTGGTAATTCACTTTTAAACTCTCTCCATTTTCCTTCTAAATCATAAAATCCTAAATAACTGGCGTGTAAAAAAATTCGAGTTAATTTACAATTTACAATTTTCAATTTACAATATTTTTTATCATTTACAATCGGGCAGCCGATTGCTTTCAAATGGACCCTGATTTGATGTGTCCGACCAGTCAATGGTTTTACTTTTAATAGGGTATAATTTTTAAATTTTTGTATTATTTCATATTCAGTGATAGCCGGTTTTTCTAATTTAATTCCCTTTCGATACTTAACTGCCACTAATTTTCCTTTTTTTGTTCGGCCAATTGGTAAATCAATTACACCCTTTTCTTCTGAGGGTTGACCATGAACTAAGGCTAAATATTCTTTCTTTATTTTATTTTCTGAAAATTGTTTAATCAAATGTTCATACATTCTCTTTGTTCTGGCAATAACCATTAAACCAGAAACCTCTTTATCTAAACGGTGAACAATACCCGATCTACTTTTTTCACCAACATTTTTAATTTCCGGATAATTTTCCAAAAGCCAATCAACCAAAGTTTTTTCTTTTGAATATTTTGTTGGATGAACAAGCAGTCCAGCTGGCTTATCTATAATTAGAAAATCATCATCCTGATAGATAATATCTATATCAAATTTTGAAAAAAAGTCAAGTATGGCCATAGTTAATATTCTAACAAAAAACGAGAAAAGGGGGAGATGTCTATCTCCCCCTTCCGAGCAAGCGCTGCAGGATGTTATTTGGAGGGGTAATATTTAAGCACTACCCGGGTTAAATTATTCCTATTATCAGTATGAATCCGAGTAATCCAAAAACCAAGATCCGGAATTAACATTCTGGAGGCTTCATAATTCGTCTGTTCTTCCAGGCACGAATTTAGTTTGGCCAGTATTCCTTTATAAACCATGGCATAGGCAACATGCAAGTGCCCGCAATCAATGCGTCGAGCTCCTGAGGTAGCATTTTTAGCCACTATCCGCTCAACCACCTGCTGAAGACGATAAGACAAGCCAAAAGGAATGCCGCCGGTGGGATGAAAGAGCATGACCTTAATCTTTTTTATCTCAGTAACTCCTTTATTCGCTTTATTGCTCTTCGCCCTGCCATTTTTCGGTCGATCACCAATATATTCGATATATCCATAACCCTTGGCGTGAAGTTTCTCAACAAAATGTTCGACCATATCGTGTCCAACCCTAAGAAGCTTTGCCTCATGGCTTGAACCTCGAATAATATAAGTCGGAATCCTCCAACGCGGCCAAATCCTTACGCCGTGGTCAACTTGTTCATCAGCGCCCCGGTCTATTAATTCCTGATCTTGTCCTGGATGATTATCCACGCCGTCAAAAATATCCCCTGTGCAGATTACAGCATCCGGCTTCAGCTTTTCCCTTTCAATAATTTTTTCAATTTCCGGTAATATTTCATCCGCTCTCGACTCTTCATTACCAATGTGTAAGTCAGAAAAATCCACAGTTTTATGGCTATTGACATAAAGCCTATCCAATGGAATCGGCTGATATTTTTTAACCCAAGGTTTCTTTAATTGATAATAACCATTTTCTTCTTTGATGGCCAATCTCTTTCTCAGAGATTCAATAATTTTCTGGACTTCTGATTTAGGTTTATTTGTCAATCTTGATAAAGCGCCCAGTCGACGAGGAAAATCTGAAATAGCCGCAATAATTTTCTTCTTATCCTCGCTTAAATCGTCAGGAAAATTGTTGTCTTCAAAATAATCTCCGATTTTCTGATAAGCAGTAAGGGTTGAACATTCAACCTCTAAATCTTTAAGCGTACCATCTTGATTAAAATCAAGAGACAAAATCACAAATCCTATTTCATGACTGCCGCCTCTCCTTTTTTTAGTCATTTTAGATGGTGGTAAGCTGTAAAGTGAGGGCAATTGTATAACATCAATGTCGTTGTCGTCTAATTTTTTCTCTCGTTTTGTTGATCTAGGTTTATAACTAAAAACATGTGAACCGGCCAAAACTAAAACGTCTGGTCTATATTTCTCAATAATTGGCGTGATGGCGCTTTGATAATTTTCTGCTGTCCCTTGAGCAGTATAACTCTTGGTATAGGGCGTATTTTCGCCGCTGTCCGCGACTATCAGTCTACAATTGTCGCTACCAATCGGAAAAACTTGTTCTATGTCTCCGGCATAGACGAAATTCTTAACTTGCTGGCAAATGGCGGCAATAATATTTTGACCATATTCTGTTTTATGGCGCATATCTCGTTCACCGCCAACAACATAAACCTTAAATGGTAGATTCGCTGCTAGCCGCGAAAGATGTTTGACAGCAAATTTAACCTGATCTTCAAAATAGTAGCCCCCCCTGAATTTCTTCTTCTTTTTCTTAGACTGTTTGCCCTCATTATCAGTCTCGCCTTTATCGTCAATCTCTTTTTCAGGAAAATCACCTAATCTTTCCATAAAATCGCTCCCATCCTTTCTTCCGGGTCGCCCACCAGTCAGATCGACAACCACAGCAAAATTCACATTTTCTTTTTTAAAATATTCAAATGCTGTAGCTAAAATAGTGCCCTGAAAAGTTTTTAGCCCAATGCCAACTTTCGCCAGAAAACCAATCTTAAGAGTCCTTCTCTTTGTTCCTTTTAATTTTATTGGTTCTCCAGGAATTGGCTCGCGCCTAAGAACGAGAAGGTCGCCCCTTTCCACGATGTCATAGCCATGCCGTTCTCTCAATTCACTGACAAAATAGTAAACATTTATCTTGGCAATACCGAGATGTTCACTGACCTCGCGAACGGTTCGACTACCCCCTTTCAACCAATCAATGAATTCCCTAACTTTAACTGATTGAGTAGCAGCGGGTGTCGGGTATCTGGTCTTAATTTTTCCCATTTCCTACCTCCTTTTAAATATCTATTTTTAGTATAGAATAAATAAAAAAAATTGTCAACATAAATCTGTAAACAATTTTGTCGTGGGCTACAAAATACTACCGTACTTATTCGTATTTAGTAGCCATTTGTTTTTGCAAAAATTTAATCGCTTCTTCCTTTTCTTTAATCCGACCGCTCAATTGTTCTTCTCGCAAAGCAGCCAAAAGCTGACCAATCTTTGGCCCTGGCTTTAAGTTAAACTCTTCCATTATCTCATAACCATTTAAAAGTGGTTTAGGTAATTCTTTTTTTGTCGCTGATAAACTTTTTAGCCGCTCAATTCTTTCAATCATCTGATAAAAATTAGAAAAGTCTGGTTTGCCGTCAGGCGGAATAGTGGCTGAAATATCAACAAAAGCTAATTTTAATAAATTCTCGCCTGGCATATTTTGGTTGAAAAAATATTTTTCAATTGTTGATGGCCTCATTTTTGAAATATCGCCCTGAACCAACAACATATGATGTTGAACCAACCAAGCAACTTTTTCTGAATCAACACCTAAATTTTCTGGACTTGATAATTTTAATCTTTCGCAGATTTGTTTTGTCATTTCTGCACCAACTATATCATGCTCATCAAAGCGGATGCGATCGGTTTTATCTTTTTCCGGTGTCTTAATTGTCGCCGGTTTACCAAGATCATGAAATAAAACAGCCATAATTAATTCAGTTGATGGTCTTTCACTGCCAAATTGTTTTTTGAATTCATTTGAAGACAATTTGTCTAAAGCTAATTTTGTATGAGTCCAAACGTCTCCCTCTGAATGAAAATTTTCCGGCTGAGGACAATTTTTTAATTTTAGAACTTCTGGTATTAATTCACGAAATGCGCCACTCTGATCATATAAATCAAAAGCTTTGGTCGGAGAATAATAAAATGATTTTAAAAATTCTTTAGCTATCACTTCATAAGACACAACTCTATTTTCTAAAATCTCCGGTTCAGCATAAACCGTTTCGCCAACCATTTCTACTTCACGCCGAATGTCATTTAGGTGACTAATATTTTTAAAAATTGCTCTCCGAGTTTTATCCTCAATTGAAAAATCAAGTTGACAAGCAAAACGAATTGCTCTTAACATTCTTGAATAATCTTCTTTAAATCTCTCCTCTGGTTTGCCAACCGCTCGAATTACTTTTTTCTCAACATCTCGACGGCCATTAAAAGGATCAACCAATTCGTATTTTCCTGAATTAAAAATTTTAAGAGCCATGGCATTAATAGTAAAATCGCGTCGAGATAAATCTTCTTTAACTGAAAGTTTTGGATCCGATTGAACTTCAAAATCTCGATAGCCGCCGGTACCAAAAGCATGTTCTCTCCTCGGCAAAGCAAAATCAATCGCTTCATAGGCCCATTCTTTAGGCGTAAATTTTAAAACACCAAAAGTTTTACCAACTAAATTAACTTGACCAAATTTAGACAGAAACTCTTCCAAATCTTTACCTTCAACATTCCGAATAACAAAATCGAAGTCTTTAATCTCCCTTTTTAAAATAAAATCTCTAACCGCGCCGCCAACCAGATAAATTTCAGCCTTATTAAATTTTTCTCTTAACTCTTTAAGACAAAGTTCTTCCAAAAATTTAAGTTTTTGGAAATTTGTTTCCACTGTTTCCAGTTTTTTTTCGTTATTAGATTTCATAAAATTGTGTTCAAACGTTTCTCTCATATCACTTTTTGAACAAAATCTTTAACCTCTTTTTTAAATCTTTCTTTCGAAAATTTAAGAGCATGCTGGCGAATTTTTTCTGGCTCAAAATCTTCTGGTCGAAATTTAATTACTGCTTCAGCCAAACTTTCCCAATTTTGCTCTTCAAAAAATTTTCCGGTCAGGCCTTCAACCACTGTCTCTAAGGCTCCGCCAGCTTTATAAGCAATGACTGGCCGGCCAGCAGCCATTGCCTCAACCGCGGTAATGCCGAAATCTTCCTCCTGAGGAAAAATTAAGGCCTGGCAATGGGCTAAATATTCTGCTTTTTTTTCGTCGCTAACCGAACCAACAAATTCAATATAAGGACCGGCTATTTGCCGTAAAGTCTTATCTTCACCAGAGCCGATAATTTTTAAAGGAATCTTCAATTTATTAAATGCTTTAATCGCTAAATCAATTTTTTTGTAGGGCCTAAAGCGGGAAACAAGTAAAAAATAATCTCCAATTTCTTTTGAGATGAAAAACTTTTCCGTTTCCACTGGTGGATAGATAACCACTGAATCACGATGATAATATTTTTTAATTCGCTCGACAACAAAATTCGAATTAGTTAAAAAATAATCAGGCCGCTGAGCAGCTAAATAATCCCAATTTCTTAAATAAGTCAAAAGTGGCGGCAAAAATTTTTTAAACAGTCTCTCTAAGCTACGCAAACCGGCCAAATATTCATAAGCATCAGACCAGAGATAACGGGTTGGCGAATGGCAATAACAAATATGAGGTGTCTTGCCGTGGATTAAAACGCCTTTTGAATAAGCCGAAGAATCAGAAACAACCAAATCATAATTACGCAAATCAAACCTTTCAATTGCCACCGGCATCAGAGCTAAATAAGCCCGATAATAACCAACTGCTAAAGGTAAATTTTGAATTGGCGAAACACGAATATCCCAATTTTGAAATTTATCGCCCATTGCTTTTTTGTCATAAAATAAAGTATAAATCGGCGCTTCTGGCCAAATTTCGTGAAAGGCCTCTAAAACTTTTTCCGCTCCGCCATATTGAGTGAGGAAATCATGGACTAAAGCAACTTTCATAAAAACTTACTAATTACGAATTTAGAAAATAGGTCGAAAATCTAACTGGCTAACGAATTACAAATATTATCTTAACACAACCAAATCCAATTGACAAGTGAATGCACGACCTAATAATACACTCAGACTATTGCTCAACTATGACATTTATTATTTTAACTTTTTCTTTGGGAACAGTCCATTTATTAGATATTTTCTGAATGTTATTGGATTTCCAGAACCCAATAATAATTTTTGGGGGGGCTATCCCCTATTCTAATTATAAAAATGGCCATAGTTTTAAAACTCAAGATGGTTCTTTGTCTTGCCATTTTAAACAGACAATTGCCGTAATCAAAAATGACTGTCAGGTCTTGACAGAGTTAAAATAATGAGTAATATAAAATTAGCACAAAAAAGGAGGTGATATAAATGAACGGGGAAGATTTGGGGATTGGGATGGGGATCTGCCCCCGATGCGGGGGAGAGATGATCGGGGGTAGTTTATTTGCCGGATCTCCCGAGTCTCCCGAGTATAGATTGAAAGTATATTTTAAGAAAGAGCCGGCGCTGGAATTTCCTGGCGTGATCCAGGAAGCATACCCAGTAATCGCCTGGGTGTGCGGGGACTGCAGTTATATCGAGTTAGAAGTGGATCTTCAGAAAAGAAAATTAGTCAGTAAAATGATTAGGTAGATTTGGGTAGATAATGAAATGGGGCGAGAGCATCTCGGCTTGAGCCCCTATTTTTTTAAAAAAATTTTATGGTAAAACAAATCTCCGGATCCGCAGCGCGTAAAAAAATCAAAACGCTCTGTTCTAAAATAGGGTTGCGAGAATACCGATCAGGTGAATTTGAAAAACAATGCAATCAAATTAACAATAACAAAAAATTACAATTTAATTTCGCTAAAACTTCTTTCCGGGCGTTAAAGAATAAATTCAAAAAATTTTTAACATAAATCTATGCCGCAAAACAGAATCAGACCCAAGGTGAATCATTATTAATTATTAACAATTTCAAATCTATAAACAACCCACTATTCGCTTTGGTCATATTCTCGAGAATATGACCAAAGAAAACAGATAACAAAAACAATGAGATAATAAAGGTGAAAAGCGTGGGTAAAATACTAAATGGAATAAAACTCTAATCTCTATAAATATCTTTGAATAATCTTCATTAAGTCCTTAACCATTGCTTGGTCAATAAATTCGTCTCCATTCGTAAATTAGTATCGTGTTATTTTCTCTTAAAAAGTAAGAATGGAGTGGCAATGGAAATTGAGGACCAAGTACCGGTAGAAATACCAAGAGCCATGGCTAACATAAAATCACGGATTGATTCACCGCCGAAAATAATAATTATTAAAATAGCCAAAACAGTAGTTAAGGTGGTATTTAAAGAACGTATCAATGTTTCGTTCAAACTGCGATTGATTGTCTCTTCAAAATTTCGCCAACCGTAAATCAAAAAATTCTCCCGAATTCGATCATAGACAATAATTGTATCATTAACTGAATAACCCAAAACGGTTAAAATCGCGACAATAAAAGTACTATTTAATTCTGTGCCCTTGAAGTGGCCTAAAATTGCATAAAGACCCAATATCAATATTAAATCATGGATTAAAGCTAAAATTGCCCCGCCGCCGTAACGCCAGGATTCTCCTTTTTTAATAATTTTTGATAATTTACGAAAAGCCCAAGCAATATAAATTAAAATTGCCACTACCGCTATTAAAATTGCCCAACGTGCCTTTCGAGTTAATTCTCGACCTATAGTCGGGCCAATTGATTCAAAACGAATTTCTTCGGGTCTGTCTAATTTTTCTAATATTTTTTGGTGAGTTGCTTCATCAACATTTTTAAACCTTAAAATCAAACTTTTCTCGCCACTTCTCTGGATAATAATTTCAGGCAAATTTAAATCTTTTAATTTATCTTTTATCTCCTGATTAGATGGTAATTGATTGGAATAATTCAATTCCATAATAGTCCCGCCAGAAAAATCAATCCCCGTTTTTAATCCCCAGAAAATTAAAGCTAAAATTGAAATACCACAAAGTATTGCCGAGATAGTTAAAAAAATCTTTCTTTTTTGAATAATGTGATACATAAGCCAATTTAAGGTGAATAATTCATATTATTTGCGAGCTGAAAGAATTAGTTTAAGTATCGTTTTCGTGACCGTGATAGCCGTAAACATGGAAGTTAAAATTCCTAAACCAAGGGTTAGGCCAAAACCCCGAACCAATCCGGTACCAAATTGATAAAGAATAAAACAAGAAATTAAAGTAGTAATATTACTATCTCTGATTGCCGTCCAGGCATGGCGAAAACCATCATCGATAACTGTTAAACCTGATTTGCCTAAACGTTTTTCGTCTTTAATTCTTTCAAAAATTAAAACATTGGCGTCAACAGCCATACCAAGAGAAACAATAAAACCAGCAATCCCGGAGAGTGTTAAGGTTACCGGAATTAATTTATATAAAGCTACGTTTATTAACGCATAAATAAAAAGAGCAAGAGCGGCAATTAAACCATAGCAACCGTAAAACAAAATCATAAAAAGAGCAATAGCCAAGAGACCAATAATTCCGGCAATAAAACTTTTTTCAACAGCGATTCGACCCAAACTCGGACCGATATTTTGTTGGCTGACCAATTTAATTGGTACTGGCAAAGCGCCGGCTGATAGTCGTTCAGCCAATTCTTTAGCTTCTTTTAAATTAAACTTTCCAGTAATCACTGCCTTACCACTAGTAATTGGTTCCTGAACTCTGGGAATACTGATTGGATAACCATCTAAGAAAATCGCCACTGGTTTACCAACATTACGAGTGGTGATTTCGCCGAAAAGTTTAGCCCCTTCGTCATTAAACTCCAAAGCCACCTGCGGCTCATTAGTTTGGGGATTAAAACTAAGCATCGCGCTTTTCAGTTGCTTACCGGTTAATCCAGTATAAGCCCAACCGCCTCCACCAGCAATTTCTTCTTCTGATTTAGTTTTAATCAAAATATGGCTGGCTAAAATTTCCTCTTCGTTTTTTTCATTTTTTCGTTCGTCAATCTTCTTAATAATATGGTAGCCAAATTGGGTTTTAACTAATTCTTTAGTTATTTCACCTTTTTTTAAACTAAAGGCTGCTTCTTCAAATTCTTTGATCATCACTCCTTTGCTAAACCAACCCAAATTACCTCCCTGATCCTTAGAGCCTGGATCTTCAGAATATTCCTTGGCTAAAGCAGCGAAATCCGAATCCGGTTTAAAAACTAATTTTAAAACATCTTTCGCTTTTTTTTCCGCTTTTTTATTGTAATCAGCAATTTCTTTTTTCTCGGCTTCAGTTAATTCTCTTGGTGGCGCCTGTTCTTTAAATTCCAAAATCGGTGTCTCGCCAATCATTTTTATTGCCTCATTAACATTTTTAATTCCGGGTAATTCAATAATAATTTTCCATTCATTGCCGGCCTTGGCAGTTTGAATTAGCGGTTCAGTCACGCCGAAAACATTAATCCGGCGTTCAATTACATCACGGGCACCTTCAATAGCGCTTGCTCTTTGCTCGGCTGGAATTTCTGAAGTATCAGTTTGATAAATCAATTGCGTTCCACCCTGAAGGTCCAAGCCGAGATGAATTTTCTGCTTAGTAAACCATTCAGCACCAGGAACCCAAGAAGGCAATCGTGGAATATCAACCAAAAGAACAAAAATGACAATGATAAAAACAAAAATTAATGTTGTCCAAAGTTTATTATTTACCATAATCAACAGATTTAAATTATAATAGAATAAAATTATTTAGCAACAGGATCTACTTCAGATTAGAGTTCCACCTCAATTATATTTATTCATTGTTTTTTCTAGACCATTTTTGATAGCAAATTCGAGAGCATTAACTGTTAATTGAATAACTTTTTGAACAATTTTTTGTTCGTTTTTAGTAAATTTTTGTAAAACAAATTTTTCACTGGACAAATTTTTGCTGGTTGCAGTTTGAATGCCGATTCTGAAACGGACGAAATCTTGTGTTCCAAGATAGTCAATAATTGATTGTACACCTTTATGACCAGCGCTGGAACGATTTTTTGAAATGCGAATTTTACCAAGAGGTAAATCGATGTCATCGTGAATTACCCAGAGATTAATTAATGATAAATGATAATTGATTATTAATTTTTTAAGACTCTGGCCAGACTCATTCATATAGGTAATAGGTAGAGCTAAAATAATTTCCTGGTTATCAATATTATTTTTACTAATTTCAGATTTTAACTTTTTGTCAATTTTAAATTTTGGAAAATCAAAACTTTTGGCAAAATTTTTGACAATAGTTTTGCCGAGATTATGTCGCGTTAAATCATATTTTTTGCCTGGATTACCCAGGCCGACAATAAGAATCATACAACAAGAAGAGCCCTTAATCTGGAACGGGGACCAAAATTTTCAATTATTCGTATATTCGTAACCAATTCGTTATTCGTTGATTTGTAATTCGTTAAAATTTGTAATTAGTAGGGGTTGGTAGACAAATACGGAGGACTGTTCTGTGTTAAAATCTCCTCTCTCTTTGTCATTGCGAGGACTGCGAGCCCCGAGCGTCAGCGAGGGGCGAAGCAGGACGAAGCAATCTCAATCGTTATGAGATTGCTTCGGTCGTCCGCCTAAGGGCGGACTCCCTCGCCATGACAGAAAGGGGGTGTGATGGCGAGTGGATTTCGGGAGGTCGGACCTCCCGAAATTCGGGAGGTCGGACCTCCAAAAGTTCAATAGTTCGCCTTCAGTCGAGGGACTGTCCCTGATTACATTTTGAATTTTGAGGTTTGAATTTTGAATTTTGAATGTGCCTGTCCCCTTTCCTTCGTAAAATCATTTTGCTGCCAAACTAATTTTAATTGGCGTTCCTTCAAAATGCCACTTTTTTCTTAATTCTTTTTCAATGATATTTAATTGGGCTTGAGGAATCAATTTTCTTCGAGCAACGACTTTCGGGATTTTTAAAATAAATTGAGGTGGTTTTGTTTTAATTTGTTCTAATTTTATTTTTGACCAAATTTTTTGGTCAAAATTTTTATTATTAATGATTATTGGTAAATAATTTTGTAGTTCATTTTTATTAATTTTTCTTTTGCGGTTTTCTTTAACTTGCCAGATTAGATCAAAAATTTTTTCCACATTCTCTCCGGTTTTAGCTGAGACAAAAATAATTGGCGCCCAAGAAGCATTTGGCAAATTCCACTGATAATATTCAACAAATTTTGTAAATTTTTCAGCGAATTTTTTTTCTAAATCGATTTTATTAATCGCCAAAATTAAACCTTTGCTGTTTTCACTAACTAAATCAACCAAGGCCTTATCTTGATGACTGATTTTTTCTGTGATGTCAAGAACCAAAATAACAATCTCTGCTTTTTTAATAGTTTTAATCGATTTTTCGACCCCTAATCTTTCAATTTCTAATTTAATTTTTGATTTTTTGCGAATGCCGGCGGTATCAATTAAAAGCAGCGGCTTTTCTCGGTAAAACATTAAAGTATCTTCAGGTTCGCGGGTAGTGTGAGGAATTGGAGAGACAATAACTCTTTCTTCTTTTAGTAAAGCATTAAGTAAACTTGATTTGCCAACATTGGGCCGGCCAATAATTGCTACTTTGATTGGTTGGCCAATTGATAATTGACTATTAATAGTTGGCAATTTTTTGACTATTTCATCAAGTAAGTCACCAATTCCTGAACCATTAATGGCCGAAACTGGCCAAGGTTGGCCAAATCCAAGTTGCCAGTATTCTGGCGATAAAGCCTGCTGGCGCCATTTTGGATTATCAGCCTTATTAAGAACAAGAAGAGTGGGTTTTCCTGACCGGCGAATCATTTTAGCAATTTCTAAATCAGTATTAATTAATCCTTTTTGAATATCAAAAATAAATAAAATTAAATTTGCTTCTTCAATTGCTTTTTTAATTTGTTTTTGAATTTCTCTCCCCAAAACATCGGCTTTTGCTTTTTCAACTCCGGCCAAATCAATTAAAATAAATTTTTTATTTCGCCATTCGCATTTGGCATAATTTCTGTCCCGGGTAGTGCCCGGGATTTTAGAAACCAAAGCTTTGGGTTTTTCGGCAATACGGTTAAAAAGAGAAGATTTGCCAACATTAACTCGGCCGATCAGAGCAATTTTCGGATAACCTAAGTTTTCCATAAAGATTATTTTGTTCCTAAGATAATTAGAAAATCAGTTTCTGGAGTAATTAGATATTTTAAATTTTCTGGTAAGGTGACTATTTCTGTCTTCAGTTCTTTTTTTAAAGATTCGGCGGCTTTGGGATCAATTTCTTTAACTGAATAAATAATGGTTTTTTGATAATTGCGAGTTGGGGCATTACCGATTTTTGAAACTTGATAGCCAAGAGATTCGAGTTTATTTTTTGTTTTTTGGGCCAAACCAGTAATAAGGGTTCCGTTAAGAATAATTAATTTTGGTTTAACCTCTGATTGAATGGCTGGCGAATGATTGGCAATTTGTTTTTGACCAAAAATAGAATTTTTTGCAGAAAAAGCGTTTTTGATAATTTCAGCCATTTCTTTAAAATTTCCCGATTTTGGTTTGAGAATATAAGCGCCATTAAGAGCGGTCTCCGAATAAAGTAATCCTTCAGGACCGGCTTCAAAAGTATAAGTTTTAACTTGCTTTAAATTAAGATTGGCAAAGATTTTGGCCAAACGGACTGTTTCGCTAAAATCCAAATTTGTTGAAATCTTATCGTGAAAAATATTATAAATTTCCCAAATTTTTAATGGTGGAGTGATTAGATTTTCTTTTTTCATTTTTTCTGCCACGGCTAAAATAAGCTTTTGTTGCCTTTTCGTTCTAGCAAAGTCAGTGCTTTCATTGTTGGTCCCGTGTCGGGAGCGAACAAATTGTAAAGCCCGTTCGCCATCCATTATTTGTCGACCGGCCTTAAAACTGATGGTTTGAAAACGAAAATTGGGGGCTGGGTATTGATAGTCAACAAAACTCCGTTCAACATCAATTTCTACTCCGCCCAACCAATCAATAAATTTTTTAAAAGCGGAAAAATCAACTCTTAGCCAGTAATGAACTGGCAGTTCAAAAATTTCGCTAATTGTTTGGCTGGTTAAAGCACCACCATCATTCATTCTGACCGTTCCCAGAGAATTGATATTATTAATTTTTTGCCAGCCAAAATCCGCGGTTGGCACATATAAGTCGCGAGGAATAGAAAAAAGAGCTAACTCTTTCGTTGATGGTTTTAGGCTGGCCAAAATAATTGTATCAGTTAAATAGGGGCCCTCGTGTTCAGCTCCACCTATTCCTAAAATTAAAATATTAGTTCGGTCAGTTAATTCTCCTTTTAAAATTTTGTCTTTACCCGAAGCCAAATGGACTAAACTCTGCCAAAACGAGAGTCTGCCTAAATTAGAGATAATTCCTTGAGAAGGGATAATAGTATTAACTGAGAAAAAAACAACAATTACTAAAACTACAATAACCAGACGGAAAAAAAGACGACCTAAACTGATTTTAGGTTTTTGA
Organism: Patescibacteria group bacterium; assembly: GCA_049971355.1. GTDB lineage: Bacteria > Patescibacteriota > Patescibacteriia > UBA2591 > UBA4787 > JBMFLE01. Next base: position 26,401 of record JBMFLE010000001.1, read on the forward strand.
TACTCAATTCTTGAAACTTGAGTTTCAGTTTCGGGTTTAGTTTCAATAGGTTTGATGCCGTCAATTAAATTAATTCGGTATTCTGCCATAATTGTTAAAAATTTACGAGCAAAGCGAAGAAAATTTTTGTACAATTATGAGCACCCCGCACCAATCCGACTCTCTAAAAATGTAATCCAACTAACAAAGCCGAAGGCGATTTAACAGCCAGGAACTCACTCTAATCTAGAAACTTGGTTGGGATTTGGTGCGTGGGTCGCCATAATTGTTAAAAATTTATGGGTTTGTAACAAGAGAAATTTTTGGGCAAAGAATATTATAACAACATAAAAAAAATAGACAAGATTGCGCGTGGCCCAATAGTTCAATTTTCCATTACTAATTTCCAATGTCTAATGAAATGTCAAGGTTCCAATGTTAAATGTCTAATAATTCCTTTTTGACATTTTGACATTTGATATGGACATAAACCCCGAAAAATGGGACTAAGGATAAGTTTGATTTTGGGGCCAGGAAAGTTAATTTGACAAACTAACACCATCCAAACAATCCGAACATATCCGAACACCCCGAATACAGCATCCAAATAGCGCATCACGAAGACATTCATTCAAATGTTCGTGGCGTTCGGATATGTTCGTTGGTTAGGATGATTTTAATTAGCTCTGGCTCAGTGGTATAAACTCATTAAAAAGCGAGAAAGTGTTCCACAAAAGCGGCTTACTTCAGATTTTTTAGATTTTTATTAGAAATTAGAAATTTGGAATTAGATATTTTTGAATGTCCCGCCACAAGGGGGCTCACTTCAATTTTTTTGGTTTTATGATAAATTTAAAGAGATATTATAATTCTATTGTTGAAAGAATACGTTTTTTACCTTTTGCTAAAGATCACCCCTGGATTCGGCAGTTCTTTAAATTTTCTGTTGTTGGCGGTACTTGCATGATTCTTGATTTTTTAATTTATATTTTTTTAACCAGATTATTTTCTTTTTGGCAAAATCATTTAGCTTGGGCTAATTTTTTATCTATCTGTTTATCTGCTACAGTTAATTTTGTTTGGAATAAAAAGTGGACCTTTAGAGACAAAGATCAAAAAATTTTCTGGCAATATATTAAATTTTGGGTTGTTGTTATTGGTGGCCTTATTTTATATCAATTGATTTTTATTTTTTCAGTTCAAAATTTAAAACTTTATGATTTGTTAAGTAAAGCAATTGCCGCAATTATTGTTTGGATATTACGATTTATTTTTAATAAATTCTGGACATTCCGAGCCCCATATTAATCTTTAAAATAATTTCGAAGTGAAATAAACCTATTATGATTAAAGATGTTCAACTTAAACAATTAAATTTAAATTTTGATGATCGCGGATTTTTAGTGGAGGTCTTAAAAAAAACAGATCCAATTTTTAAAGAGATTAAACAGACAACTTATACTGAAACGTATCCGGGAGTAATCAAAGCTTTTCATTGGCATAAAAGACAATGGGATTTTTGGTTTATTATTAAAGGTATGGCCCAGGTAGTTCTTTATGATTTAAGAGAAGATTCGCCCACTAAAGGTGAGACAAATGTCTTTTATTTAGGAGAAAAAAATTTAGCTGTTTTAGCCATTCCTCCAGGCGTGGCACACGGCTATCGAGTTTTAGGTAATCAGCCAATCGGCTTGCTTTATCAGACCACCGAAATTTATAATCCAGAGAATCCCGATGAAGGAAGAATTTCTTTTGATGATAAAAAAATAGGATTTGATTGGACGACCAGACCCCGCTAATCGTAGTAGCCATTGGTGATAGAATTAGTATGATTAGTGATATTAAAATTCTAATTCTTGGTGCTAAAGGAATGCTTGGCCATGATTTAATGGCAGTTTTTGAAGATCATCAGCCAACTGGTTGGGATATTAATGAAATTGATATTACCAATAAAGACGATGTTTTTAAAAAAATAGGCACTCTGAACCCTGAAATAATTATTAATGCCGCCGCTTATACTGATGTAGATGGGGCAGAAAAAAATAAAGAATTGGCCATGAGGGTTAATAGAGAAGCGGTTGGTTATTTAGCCGAGATTTGCGTTCAAAATAATATCATTTTAGTTCACTACAGCACTGACTATGTTTTTCACGGTAACAAGAAAGAAGGATATAAAGAAGAAGATATTCCGGAAGATCCGGTTAATTTTTACGGCCAATCAAAACTTCTCGGTGAAAAAGAGATTAAAGATTGTAAATTGAAAATTGAAAATTTTAAGTATTATTTGATTCGCACTGCTTGGCTTTTTGGGCCGAAATCTAATCCCCATCAGCATAAAAATTTTGTGGACACAATTTTAAAACTAGCTCAAGAAAGAAAGGAAATTAAAGTAGTGGATGATCAATTCGGTTCGCCAACTTATACTTATGATTTGGCCCGAGCAACTAAAGAGTTAATAGAAAAAAACTATCCGTCTGGTATTTATCATTTAACTAATTCAGGAATGACTAATTGGTATCAATTTGCTAAAAAAATTGTTAAATTATCAGGCCTTAAAACTAAGATTTTGCCTTGTTCAAGTAAAGAATTTCTGCGACCAGCCAAAAGACCAAAGTATTCTTTTCTAGTTAATACTAAATTTCCAAAAATGAGATTTTGGCAAGAGGCCTTGAGTGATTATTTAAATCTTTAATCTAAACAAATTTTATGAAGTTATTAATTACAGGGGGAGCTGGGTTTATCGGCAGTAATTTCATCAGCTATATTTTAAAGAAATATCCAAATGACCGGATTATTAATTTGGATAAGTTGACTTATTGCGGAAATTTGGGAAATTTAAGAGCTGTTGAAAAAAATCCTTGCTACAAATTTATTAAAGGTGATATCTGTGATAATAAATTAGTTGATAATTTAATTTCTCAAGAAAGGCCAGATGCAATTATAAATTTTGCTGCCCAAACACATGTCGATCGTTCTATTTTAGATCCTTTTGAGTTTGTCAGAACAAATATTTTAGGAGTTCATATTCTGTTAGAAGCAGTAAAAAAATACAGAGTTAAAAAATATGTTCAAATAAGTACTGACGAAGTTTATGGTAGTATTACCAGAGGAAAATTTAGAGAAACAGATAACTTAAATCCTTCTAGCCCATATGCGGCAACCAAAGCAAGTGCTGATTTACTCGCTCTTTCTTATTTTAAAACTTTTAATTTACCGGTTTTGATCACCCGTTCTTCTAATAATTATGGTCCTTATCAATATCCAGAAAAATTAATACCTTTATTTATTACTAATTTATTGGAGAACAAAAAAGTTCCTCTTTATGGAACAGGTAGAAATGTGCGTGACTGGCTTTATGTTTTGGACAATTGTTCGGCAATAGATTTGGTTTTGCGTAAAGGAAAAATTGGTGAAATTTATAATATTGGCGGTGACCGCGAAAAAGAAAATATTGAAATTGCAAAAGTTATTTTAAAAATATTGGGAAAAACTGAAGAGTGGATTGAATATGTTAAAGATCGACCGGCCCATGATTTTCGTTACGCTCTCGATAGCTCAAAAATCAAAAAATTAGGCTGGCGACCAAAATATAAATTTGAAGAGGCAATAGAAAAAACAATTAAATGGTATAAAGAAAATCAAGATTGGTGGAAAAAGATTAAAAGCGGAGAATATTTGAAATATTATAAAAAGCAGTATTTAAAAAATCTATGAAAGGCGTTATTTTAGCTGGTGGCTTTGGAACTCGATTATTACCCTGCACAAAGGTCACTAATAAACATTGTTTACCAGTCTATAACAAACCAATGATTTACTATCCTTTAGAAACATTGGTGGGGGCCGGCTTAAAAGAGATTCTAATAGTTACTGGCGGCAATAGTCCTGGTGATTTTCTTAAACTTCTCGGGAATGGCAAGGAATTTGGCTTAAAAGAAATTCATTATACTTATCAAGAGGGAGCAGGCGGAATTGCTGAGGCCCTGGGTTTGGCTGAAGATTTTGCCGATAGAGGAAAAGTTGCCGTTATTCTTGGTGATAATATTTTTGAAGACGATTTTACTCAGTCAGTGCAGGATTTCGAAAGACAAAATTGGGGGGCTAAACTATTTTTGAAAGAAGTGCCTGACCCTCAACGTTTTGGTGCGGCTGAGATAAAAGACGGAAAGTTAATCAACATCGAAGAAAAACCCAAGAAGCCAAAATCAAAATATGCGGTCACCGGTTTATATATGTATGATAGCCAAGTTTGGGATGTGATAAAAACATTAAAGCCCTCCCAGAGAGGAGAGCTAGAAATCACTGATGTCAATAATTTTTATATTGAGAAAGGGATTGTTACTTATGAGATTTTAAAAGGTTTTTGGTCAGATGCCGGTACATTTGAATCCCTATTAAATGCAGCAAATTTTTTAAGAAGTAAAAAAATAACTTAATGAATTTGCGCTTGCCAGATTCCTTCTTGATCGTTAATCTCCCCCCAAATATAAAGATATCGAGGATTTTCTCTGAACCAGATTTTTTTAATTTTATTACCAGTCAATAATTTATAAATATTTCTTGTCCCGGAACCGTCAATTTCCATAGCCCAAATTTCATCTTTACTGACGAAGATTAAATATGTATTATCAGGATGCCAGATGACCTGATTCAAAATTTGACCACTGCGGTTAATTAATTCTTCTATTATTTTTGGTTGACCCTCTGGATTTTGTGTTATGTTAGCTAAAATTATTTCAAAGTCATTATAGTAAAGCATTTTCTTGTCGCCCGGTTGAGTTAAAATTTCATTAGCTTGATTTTTTAAAATTATTGGATTGTTTTTTTGATTAAGATCAATAATAAAGAGGTCCTGGGCGGCTTTAAGGATAATTAAATTATTATCAATTGAAAGGGGATAGAATTTAAATTGATAGGCAGGTAAATTTAGATAAGTAGATTCTGATTCAAGATTTCCTAAAACTTGATTTAACTTAGTCTTTTTAAGACAAATGCCATTTGGTGTGCTTCCAAGTAAAAACCAATTATTTTCTTTGACTAACCAATCTTGGATAATAAAATTTTTGAATTTTAAATTTAGGACCAACTTAATTTGTTTGGTTTTAGGGTTGAAGGAGTAAATAATATCAGCAGATTGAACATAAAATAAATTTTCATCATAGACCACTTTATTTGGATTTTTAAAAAAATTGTTAAGATTGATGATTATTTGCGGTGTCGACGAATTAATAATAAAAATTTTTGATTTAGAGGTGTAGATTATAAAGTAGGGACCGGCTTCTTCAATTTTTAGAATTCGACCGCTAACTGTCGCCAAATGATCTTGAAAAATTTCGGTTAAAGATATTAATTTAATTTGGGAATTTTGTGAAGAAGGATCATAGATTGAATAAATTAAATTTTTATCTTTAGTTAGCGGATAAATGAAATCAATTTTTTCTTTAATTAATAATTTTAACCCTGGCTGCTTCAGAAAGAGAAAAATTTTGTTAGTTTCAGTGGTTTTTTCGGCCCGAATTTCTAATTTTTTCTGCCAAGAATAATAGCCAGGTTTATAAACAGTAATTTGATAATTATCAGGCAGTAAATTGGGGATTACGGTTGGCGTAGTGTCTTGTATCTTTATCAACCCTAAAAATTTTTTATAAAATAGTAATTGCCGGTACCATTTAGGAGTTAAAGGTTGGTTATTGATAATAACTCGGGCACCAGGGGGTATGGATTTAATAAAAAAATTGCCTGTTTTTGTTAAACGGCGATTTCTAAAATCATAACGATATCCCTGACCGTAAAGGATGAGAGCCGGGGTCAGAGTGACAAAAATCAGGGTAAAGAATATAATTAAAATGAGACGATAACGAAATGGCATAAACTGCTATAAATATATAAAAATAAAGCGAACAAAGTGAGCTATGAAATTTATAATTGAAGGCGGTTACCCTTTAAAGGGTGAAATTGAAGTAATGGGCATGAAGAATGCAGCTACACCGATTTTAGTGGCTACGCTTTTAACATCCGAGCCCTGCCTGTTGAAAAATGTTCCTAAAATTTCTGATGTTGGGAATATGCTTGAAATTCTAGAAAGTTTAGGCGCAGAAATAAATTATTTAGATGAACATTCAATTCAAATTTCCAATCAAAATATTAGTTTGCATCGTTTAGACAAAGATGCGGTCTGCAAAATGCGCTCTTCAATTCTTTTTATGGGGCCGCTTCTCTCTCGTTTTGGCCAAATTGAATTACCAGAGCCGGGCGGTTGTATTATCGGAAATCGACCGATTGATACCCATCTTTACGCCTTAGAGCAATTAGGGGCAAAGATTGAAAGGGAAAATGGTTTTTATGGAGTGAAGGCTAATGGTTTAAAGGGCACTGTTATTATTTTACCAGAATTTTCTGTGACGGCAACAGAGAATGCACTAATGGCAGCGGTATTGGCCAAAGGGCGAACAATTATTAAACTAGCGGCTGCTGAGCCCCATGTCCAAGATTTATGTAGTTTTCTAAATAAAATGGGAGCGAAAATTAGCGGCATTGGAACTCATACTTTAATCATTGACGGAGTTAAAAAATTGAAAGGCGCAGAGCATACAATTATTCCAGACCAAATTGAAATTGGAACTTTTGCTGTTGCTGCTGCGGTAAGTAGGGGAGAGGTAAAAATAAAAAATATTATCCCCGAGCATTTGGAAATTATTTGTTTAAAATTAAAACAAATTGGCGTCAAATTTGATTTAGACGAGAATTCTTTGTACATTCATCCGTCGACTAATCTCAGGGCTTTTCGATTACAAACAATGCCTTATCCTGGCTTTCCGACTGATTTACAGGCGCCCTTCGGTGTCTTAGCCACTCAATGCCAAGGCACGAGCCTGATTCAGGACCCTCTTTTTGAGGGAAGGATGGGTTATGTTCAAGAATTAATAAAAATGGGGGCCAATGCCATTGTCGCCGACCCTCATCGAGTAGTCATTACCGGTCCGACCCCTCTTTATGGTCAAGAAATTAAAAGTTTTGATTTACGAGCAGGCGCAACCTTAATTATTGCTGGACTGATTGCCCAGGGCCAAACTATTATTAATCAGGCCGAAGTAGTTGACCGAGGTTATGAAAAAATAGAGGAAAGGTTATCTAAATTAGGAGCAAAAATTAAAAGGGTAGAATAGAATATTAATTTTCGGACCAAAATTGACCGATTTTCGAACTCTTGATCTAAAAACTGAATAATTTTTTCTCTAAATTTTTGGTATCTATCTCTAATTGTAGTATAACTTAAATTTAGAAAATTTGTCAAGCATCCATTTTTAGACAGATTGTCTCTCCGCATTCTTTAGCCAACCCCCTTTTACTTTTAAAAGGAGCTGTCTGATTAACGGCCATAGCGATGCTTGATTTTTTTCCCAGTCCCTGATCAACAGTCAGCTGACCCACTATTTTCAAAAGAGCGTCTTTCTCTCTTTTCAGCCCGGACAATTCCAGTAAGGTTCCCGAGTTCTGACCAGAACGGCTTAAATAGCCATGGATAATTCTGGGTTGAACTCCGTATTTTTGGGCTAAACCCCCACACCAAGTTTTGGTGTGGGGTAAATTTTAGGGGTGGCATACGGGATTTGCACCCGTGCTGAAAGTTCCACAGACTTCCGTGCTAACTACTACACCAATGCCACCACACTCCGCTTCTGCGGAAAATTCTAAATTTTAAATTCGAAATCCGAAATAAATTCTAATGCCCAAAATTCAAATTCTATTTTTTACCCTCGGCAAATCTGGTTTGCCAAGCCGAAGCTCTCAATGGAGGGCAAAGGCTGGTACCCCCAGGCTGAATTGCCCTGTCATCCGACAGGACACCCTATCGAATGATAGGGCGAACCACCAACGAAATTAATATAATCTCTAATTTGTTGTCTTAATAATCTTTTACCTTCTGTAGTTTTTAAAAATTTTTCTCGTCTTAGAGCATCGCTTTTTAACAGATAAGCTTCATAATAAATTAATTTGAGAGGACGCCTGTTTTTTGTAGATTTAACTTTTCCTAAATTATGTTCCTTAATTCTTCGCCTTAAATCATCTGTTACTCCAATATAAAATTTTTTATCTTTAAGACTAAGTAAAATATAGAGATAATACATACGTAACAAATTAGATAGATAATACCCTCGGTGGGAATCGGACCCACATCTCGGGCTTAGAAGGCCCGAACTCTATCCATTGAGCTACGAGGGCCAAATAAGTTAAAAGTTTAAATTATTTTAATATTTTAGCAGAAAATAAGATAAAGTCAATATTTGTAAAAATTTTTAGTTGTAAAGTTTCATGACATTATTAACAGCAAGAGTAGATTGATTCTCTAATAGATTAGTGAGATTTTTTTATTTTATCGTGAAACGCTTGATAAATTTTTTTAAGATCTTGATTAGCGATTCGAGTGTAAATTTGGGTAGTAGTGATGTTTTTATGACCCAGTAATTTCTGAATCGTTTGCAAGTTAACTCCAGCGGCTAATAAATTAACGGCAAATGAATGGCGCAAACTGTGAGTGGTAATTTTTTCAGTCAGGCCGGCAATTTTTACGTATTTTTTTATCAGACGTTGAATACTTCTCGGGCTGAGCTTATTTTTAGGCTCTTTCTGATCCACCTCTTTTTGGCCGCGATCATGACGAATAAATAAAGACGAATCGAAATCAATTCTTTTTTCCAAATATCTTTTTAACCAATACCTTGCTCGATTAGAAAGGAAAACCGTTCGCCATTTACCATCTTTACCTTTAATTGAGAATTTATCTTCAGTCAAATTAATATCTTGTCTCTTTAAATTTGTTAATTCGGAAATTCGTAGACCAGTTGAAAATAGTAATTCTAAAATTGCCTTATCTCGAAATTTGATAATTTCTTGCTGGTCAACTTGAAGTGGCATGTTTAAAAATTTTTCTAAATTATCCCCCCGAAGAAAAGAAATTTCTTTTGAAATTTTGGCTAATTCAATTTTTTCTGGGGTCAAAGTTTTAACACCACGTTTAGCTAAATATCTAAGAAAAGATCTCAGGGCAATTAAATAGTAATTTTGAGTTGCAGCTGAAAAATTGCCACCACGTCGATTTTGTTGTTTGGCTAACCAAAGTTTATATTGGCGCACCAAATCAAGATCAATCTCTTTGGGTTGCTTGATTTTAGCCCAGGCCAAGAAACTTTTTAAATAAAAATCATAATTGCGGATTGTTAATTGGTTGAGACCTTTCTCAAATTTTAAATGTTCCAGAAATTCAGTGATGAGTTGTTTGAGAGTAAACATAGGAAATTTTTATGCGAATTTATCTGTTTGCTAGTTGTTGTCTTTCGTTAAGACAGGCACTGGTAGCTGAGTGTAAATAATTGAGATTAATATTATATCAGAGGTATTTGTGGATGTCAAAATCTTACGACACTTGAGGTTTAACCGGTCAAAAGTTATCCACAGGCCAAATTTAAAAATTAATTTATAATAAAAAGGAAGGAGTAATTAATAAATCAGGCTATGGGCGGGAGGCAATTCGAACAATTACTTCAGCCTGGATTTGAAGGTAAGGGGGAAAAGGTCGAATCTCAGAAACTTCTTGACAAAATCTACGAACTGAAAAATCGAATAGGCGACCTACAGGCTGAATTGGGTTGTCTCTCGGCTGATCCGGGGGGAAACAAAAACAGGCTTGATTTCCTTCGAGGGCTAATTGCTAAGTTAAATGTCGAGATTAGCCGATTGGAGGCGTCAATGAAGTTGGTTTAAAGATGATAATTCAGGCTGAAAATTAAACTTTCAAAAATTCTCATTAAGAGAAATGAGCGTGGTTTTGTGACGTTCATTTTTTTATTTGCTATAATTAATCTATTATCCGTAAAACGTTATACGCTATAATTGGACAGGAGCCCAAAATTTTGGACATGGATTAAGTTTGTAAAAAGGATATGATAAGATGGATTCGAAAGGTAAAATAATTATCATTAACCTAATGGCTTATGAGAAAAAACTTAATTCTCAAACCAAGTTCCAAATTGTTTTAGAAACTATTTCTGGTCAAAAATCTCATCCCGAGATTGCCAGAACCTACGGCATCCACCCTCAACTTATTACCAATTGGAAGAAAGTGGGCTTTTTCAAAGAGTTTTTCCGAATATCTAAAATTTTTTCTTCGGGCAGAGCTGTGGGAATATTACTAGTCATCCTTCTCCCGGCTGATTCTGGCGGATATTTGTGTTTAAGGATTTTGTTGATAATTTCCATATGATTTAAGCAGTTGTTTCAATTTTTCTTTTATCTCTTCTCGATTTTCTCTAGTTAAATAAAAAACTTTGGTATCTTTTCGCTTTTTTATTTTATCGGTAAAAGGATCAGGGGTTAACTTAATCGTGCCCAAAACCTTATTTTTACTATCCAAGGCAGTCAAAACTGCTTTTTTAAATTTCTCGGAGAAAAGTTCCATTTTTCCTATTTCATCAATGATACAAATTTTATCCCTTTTTAATGCCCCCAAAACAGCTTTAACCACAATTTTTTCTAAGTCTTTTATATTTACTCCATACTTTGAAACTTTATAAGGGCTTTTAATATTTTGATGGGCTAAAATTCCTTCTTTGCCATCTATGGTGATAATTTTAAATCCTTTTCTCATTCCCTTTTCCCGAATTTCTGCAGTATAAAAACCTCCGACACTTAAATCTATCCCCCTGAGGATTTCCATTATTAAGGTAGTTTTGCCGCAACCCGGCCGACCAGTGATGAAAATATTTTTTATCATTTGAAAAATCGAGAAATAATATAGAAAATAATAGACAAAATAATACTGATTAAAATGCAGGTACCGATTGGAGCAAAGAAGGTAAAATTTCCCTTTTTAATATAAATATCACCAGGTAGTTTACCAAAACAAGGAACTTTTGAACCAAATAAAAAAATTACTCCAATTAAAATTAGGAGAAAACCCACCAATATCAAAATTTTAGCAAACTGATGAAACATGGTTGAAACTCATTATTAACGCCATAAAGTAATTTGGGGCACTGGAGTATTTTAGAGCGATTTTATCACCTCGAAGGAATCACTTCGCGACCCTACGGGGCGAAAAATTCGGCGGTGGAAAAATCGGCGACTGATTTCAAAAATCCGTGGAATTATCTTGCCGAAATGCCCGCCGAAGCGAGGGGCCCCGCACAACCCCGCCCTCTAAGTATAATAATTTGGTCTAATAACTTTAATTATCTCTTGTATTCAAATTACTTCATTTAAGAAATATAAAACAGCATAGAGGGCGGGGTATGCGGGGTAAACTCCGCCCCGAGCGAGGCGGCTAATTCAATATGGTGGACCTGGGCGGAATCGAACCGCCGTTTCGTCAATGCGAATGACGTGTTTTACCACTAAACTACAGGCCCACAACCGCGACAATGTCGCGGAATTTCTAATTTCCAATTTCTGTCCCCACAGGACATCTCCCGAAGGGAGATAATTTCTAAATAATCTCAAATTTCTAAAATTCAAAACATTTAGAATGGACATGAACCCCAAAAATGGGACTGAGAGTAAATTTGTTTTTGAGACTAATTTGATTGACCAAGGTTATAATCTTACTAAAGTACTAATTTGTACTAATATTACTAATTATTAGTACAATTAGTAAAAGATTAGTAATTTGGTAAGAATCTTTAACTATTTCAAACAGCCCAAACTAAATTACTAAAAGCGGAAAATTGTCCCACGAAAGGGGCTCACTTCAAATTAGAGATTTTGAGTTTCCGCTGCTTTGCAACAGTGGTGCTCCCACTCCGAATCGAACGGAGATTTATTCCTTAGGACGGAATCGTTTTATCCGTTAAACTATGGGAGCCTATTTAAAATTTCTAATTTCCAATTTTTAAATTACCTCTTTGGTATAATTTGCTCGGCTAATTTAGTCAAAATATTAATCTTCGAATCAATGAGAGCTAATCCAATTAAAACAACTGCCAGAATTAAAATAATTATCAGCAATTTTTTTAGGTCCTGTTTTAAATAATCGGCTTTTGATTCAATGGTTTGAGATGTTAATATTTTTTCTTTTTTCATAGTCTTGTTAATTATTTAAGAATTTGCTATAATGATAGCACGATTTTTATTAATGTCAATTTTGTGTTGACTTATTTAAATTAAATATTAAAATAGATGAACATCCTAACTTGTAGTAATTTATCTATGTTTCACGACAAAGAACAAAAAATAAAACCAGAAGATGCGCAAACTGTTATTGGCGCCGGGGTAAAAGTTGAAGGGACATTTGTTGCTTTTGGAGATGTTATTGTTAAAGGTCAAGTTGTTGGAACCCTAGAAACTAAAAACGATTTACATCTTGAGAAGGGTGCGTTTATTGATGGTGATGTTTCGGCTAATAATGCTTATTTAGCCGGCGAAATTAAGGGTAATGTTAAAGTGAACGAGCAGGCAGTTTTTGATAAAACAGCTCGATTGACCGGTGACCTGGAATGTAAAGTTTTATCTGTTGAAGCCGGAGCTGTTTTTAATGGTCGTTGCCAAATGGGTCAAGAGGTGGAACTAAAAACTGAAGAGTTAAAAACTGAAGAATAAAGATGTAACACAAATTGCCAGGCGAATTAAATTAGTAGATCACTATGTATTTTTATTTATACGATTCATTTTTAATTGAGCCGAAATATAGGAATTTAATTAACCAAATCGAGACCAGGTTAACTGATTTAGGGATTAGTGGTAAGGCTGTCAGATTAACTATTTTGAAAAATGCCACCGAGGTTATTAAAGATAATTTAAAACGTGGCATTCAAACTGTGGTAGCAATTGGTAGCGATCGTCTGTTTACTGAATCAGCCATTGCTTTGGCTGGTACTGAAGCGGTTTTAGGTTTTATCCCGATCGGCCCCTCTGAATTGGCAGAAATTTTAGGCATTCCGTTAGCAGATTACGCTTGTGATGTTATTTCTGGCCGGCGAATCGAAAAAATAGATTTAGGTAAAATTAATAACCAATACTTTTTAAGCTCAATTCAAATTGATGATTCAAATATTAATTTGCGATGCGATGGCTCTTACCAAATTTCTCCTGTTTCCATAAAAACAGTTAAAATAATTAATCTCGATTGGTTGAATTTTTCCTCGCCAACATCAAGAATTAATCTGCAAAAAAAATCTAGTAATCCAAAGGATGGTTTATTAGAAATTCTTTCGGTTAAAAAACCAAAAATTACTTTGCCATTTTTTAAAAAAGCTGAGCGAAAAGACAGCCTTTTTTATGTTAAAAAAGTTGATATTGAAGCAAATAAAGAAAAAGAGATTTTCATTACAGTTGATAATGAAAAAGTTTTTAAAACTCCGGCCGAAGTTGAAGTTGTGCCAAATTGTTTAAAAGTTATCGTTGGACGAGATAGGTTAATATAAAAAGGGGGGAACTAATTAAACTCGGTTAGAGAAGAGCAGATATGAAGTGAGCGCTTTTCATGGGACGTTCAAAAATATCTAAAATAATTTTGCCACAGCCCTTATTAAGGGGCTGGGCAGCCCAGCCCATTGAAAATGGGCTGTGGTTGAATTTTGCCGCCCAACGAAGTTGGGCGAGCCTCGCCCCTTTGGGCCGGGAATTTTGAATGAATTTTGAACGAATGTCAAAAAGGAATTATTAGACCTAGACATTTAACATTGGAACTTTGACGTTTCATTAGAAATTGAAAATTAGGGCTTGGAAATTACACAAATGGTGTCCCATTTTGGGGGTTCATGTCCATTCGTTGATTATAATAAATGTTTGGTCCGAAAATTAACTAATTCCCCAATAAAAGTATTGTTTAATAACTCAATTAACATAACAGAACTGGACTATTAGATAACAAGTTTATTGTTGGACACTTTAATATGGATATTGCAAAATACATTGACCACACCAATGTTAAACCAACGGCGACAGCTGGGGATATTAAAAAACTTTGCCAAGAGGCAAAAAAATTTGGTTTTCATTCGGTTTGTGTTACGCCAACCTATGTTAAATTAGCCAAAAGATTGTTAATCGGCTCTAAGGTTAAGACAATTGTGGTGATTGGTTTTCCTCATGGTTCGGAGACAACAGTAACTAAGGCTGTTGCGACTAAAGAGGCGATTAAAAATGGTGCTGAAGAAATTGATTTTGTGATGAATATTGGTTTGATGAAAGACAAAAAATATCAGCTAGTGAAAAAAGAGATGCAAGCAGTTAAAAAGGCGGCTGGTCTTCGTAACGTGAAAGTGATTTTAGAAACAGGTTATTTGACTAAATCAGAAATTAAAAAGGCCTGCCAATTAGCCAAGCAGGCCGGTTTAGATTTTGTTAAAACCTGCACTGGTTTCGGCCCCGGTCAAGCAAAAGTTGAAGATATTAAATTGATGCGTCGGGCGGTTGGTCCAAAAATAGGAGTAAAGGCCTCAGGTGGAATTCGCGATTATCAAACAGCTATAAAAATGATTAAAGCTGGGGCCAATCGAATCGGTACTAGCGCTGGAGTAGAAATTGTAGTTGGGGGAAAATCCAAAAACGCCTATTAAATTTTAGACTGTCTTTTTATAGTGTTTCTCTTTTTTTGATCGCCTTTGAGAGGGTAATTTTATCAGCATACTTTAAATCACTGCCCATTGGCAAGCCGCGAGCAAGGCAAGTAATTTTTATTTTAAAAGGTTTTAGTAAATCGATTAAATAGAGAGAAGTTGTTTCACCTCCTAGGTCAGGATTAAGGGCGAGGATAATTTCTTTGATTGGATTTTTTTTAATTCTTTGAAGTAATTCGTTAATTCTTAATTTTTCCGGATCGATGCCTTGAATATTATCAATCACCCCGCCGAGAACATGATAAACCCCTTTATATTCATTAGTTTTTTCAATAGCCATTAAATCTTGTGGTTCGGCTACCAGACAAATTGTAGAGTGGTCGCGTTGCCTTTCAGCACAAATTGGACAAATATTTTTTTCCGAAAAGTTGCCACAGATTTGACAGGACGAGAATTGTTTTAAATTTTTTATTAAATTGGCCAATTTTTCCAGACCTTGAGGTGATTTTTTTAATAAATAAAAAACAAATCGCTCAGCTGTTTTTGGCCCGATAGTTGGAAAGCGACTAAATTCATTAATTAGGTTTTGAAGAGAAGGTGGATAAATCATTTTGATAAATTAAAAGAGATTCCGTAAAAATAACAGCCACAAAGAGGCAGGAAATGCCCCTCTTTTTGTCTGTATTTCATCATCCTTGTTAGTTTTTCTAAAACGGTTCTTCATTATTTTCTTCTCCCAGCATAGCCTCTTCTAAATTTATTTGTAGATTTTTAAAGCTGGCTGTTTGTTCATTAAAATAAAGTCGAACAACTACTCCAGCTGGCCCGTGCCGATGTTTAGCTACATGGATTTCAGTGATTGATCGTTCCTCGGGTGGACAAATTTTAATACCACGGTCCATTGCTTTACGATAAATAAAAAGCACCACATCGCTATCTTGCTCAAGACTCCCACTTTCCCGTAAATCAGCCAATTTTGGAATAGCTGGCGTTCTAGTTTCAGTAGCCCGGGAAAGTTGGGAAATGGCTAAAACCGGGATATTTAATTCGCGAGCAATAGCTTTTAATGCCCTTGAAATCTCTGAGACCTCCTGAACGCGATTCTCCAGTTTTTCGCCACCCTCCATTAATTGAAGGTAATCTAAAATAATTAGACCGAGACCATATTCTGCTTGCAATCGCCGGGCCTTGGTTCTGATTTCTAAAACATTAGCCGTTGGCGAATCATCAATAAAAATTGGGGCTTCCGAGAGAGTACTGATTGCTTCACCGATTTTTGAAAAATCACCATTATTATCTTTAGAAAGATAACCAGTTCTCATTTTCCAAAGATTAACATTGGCTTGAGCGCAAATCATTCTATCAACAATTTGTTCACGAGACATTTCTAAACTAAAAATACCAACCGGGATTTTATGAATGACAGCAACTTGACGAGCAATATCCAGAGCTAAAGCACTTTTGCCAATTGATGGGCGGGCAGCTAAAATAATTAAATCAGATGGTTGAAGTCCTGCCAAAACATTATCTAAGTCGATAAAACCGGTTGGTATACCGCGTAGACATCTTTCGCCGCGATGGATTTCTTCGATACGAGAAAATGCTTCGCCTAAAATATCTTGAATAGGAATAAAATTTTGTTTTAAAAATCTTTGTGAGACAGCAAATAATTTTTGTTCTGATTTATCTAAAATTTTTTCTACAGTTTCTTGTTCATCGTAAGCCATTTTAATAATTTCAGAACCGGCTTTTATTAAATTTCTTAAAGTTGCTTTTCTTTGAACAATTTGTGCGTAGGAGACAACATGTGTTGCACTCGGTACTATATTAGCTAGCTCAGCCAAATAAGTTCGACCGCCAATTAATTCCAATTGACCCTTTTCTTCCAAACGATTAGAGATACTTAAAATGTCAATTGGTTCATGTCGGTTATAAACCTCAAGCATGGCTTCATAAATAATTTTGTGAGTATCTTTATAAAAATCATCCAATCTAACGATGTCGGCCACTTTTATAATTGCTTCTTTATCAATTAGAAGCGAACCCAATAGAGCCGCTTCAGCTTCAAGATTTTGTGGTGGAAGTTTTTCAATATTTTTTTCCATATTAGTACTTTAGGGATTTACATATTTTCTTTTTTATTTTACAATTTTAATAAATTTAAAGCAAATTAATTTTTCACAAGTTATCCCCTGTTGATGACTAATCAAACATATATAACAAATACTTTGTTTTGCGAAAAGAAACTCTTTTGTCTATGAAGAATTATTCTCGAAAAATTAATAAAAAAGTAATTCGTTTCCGAACACCAAGATATTTTAAAAAAGCAGACAGGCGTCGCCCCTAAAATTCACATATGGCTACTAAATACCAAAAGATACGAATATACGAAAAATTATCCTATGTTTAATATTCTTTTTGTTTTCGCACCGCTCTTGGTAAAATATTTCGTATATTCGTACATTTTCGTATTTCGTAGCCTGCCTGTTCGTGGCCTAGTAGCAGAACTGGACTATTAGATAACAAGTTTAATAATTTATTTATGAAATACACACTTCTTAAAAATGTTTCAAAATTTCTTGAACAAGATGTAATTTTAAAGGGTTGGATTTTTAATTTTCGTTCTTCTGGCTCGATTTATTTTCTACAATTTCGTGACGGCACCGGCCAGATTCAAATCATTGTTTCCAAAAAGGACGTTAATGAAAAAATTTGGCAAAATTGTCAAAAATTGACTATTGAAAGCAGCGTTGAAGTTTCGGGCAAGATTTATGAAGACAAAAGGTCACCCTACGGTTACGAGATGCAAGCCAAAGATTTAAAAATTATTCAGATAGCCAAAGAATATCCCATTGCTAAAAAAGAACACGGTATTGATTTTTTAATGGACCACCGTCACTTATGGATTCGTTCAGCGCGTCAGGCTGCTATTCTTAAAATTCGCGATGAAACTATTTGGGCGATTCGTTCATTTTTTCGCCAAGAAGGTTTTACTTTGACCGATGCGCCAATTTTAACCCCAACTTCTTGTGAAGGGACAACTACGCTTTTTGAGACAGAATATTTTGGCGAGAAGGCTTATTTATCCCAATCGGGACAATTATATATAGAAGCGCTGATTTATTCTTTGGGCAAAGTTTATGATTTTGGTCCGACTTTTCGGGCAGAAAAATCCAAAACTCGCCGACATTTGATTGAATTTTGGATGATGGATGCGGAGGCTGCTTTTGTTGAGCATGAAGAGAATATGAAAATACAAGAAAAATTAATTGAGCACTTAGTTAGTCAGGTAATTAGGAACAGAAAGAAAGAGTTAGAAATTTTAAAAAGAGACCCTAAACCTTTAGAAAAAATAAAAGCGCCATTTTATAAAATAACTTATGATGAAGCGATAAAACTTCTTCAGAAAAATGGCGCGAAAATTAAATGGGGTGATGATTTCGGGGGCGATGAGGAAACAATGATTTCTAAATCATTTGATAAGCCAGTTTTTATTGAAAAATATCCGGCCAAAATTAAAGCTTTTTATATGAAACCAGATCCAGAAAATTCAGAATTAGTTCTTAATGATGATTTGATTGCGCCTGAAGGTTATGGCGAAATTATCGGTGGTTCGCAAAGAGTTGATGATTTAGAAGTATTAGAAAGAAAATTAAAAGAATTTAAATTGCCGAAAAAACCTTTTGAATGGTATTTAGATTTGCGGCGCTACGGCTCAGTTCCACATTCTGGTTTTGGTCTTGGCCTAGAGCGCGTAGTTGCCTGGCTTTGTGGTTTAGACCACATTCGTGAAACCATTCCTTTTCCCAGGATGTTAAACAGATTAAGACCCTAAAGACGCGGATTAAAAAAAGACAAGGAGATTATCTTTTTGTCTTTGTTTTTTTATAATTAATTTTGTCTTTAGTTGGGATAAATGTAACCAAGGATATGTGAACTGTCTTTAGGATAACTTCTAGTAGAGATTACCCAAGGCCCATTGAAATTCATTTCTGAAAAAGTAATAGTTGCTTCATCAAATGATTCAACATAACCTACATGACCATAGCGTTGAGCTGCCCAACCTGATTCTTTTAAGACGACAATTGCTCCAATTTGAGGACCATCAGAGCGGCTGCCTATTTTAAAGTCAGCAATTTTCGCTGATGAGAGCCAAGATTTAGCATGACCTGTCCAGGGTATACATCGTCCTAATTTAGTTGCCCATTTAAAAGCAACCCAAGAAGTACATTGTCCATAAACAAAACGGCGACACTGGGTATTTTTTAACCAAAGCTTATAATTCGAATAATTTTCGTTAACAAAGAGGACCTTTGTTCTGGCTGGCGAAGTTGGTTTTGGTTTTGGCGCTGGCGGTTTTTTGCCAAAAGGTATAATTAAAACATCGCCGACAAAAATATCACTTGGATCAGCTAAGTTGTTAAAATCAATAATATCTTCTATGGACGTTTTATACTTTTGAGCCAGGGCATCAAGAGTGTCGCCAGCTAGAACTTTATGAGTCAAGCCACTAACTGGTAGAATTTTTAATTCCTGACCAACCTTTAGAACCGCCCCGCTTGATAATTTATTTTCCCAACAAATGGTTTCAACACTGATATTAAATTTTTTAGCAATTGATTCTAAAGTATCTCCTGGTTGGACGATGTAAGTTTCAATCTCGGTCCTCATTATCGGCATTTCGTTAGTTATTAAATCAGAACCAACTAAAGCCGCCCCACCCATGGCGGTAGATGGATAAACAATATTTTCTTGATCATTTCGAGTTGAGGCAATAATAAAGTCAGGTTTTTTTTCTTCCTGTTTATCTTCCTGATTAAAATTAATTTCTTCAACAATAGTCTCTACTTTTTGTTTATTGAATTTTGCTAGAAATATTTGTTGGGTTGGATTTTCGTTTTGAATTGCCCAGCCACTTTCTGCCATTGCCAAAATAATTAGGAGAACGGTTGTGGTCAAACAGAGGGAATAATTTAGATTGACTAAATTTTTTGGGGAAATTTTTTTAACAGATAAATATAAAGAAAAAATTAGATAGAAAAAAGTTTTCCACAACCAAATTAAAACCTCTTTTAATTTTTGTTTTAGGGGGACGAGAATTTTTAGCATAAAATAAGCCTAATTTGAGCTTATTACTATTATAGCCTAAAATTAATAAAAATCAAGCCCTTATAATATTTAAAGGGAATTGATTCACCCCGATTAGAGAATAGCTAACGCTTCACCCAAATGCTTCGCACTTCGTAGAGCCTGATACGTTATACGCTGTAATTTCTTGGAGTTGAAAAACGATTAAAAGACCTTTTGAAAAAATCTGTTGGCTCGTCCCCACATCAATACATTGGTGTGGGGTAATACTCTTGCCTATTTTAAGAAAAATTGATAAAATGAAGATAGTAAACCCGTTAGAAATTAAATATATGGTATGTCTATGTTTTACAAAATACCAAAGGTAAGTGGTATATCGGTTCAATTAGAGATTTGCGAAAAAGAATTTTAACGGGATTCGTATAATATAC
>JBMFLE010000002.1:0-36074 GCA_049971355.1 Patescibacteria group bacterium
GACCGCTGATGCAAATTTCATAAGGAGTCACGAACCGATATGGATTCTTGTTAGAGGGGTAAAGAATGAGCCGATAGATGACATTACTTTTTTAAATAAGGTTGGAATGGAAAGGGAGGCGAGGATTCTTGAGAAAGAGGATATTGAGTTTTGTGAGGCGGGCGGTTGTTTAGAATTTGCTGATGCTAAAATGGTTTCAAACAAAGCTAAAAATCGTGGTCAAGATCAGCTGGGAACTTTGGGTAGTGGCAACCATTTCTTAGAAATTCTCAGGGTAGCTGAAATTTTTGATGAGAAAATTAGTCAAACAATGGGCCTTTTTCTTAATCAAATAGTTGTGATGATTCATACTGGTTCGAGGGGGTTGGGCCATCAAGTAGCTACTGATTATATTCAGCAAATGATGAAATTAATGAAAAAATATAATTTTAGCGTGCCTGATAGAGAATTAGTTTGTGCGCCATTTAAAAGCGATGAAGGACAAAACTATTTTAGCGCGATGAGTGCAGCGGCAAATTTTGCTTGGGCTAATCGCCAAATGATCACTTTTTATATCAGAGAGGCTTGGAAAAAAATTTTGGGTAAAGATAAAAAACTAAGAATTTTATATGATGTAGCCCACAATATTGCTAAATTAGAAGAATATGAAATTGAGGGCAAAAAACAAAAAGTTTTAGTTCATCGCAAAGGTTCAACAAGAGCTTTCCCGCCCTTTCACCCGGAAATACCTTTAAAATATCAATCAATTGGTCAGCCAGTTTTGATTCCAGGGAGTATGGGTACGGCTTCTTATGTTTTGGTCGGTACGGAAAAAAGCTTAGAAAGTTTTTATTCAACTTGTCATGGCGCTGGGCGAAGAATGTCACGCATGGCTGCTGTTAAAACTCTTTCACCAAAAGAAATTGTAAAATATTTAGAAAATAAAGGAATTTTAGTAAAATGCGAAAGTTTAAAGGGTTTGGCCGAAGAGGCGCCAGAGGCTTACAAAGACATTAATGAAGTAGTCAATGTCGTTCATCAAAGCAATCTGTCCTTAAAAGTTGC
Source organism: Patescibacteria group bacterium (assembly GCA_049971355.1). Lineage (GTDB taxonomy): Bacteria > Patescibacteriota > Patescibacteriia > UBA2591 > UBA4787 > JBMFLE01. The sequence goes on from JBMFLE010000002.1 coordinate 1,045, forward strand.
CAAACTATTGCCTTTAGCGGTAATAAAAGGTGAGTAATTTTATGAAAATTTTAGCTAAAAATCGAAAAGCGGAATTTAATTATGAAATTTTAGAAAGGATTGAAGCGGGGATTCAGTTATTGGGATGCGAAGTGAAGTCCGTTAAAAACGGAAACATTAATTTAGATGGTTCTTTTGCTCAGATTTATGGCAATGAAATCTATTTAATTAATGCGCAAATTCCTGCCTGGCAAGCAAAAAACGCACCGTTTGATTACCAGCCTGATCGGAGCCGCAAATTACTCCTTCACAAAGAAGAAATTAACAGATTAATTGGTAAAATGAAAACTGAGCGATTATTGCTTATTCCTCTTATGGTTTACTTGAAAAAAAATAAAATTAAAGTAGAATTAGGACTTGGTAGAAGCAGACGTAAAATCGATAAAAGAGAGATAATTAAAAAACGCGAAACAGAAAGAGAAATAGCCCGCAACCTTAAAAATTATTAAATTTATTAAAATGGGGATGATTGGCCTCGAGGCGAAAAAGCATTTTCAAGTCAGACCGAGGGTTCGCTACCTCGTAAAAAAGCGAGAAAGAAAAACTGCCAATTTTAGCAGAAACTTGGCTTTTGCTTTAGCATAAGCCCATCCGACTGGCTGATGCTCGATAGGCCAGAAGGGTGTCAAATTATCGAGCTCGGCTTTTTCTAGGTGTCTTTGGCTAGAAAAGCAACCTAACACCAAAGACGGGGGTTAATAATTTTGCCGATTTTAAATATTAACCCTTAAGATAAATCGGCTGATTGTCTGGAAAGCTTGAAAATCAACTTTTTCGCCGACGCGGGTTCGATTCCCGCCATCTCCACTAAATATTCGGTCGATTTTTTTATTTAACGCTAAAATAAAAAGATATAATATCAACAATCAAATAAGAGCGAAAGAGGTAAGGGTAATTGATGAGAATGGTCAAAATTTGGGAGTGATGCCGCTTGAACAAGCATTGAGTTTGGCCCAATCAAAAAATTTAGATTTAGTGGAAATTACAAGCAATACTAATCCAGTGGTGACAAAAATTTGTGATTACGGCAAATTTTTGTATCAGCAAGAGAAGGAAGAAAGAAAAAAGCGGATGAAAGAAAGAAGTGATGAAATGAAACATGTCCGATTGGGTTTTAATATAGGCAAACACGATATGGAGGTGAAGGCAAAACAAATTGAAGAATTTTTAGAAGATGGTTTGAAAATTCAAATTGAACTTATACTTAGAGGTCGAGAAAAAAGCCATAAGGATTTAGCTGAGAAAAAATTAAAAGAATTTTTAACTTTCATTAATCATCCTTATAAAATCATCCAAGATATAAAAAGCGCTCCTCGTGGTTTAATTATAACAATTTCTTCCTAAAAATATGTTAAAAACAAAAAAAGCCTTACACAAAAGAATAAAAATTACTAAAAGCAAAAAATTGCTTCATCGTCCCATAAAGCAAAATCATTTTAAGTCCAAACTAACAGGTCGTGATAATCAAAAAAAGAGACATTATAAATCTTTTTATAATGCCGATGAAAAGGCAATAAAAAAATTTTTGCCTTATCATTCTACTAATAAATAATAATTTTTCTAAAGTTTCTATTTAATTTTTAAATATTAAAATTAAATAGAAACTATTTTTTCAATAAAAATATGGTTAGAGTAAAAAGAGGAAAAATTGCCCATAAGAAAAGAGAGAAAATCTTGCGTTATACCAAAGGTTTTAAATGGGGACGCAAATCAAAGGAACGTTTAGCCAAAGAAGCCCTTCTTCATGCTTGGACGCATGCTTTTGAAGGAAGAAAATTAAAAAAACGCGATTTTCGTCGTCTTTGGCAGACAAAAATTAAAGCCGCGGTTAACCAACAAGGGTTAAAATATAATGAATTTATTCATTTGCTCAAAAAGAACAATATCAAAATTGATAGAAAAATTTTAGCTCAATTAGCGGAATTCAAACCAGAAATTTTTAATCAAATTGTTTCTGAGGTCAAATAATAAAAAAACATCATGATTATTTTTAAAAGAAAAAAATACGATAAAAAAACTCTCAAAGAGTTAAAAGAGTTACTAGAAAAGGAAAAAGAAGAGTTTCAGAAGAAAGTTGAAGAATTAAATTTAAAAGAGAAAGACATGGCAATTAAAATGCCAGATTTTATGGCATCAGAAGATGCCTCGATTGAAGCTGACGAAGTTGAGGAATTAAATAATCTGCTTTCATTAAAAATGGAATGGGAAAATGAAATTGACAGGATTAATCAAGCCTTGGAAAGAATGGAAAAGGGCACGTATGGTATTTGTGTTGAATGCGGCAATTTAATCGAACTTGAACGCCTAAAGATAGAACCAACAGCGCAAATTTGTATAGCCTGTGTTAAAAAGAAAAATCGTCAATTATCGTAATTTTTGCCAATTCGTTTACCATGACCGCCAAAGTTTATTCTTCGGCTGTTATTGGAATAAAAGCCCAAGTCATTGAAGTAGAGGTTGATTTATCATCCGGCCTTCATGCTTTTAATATTGTTGGCTTGGCTGATAAGGCGGTGAATGAAGCAAAGGATAGGGTTTCCTCAGCTATAAAAAATAGTGGGGCAGTCGCTCCTCAGCGTTTAAACAAAAGAATCACCGTTAATTTAGCCCCGGCTGATTTAAAAAAGGAGGGATCAGCTTATGATTTAGCGATTGCGGTTGGCTATCTTTTAGCTTCAAAACAAATCAAAAATTTTGAGGCTAGTAAAAAATTATTTTTAGGCGAATTAGCTTTGGATGGCAGTTTAAGACCAGTACCCGGTATTTTACCAATTGCGCTTCTGGCCCAAGAAAAATTTGAAGAAATTATTATTCCTATAAAAAATGTTAATGAAGCTTCTTTAATCAAGGGCATAAAAATTGTCGGATGTAATAATTTACAAGAAGTAATTGAATATTTGGAGGGCAAAAGAGAAATGGGTTTTTTAAGCACTGGAGAGATTGATTTAAATAAATTTAATGAATATCCGATTGATTTTTCCGATATTAAAGGTCAGTACCAGGCCAAAAGAGCTTTGGAAATTGCGGCGGCTGGAGGTCATAATGTTTTAATGGTTGGTTCGCCAGGCTCAGGGAAAAGCATGCTAGCAAAAGCTTTGCCTTCGATTCTGCCAACGTTATCATTGGAGGAGGCATTAGAAGTGAGTCAAATTTATAGTATTTGCGGTTTACTCTCTAATGAAAATCCAATTATTATTAACCGACCATTTCGTTCGCCGCATCATACTGCTTCAAAAATTGCTTTAGTGGGAGGAGGATCGTGGCCTAAGCCTGGAGAAATTAGCTTGGCTCATCGCGGAGTGTTGTTTATGGATGAAATTCCTGAATTTGCGCGTGATGTTTTGGAAAGTTTAAGACAACCATTGGAAGATGGAGAAATTACAGTAAGTCGCGTTCAAGGGAGTTTAACTTTTCCAGCCCGTTTTATTTTAGTGGCGGCTATGAATCCTTGTCCGTGCGGTTATTATGGCGATCCTGAAAAAGAATGTCGTTGTTCACCTTCAGAGATTTTAAGATATCAGAAAAAAATTTCAGGTCCTCTACTTGATCGTATTGATTTACAAATTGAAGTGCCGCGGATTAAATATGAGGAATTAAAACAAGAAAATAGTGGTGAATCTTCAAGTGTAATTAGAAAAAGAATTGAAAAAGCGCGAGAGATACAAAAAAACAGATTTTCTCGATTAAAGAAAAATATCTTTACTAATGCCGAAATGACATCGAGAGAGGTTGAAGAAATTTGTCAATTAGATGATTCAGCTGAAAAGTTATTAAAGAAGTCAATCGAAAATTGGTATTTATCAGCGAGAAGTTATTATCGTATTTTGAAAGTAGCCCGAACAATTGCTGATTTAGAAGAGTCTGAAATTATTAAAAGCGAACACATTGCTGAGGCATTGCGGTATCGTATCAAAAATGAAAATTAAAAAATCGAGCTGAAGCTCGATTTTTTAATTTATAAAGTGGGAAATTTTTATTTGGCAAAAGGATTTTTGGCGCCTCTGACTTCGAAATGAAGATGACAGCCTGGGGAGCCAATAACATAACCAGTATTGCCCATTAAACCAATTAACTGACCTTGCATAACATAATCGCCTTCTTTAACTTGAACATAATTAAGGTGGGCATACAGCGTTTCAGTATTGTTGGGATGTTGAATTTTTATATAATTGCCATAACTGCTATCATAGGCTACTTTTTCAACCAATCCTTCGGCGGCGGCTACAACTGGTGTATCGCAGCGGTTGGCGATGTCAACAGCGTTGACATTATGAAGAATGCCCCAATTAAATCCACTGGTAGGAATGACATAATAATAAGGGTATTCGGGAAGAGAAGAAGCAGCAGCGAAAACTTTATAAGTTCTTGGCATTCGACCATCGGGTATAATAATTTTTTGTCCTGGAATTAAAGAAGAATTGGTCAAGTTATTATAAGCAACGATTTTATCGGTTGAAACCGAATAAAGTTGGGCAATTTGTTCTATTGTTTCACCAGGTTTGATTTCATGTAAAACACCAGATACAGGAAGAATAATTAGTTCTTCGCCTGGAACAATTCTATCGCTTTTTAAATTATTAGCCCACTTTATAGTTTCTAAACTTATTCCAAATTCAGAGGAAAGGCTGAGTAGGGTATCGCCCTTTTGAACTCTATAGATTAAAATTCCATTTTTATCTGTTCTGATGCTTGTGAGAATTGGGCTGGGATTTTGTAAGCTACTATGGTCAATAAGATAAGAAATTTCAGAATCCGGCTGGTTAGGAGAAGTGTCAAGACCTTCATTTCTATTAATGTTTTGATTAACAGCAAGACTAAAAACAGCAGGGTTAGTGTTGCTAGTTAAAGCCAGATTTTTCATAATCAAATTCGGACCACCCAAAACGCCGCGGTCCGATTCTTTATAGGATAAAAGTTTGTTCTCATTAGTATAATTAATAATAATTAGAATAGCCCCCAAAATAAGCAAAAAGACAACCGTGGGAAGAGGTTGTCTAAAGTAAAACAAGCGCTCTTTTAAAGAAAAGAGACTTTTTGAATTGAAAATAAAAACTTTCAGTTCAGTCGCAATCTTTCGGTACAATCGCTTAAAATTGGCAAAAAGTGTACAAATAAGCTTATTTTATTTTCTCCTTAAAAGACCAGTGTCTTTTAAAGGATTACTCTTTATTATAGCCGTTGATAAAAAGAAGTCAAGTTTTCAATAAATAACAAAAAACTGGCTATTTGGCGATTATTTTCATCAATTTTGCTGGAAAAAACAAAGAAAAAATGCTAAACTTACTTCTATGATTGATAAATTGAAAATTTTAGAGGGGCTAAACGAGGATCAAAAAGAGGCGGTGCTTTTTACAGAAGGGCCGCTTTTAATTGTTGCCGGCGCTGGTTCAGGGAAGACAAAAACCTTAACTCATCGAGTGGCTTATCTTTTGGCCACTGGCATTAAACCCGAGAATATCTTGGCCATTACTTTTACTAATAAGGCGGCTGAAGAAATGCGCGAGCGAATCAAAAAAATTTTAGGACACAACAATTTTTCCCAAAAACTTTTTATTGGCACTTTTCATAAATTAGGCCTAAATATTTTGAAAGATTTATTAAAAATTGTTCAGCGCAATAAAAATTTTGTAATTTTTGATGAAGATGATTCATTGAAACTCGTTAAGGATTGCTTAACCGAGCTAAATTTACCCAAAGATCAATTTTTGCCCAGTATTGTTCGAAATGAAATTTCACGAGCAAAGAACGAGTTGATTAATGTGGAGGATTATGAAAAAAATGCTGAGAACTTTTTTCAAGAAAAAGTCGCCAAAATTTATCGTTTATACGAAGATAAATTGATACAAAACAATGCTTTCGACTTTGATGATTTAATTAAATTGCCAGTGGAAATTTTTCAAAAACAAACAGAAATTTTAGAAAAATATCAGAATCGCTGGAAATATATTTTAGTGGATGAATATCAAGACACAAATACATCCCAATATCAGTTAATTAAACTTTTATCATCAAAACATCGCAATTTATGTGTGGTGGGCGATGAAGATCAGTCAATTTATACTTGGCGGCAGGCTGATTTTCGCAATTTTTTGAATTTTGAAAAGGATTGGCCCGATGCCAAAGTGGTGGTATTAAGAACTAGTTATCGCTTAACAAAAAATATTTTAAAGGCAGCCCAAGAAATAATCAAAAACAATAAATTAAGAAGAGAAAAACAATTGGTTTCGGTTAATGAAGAAGGAAAACCAATTTTTGTGGTGAGGGCGCTGGATGAAATTGAAGAAGCTGAATTTGTCGCTTCGATGATTTTGAATTTAATCAATGAGCATCACTATCAGTATAAAAATTTTGCCGTGCTTTATCGAATTAATGCTCAATCGCGAGTTTTAGAAGAGGTATTTTTAAAAGCAGGCATACCTTATCAAATTTTTGCCGGCATTAAATTTTATCAAAGAAAAGAAATCAAAGACATTCTGGCTTATTTAAGAATTTTGGTTAATCCTAAAGATCTGGTGAGTTTGGAGCGAATTATTAATGTACCGCCGCGACAAATTGGGAATAAGAAAACATCTTTGATTTTTAAAGAGGAAAATTATGAAAAAGCTTGGGAAAATATAAGAAAATTGGCTGAAGCGAAGGAATTTTTGGAAATTTTGGAGGAGTTAAAGAAAATGATGGATAAAATACCAGTAGCTCAATTGATTCGAGAACTCATAAATAAAATTAATTATGAGCAATATTTAAAAGAAACCGCCAAAGACCCAGTTGAAAAATGGCAGAATGTTTTGGAATTGATAAGGTTGGCGGAGGATTTTGATGCTTATGACAAAGGTACTTTGGCGGAATTTTTAGAAAAAATTACTTTATTTGAAGAAGGGGATGAGAAAAAAGATGATAAAAATTTTGTTTCTTTAATGACTCTGCATAGTGCTAAAGGATTAGAATTTGATATTGTATTTATTGTGGGCGCCGAAGAAGGCATTTTGCCGCATATTCAATCTCAATATTCAGATGAAGAATTAGAAGAAGAAAGAAGATTAATGTATGTGGGGATGACGCGGGCTAAAGAAGAGGTTTATTTAATTTGGTCATCGCGGCGCAGAATGTTTGGGCAATTAAAAATTAATGAAAACTCGCGCTTTATTGAAGAAATTTCGCCAGAGTTAAAAGAAGAAATAGAACTTGAGCCATACAAAGATATGGTTGACCCTGATTATCCGGAGATCGAATTAATTGATGATGAAGAATATGAAATATAAAAAACGATTAGGACAAAATTTTTTAATTAATACATCAGCTTTAAAAAAAATTGTTGAGGCTTTGGAAATTGAACCAAATGATGTAATTGTTGAAATTGGAGCTGGTAGTGGAAATCTAACGCGGGAACTTTTGAAAAAAACTCCTTATGTGATAGCGGTAGAAAAAGACAGCGGATGGGTTGAGATTCTAAAGAAGCGTTTGAGTGTTTCAAATGAAGAATGGCCAAAGATTATTGAAGGAGATATTCGTGATCTTTTGGAAAAAATCTCAAATAATTACAAAAAATATAAAGTTGTTGGTAATATCCCATATTATTTAACAGGCCAACTTTTACGTCTTTTTCAAAAATTAAAAAATCCGCCAGTAGTAATTGTATTAATGCTTCAGAAAGAAGTGGCTCAAAAAATTTTAGCCAGAGAACACAAGACTAATTTATTATCAAACATTGTTAATTTATGGGCGACCCCAAAATTGTTATTTAATTTGAAACCAAAAGATTTTTATCCTTCACCAAAAGTGGAATCATCCGTGGTTAAATTTAAGACTTTATCTTTAAATCAAAGATTAAAAAACGAAGAATTTATCATTGATTTGCTAAAAACCGCTTTTAAACAGCCCAGAAAGACGCTGTTTAATAATTTGTCAAGAAAATTTGCTAAAGAAAAAATTAGAAATGCTTTGAGAGAATTAAATTTGTCTGAAAAAATAAGAGCTTCTGAATTGTCGCTTCAATTGTGGATAACTTTGGCCAAAAAACTTAATCAAGGTTAATTTTTGTAGTATAATATTAAAAAGAATTCCTATGGAAAAAAAATCTCTAAAATTGGGTATTGGCATCGTTTTTTTGGCTATTTTTGTTTCGTTTTTGATTTTTCAACATAACAATAAACCAGTAAATATAAAAGAAAGTAAAGCCGCATTGACTGATACAGGAAAAATTAATGCGCCTACTTCTTTTTCTTTAGAAAAAGCAAAGCAAAAATTATCAGCTAATGTTGAAAGCCTGGATGTTAAAGAAGAAGATAATTTAACATCAAAAGTGGCCAATGAATTAGCCCAACAAATTATTTCTTTAAATGCCAACAATGATTTATCATCCGGCCAGTTAGAAGTGCCGAATGAAGAATTGTTTAGTGATGAAATGATAAAGAAATGTACTAATTATTTTCTTGAGAATGTACCAGTTACAACTTTGGCTGAATTAAAATTTATTTCTCAAGAAGAGCCACCTTTCACTTCTTTAAAATATTTTGTAGAAGCAATGAAAGTATTGGCTGATCATAAGATAACCGATGATGTTTTTCAGGAAAGGTTGCAAAGTTTTTTGGACAATGAAGATCCGACTTTTTTGGTTGATATGATTAATGATTTAAGTTTAGCCATTGATGATTTAAAGAAGTTACCCATTCCTTCATCTTATGCTAATTTACATCTGGATTTGATTAATTTTTTAAACACAAAGCAAGCAATTTTAAAAGCGCTTTATAATTATCAAAAAGATCCAATAAGCGGTTTGGTAGCTAGTCAACTTTTAGAGGATTTGGATAATGCTTATCAACAATGGATGGTGGCCATGATGAAAAAAATGGAGGGCGATGGTTCAATTAATTATTTCAAATTTTAAATGAGTAAAAAAACTTTTGCCATTATCACTTTAATTGCTGTTCTTCTTCTTAATTTGGAAGGCATAGTTAATGCTTTAAAAGTTAAAGCCCAAACAGAAACCTTAATCGAAGTTCCTTTGCCCTCGCCAAAAGATCTAGATTCGGTTTTGGAACAGGAGCCAGCGGTATATGAGAATATAGACAGTCCCGAATATTGGGGCGAGGTGATGGTTTGTTCTACGGGTATTTATCAAAAAATAACAAGCTGGATTAATACCGCTTTGTCCGTAGTTTTAAATCCAGTTTGTCAAATGTTAGGTCGTACGTTGAGTTTTTTGGGCATTGGTGGGACGGCTATTTCGGGTGAATGTATTATTAATACTGGTGGCGCCGATACTACCCAGCAGTGTAAAGAATGGGTAGCTAAAAAGAAAGCAACATTAAAAGCAAAAATGGCTGAAATGACAAAATTATTGCTCAGAATTGCCGTGAAAACATTTATGGATCGTTTGGTTTCTAACGCAGTTGATTGGATTAGCGGAAGAACAACTGGCGATCCACAGTTTGTTACTAATTGGCGACAATTTTTCGGCGATGTGATGGATGAGGCTTTTGGTCGATTTATCGAAAATTCACCTTTTTCGGAGTTGTGCGAGCCGTTTCGTTATTTAGTTAGAGTTGGGACAACCTTGCCTGGTAAACCTCCTTTTCCAACTTGTACTTTATCAAGGGTAGTAAGCAATATCGAATCTTTTTATGATAATTTTTCTAATGGCGGGTGGCTTGCTTTTGAAGAATCCTTTTATCCCTGGAATAATGCCTTCGGAGCATATTTAATGACTCAAGAATCTTTAAAGAATGAATTATCTGAATCCCAGCAAGAAGCCGAGAAAAAAACCCAGAGTGGCTATAAACCAACAGAGTGGTGTATTAAAACCAAAAAAGATCCTGCTACCGGTCAAGAAATCTGTGTAGAAAAGGTAGTGAGTATTCCGGGCGAAGCCAAATCAGATTTAACTTCAAAAGTTTTAACCAATCAATTAGAGAAATCAGACTCATATTTTCTAACTTCAGCTGATCTTAAGGGTTATTCAGAAATGATTGCTCAGGCACTAATAAGTCGTTTGTTAAAATCAGCTAAGGAATTGTTAATTGGTGGTAAGTGGTATGGTAAGGGATTGTTGGCTTTGCCAGAAAAGGGTGATTCTGGCCCATCGCTTAATTTGCGGTATGCCTGTAAAACTTATGGCGGATCAAAAGTTTGCGAAATTGATGCTAATGGACCATATTTTTCTAAAGAAAGCTGTGAAGCAGTTTGTACTGGATCCACGCTTCGTTTTAAATGCGATACAGAATTGCAAATTTGTGTAGCTGATCCCAATGGCAGTTATAGTGATTATGATTCATGTAGTCGAGTTTGTTATCCTTCGATTACACCTTCACCTCCACCATCTGAAAACCGCTATAGTTGTAACGAAGTTGAGGGACTTTGTGAATTAGATCCTAATGGTGATTTTACTAGTTTAACAAGTTGCCAAAAATATTGTGGTGGCAGAGAGCCATCACCACCACCACAATACTAAAATTAACCGGTTATGTTTAAAAGAATAAAAAGCATCATTCAAAAAATAAAATTTAGAAAAATCTCTTTAATTCAAGGGTTGATTTTTGGTTTGTTTATTAATCTTTTCATAATTTTCAAAACACACGCTTTCTCTCTTTTTAGTATTGGTGATTTTACCTCAACAGCAATCTATTCTATTTTTAGTTGGGTAGCCCATCTTATTGCTCTTCTTGCTTCCCAAATTATTATTTTAGAAGCAAAAATTTTGGCTTTAGTAGTTAATGCTTCGGCATTTACTACTCTGCCTGTAGTTCAAACTGGTTGGAGAATTGCTCGTGATTTTGCAAATATTTTGTTTATCGTAATTTTAATTTATATCGCCTTTTCTTATATTTTAAGAGTGCAATCAAGACAAACAAAAGGATTGTTAGTCAAAATGATTATTATGGCAATTTTGATTAATTTTAGTTTAATGATAGGCGGGGCTATTATTGATTTTTCAAATATGTTTTTCAGATATTTTATTTTTGGCTCCCTAGGGGCAGATCCTACTGGATTGGGCGGGGTAAGATTTACCAATGCTTTAGCCGATGCTTTGACGTTGCAAACATTTATGCAAAGTCAGGTTGTTGCTACGCCAACAGCTAGTTCGACTGAGGCGGAATGGACATCATGGATACAAGCGCAAATGGTAGGGGCGGAAGAGAAAACTGCTCTGATGGGTATAGCAAAGTTAGCCTTCACAATTGTTTTTAGCTTTTTAGTCATTATAATTTTTGGTGCTTTGGTTGGTATTTTGTTTGTGCGTCTTTTCTGGTTATGGATTTTATTAATTTTTGCACCGCTGGCCTGGGTAATATCATTAATTTCAATTCCTGGCACACCGGCTGGTATATCCAAACAATGGTGGAGTAAATTTTTGCAGTGGTGTTTTGTAGCACCAGTAATGGGATTTTTCGTTTATTTGGCTCTTGAAACAGCTTCGCATGTTAAGCAATTGCATATTCCAGGGACACTCACAGCGGGTGGTATGAGTTCTGTAATGTACAATTTACAGAGCGTAATGCAGATGTTTTTAGTGGCAGGATTTATTGTGGCGGGATTAATAGCTGGAGAAAAAATGGGTGTAGAAATAGCTAAGAAGACTTTGGATTTTGCCAAAGAAACAGGAAGGAAAGCATCAGGAGCTGTTAAAGGAAAGGCTTCCTTATGGGCGTTAAGAGCGGCCAATGTTCCAGCAACTGGTTTAGAGAAGGCGGCTAGTAAGAATGAATTAGCAAGAGCGGCTATTAGTCTTACCGGTTTGGGTATGGCTAGTCGTTATGTTTCTCGCAAAGCCGAGGAGGTTAAGAATAAGGAATGGAGTAATAGAGTAAAGAAATATGAAAATGTGAGTGTAGAGCAGTTAAAACAAATGGCCAATTCTGCTTTAATACCTGAAGAAAGAGCGGCGATGTTTGCTGTTTTAGCTAAAAAAGGCGGGATTGATGATTCGAATAAAGATAAAGCCTTGCCTTTGTTAAGCAAATATAGTAAAGAAGATTATAAGAAAATCATTAAAGATCATCCCGAGTGGCATCCTGATGTTCAATCAGCGGTTAAAACTGGTAAGTCCGAGGAAGTGATTAAAGCTATTAGAAAAGCCGATATAGAAGTTGAGAGTATCAAACTGGATAAAATTAAAGATCCTATTGTTCTTTCGGGCGTTATACAATTAAAGCTTGAAACAAATCCTGAACAGGCAGCGAGCGAGCTGAGAAATCTTGATTTACCTAAATTAGACCAATTAACTTCAGAAATTAAACGCGCCTATGAAACAATGGATGAGGAGACCAAAAAAGAATTTAGAAAGAAAATAAAAAGTGGTTTTAATGGTCGAATGTGGTTTAAGAAAAATTTAGAAGGACCAACTTTGGTTAGTTCGAGTGGAAAGCCAATAACATAAAAAGAACAAATAAAAATAAAAATATGAATGATACAAATATTCCAGTAAAAAATTCTAATAACGAAAGCAAAGAGATGGATAATGAATTAGAAGAAATGCAGCAAAGATTAGATAAGTTGCCTGATAAAATTCAAAAAATACTTTTAGGCAATGAATTGGCTGACTATTTTTTAGAGTTGGAAAGACAAAATAATTTAAACGATGATCAATTTGATGCGATGGTCGGAGCAACCCACGATGTTTTTATTGGTAAATTAAATCCTAGTGTTTTCCTTGCTTTTTTAAGTGGAAAATTAATAGATTTGGGTATTCATCCGGTATTGGCGAAGGAGATTGCTTTAAAAATAGAATCTAAATTCATCTCGCCTTTTAAAGAAGATTTAGAAAAAATTTATCATCGTTTTTCAGCAATGGAAAAATTAGAAAAAGAAAGCCAGCCGGAATTAAAAAAAGTGGAAATAGCCGAAACAGAAGAATCAATAGCTAAAACACCAGAAAATATTGAAACTCAAAAAGAACCACTTGGCACATTAAATATCGGAATTCAACCATTATCAGAGACTAGCAAAAAAGAAGAACCCAAGCCATTAGATGCTGTTGTTCAACCTCCGATCCAAGAATCAACCTCAACAACTCAACAAGAAGAAAAACCAAAGCGAACTTTTCTTTCGTTTTTCAAATTTAAAAAACCCACACAAGAGACTCAAAAACCAACAGAGCCAATGATTATTGGCAAAGAAGAGGAATTTAAACCAGTTTTGGAAGAATCTTCCCCTTGGCGGATTAGCTTTGAAGATGTAAAACCCGCGAAAGAAAAAGTGGTTTCAGAAATTGAATTAAAGCATGAAGAAGAAATCAAGCCGATTAGTACTATAGAAAAACCAATTTTTGAACAAAGAGAATTTGTTGAAAAGAAACAAGAACCAGATATTAAATTATCAAGTGAGCCAATTGCTCCACCGCCACCAATAACAGAGCAAAAAATAGAGCCTTCAACGTTTCAAACACCTCAAGATGTCAATCCAATCCCCATTGTTGAAGCGTTCCTACCAAAAGAAGCTGTTTCTTCAGAAATGAAAGAAACAACCCCAATCCCACCAGAAGAAAAGTTAGAATCGAAACAAGAAGAGATACAAGCCAAACAGACGCCTTCTCCAGAAAATAAATCTTTCATACCGAAAGATGAAGAACCGAAACAAGAAGAAAAAGTTGAATCTAAAAATGAGACAACAGCAGATATTCCGGCGGAAAATGTTATTGATTTAAGAAAGTTAAAATTTTAGGAATTAAAATATGCCTACTACTCAAGTACCACAATTTATTAATTTAGAAAGTAAAATTGTTGGGCCATTAACCCTTCGTCAATTTTTATTTTTGGGAGGGGGCGGGGTTTTGATTTTTATTTTGAATTCTGTGCTCACTCAGGGTTTGTGGATTTTAGTTAGTATTGTCATTGCTTTATTTTCGATTGCTTTAGCGTTTGTGAAAGTTAATGAACAACCCCTTTCCAAAGTTTTGATTAATGCCTTAAAATTTTATATTAATCCGCGCTTATATACTTGGAAAAAACCCCAAGCAACAAAACCTTTATTAAAAGAAACGAAAAAAGTTGTTTCTCAACAAGAAGAGAAAAAAAGATTAACGGTCGAAGAATTGGAAAAAATTGCTAAAGAATTAGAAGAAAAAGATAAACAATTATGATTAGTACTGCCTCCACTGAAAAATTTATAGATATTGAAACCATCAAAGAAGATTGCGTTATTTTAAAAGATGGTTCGTTAAGAGCCGTTTTGATGGTGTCGGGTGTTAACTTTGATTTGTTATCAGAAACCGAGCAGGAGATAGTTTTGAATGCCTACCAAAGCCTTTTAAATTCTTTAGATTTTCCATTGCAAATCCTTGTCCATTCTAGAAAAATTAATCTGGATAATTATTTAAACAAAATTAAAGAGTTGGAAAAGAATGAAAAAAATGAGCTTCTAAAATTGCAGATTCAGGAATATTACAATTTTATAGATGAGCTTGTCAAAAGCACTAATATTATGACAAAGAGATTTTATGTTGTTGTACCTTATTCTCCTTCTCTTATTTCTGCAACAAGTAGTGCTAATCCATTAACACAAATTTTTCAAAAGTTGCCATTGCCTTTTGGTAAACAAAAGAGCAGCGTTCCCCAACAAGAAGTTGATAAAGAGACGCAATTTGTTAATAACAAAATGCAACTATACCACCGGGTGGCTGCTGTTATTTCAGCTTTGAAAGCAATGGGGTTGAATGCCATTCGTCTTAAAACCCCGGAATTAATTGAGTTGTATTACAATTTTTATAATCCTGAAAAACAAGAAAGGGTCGGATTGGCTATTACAGCCGAGCTAGAACAATTAGAAGAACCAACCATAGAATAAAATATGCCAATTTTACCATTTTCACAAAAAAAAGATGAAGAAATAAAAATTCCCAAACCGTCCCGGACGGGGTTGCAAACTATTAGAGAAATTTTAACACCGCCGGCTTTAGAAATTGAATCAACCTACGTCCGATTGGGCGATTTATATACTAAAACCCACTATATTATTTCTTATCCTCGATATCTTACTTCTGGTTGGTTTTCGCCAGTTTTAAACATTGACCAAACAGTTGATGTTTCCATTTTTATCCATCCCGTTGATACTGGAGTGGCTTTGAAACAATTAAGAAGGAAGGTCGCTCAAGTGGAAGCCCAACTTTTGGAAAGAGAAGAAAAAGGATTGGTTAGAGACCCGATTTTAGAAACTGCTTATCAAGATTTAGAAAATTTACGTGATGCTTTGCAACAAGCACGTGAGAAATTATTTGAGGTAGGAGTTTATATAACTATTTACGCCTCTAATCTTAAAGAATTAGAAGCCATTGAGCAAAAAATCATTAATTTCTTAGAGGGGAGAATGGTTTATATAAAACCTGCGCTTTTCCAACAGTCAGAGGGTTTGTTGTCTTGTTTTCCTTTGAATAAAGATTATTTAAATGTTCATTCTACTTTAAATTCTTCACCGGTTTCCACCTTTTTCCCTTTTATTTCGCTAGATTTAACTTCGGACAAAGGAATTTTTTATGGTATTAATCGCCATAATAATAGCTTAATTATTTTTGATAGATTTTCTTTGGAAAATGGCAATATGGTGATTTTCGCGAAATCAGGTAGTGGTAAATCCTATTTCTGCAAATTAGAAGTTTTGCGTTCTTTGATGATGGGAACAGACGTAATTATTATTGATCCAGAAAAAGAATATCAACATTTAGCAGAGACCGTTGGTGGCTCGTTTATAAATATTTCCTTAACTTCTGAGCATCACATTAATCCTTTTGATTTACCGCCTCCGCGGCCAGATGAAACGCCGGAAGAGGTTTTAAAATCAAACATTTTGAATCTTACCGGCTTATTAAGAATTATGTTGGGAGATTTAACTTCAGAGCAGATTGGGATTTTAGATAGAGCAATTGCTGAAACTTATGCTTCACGCGATATTACACCCGAAAGCGATTTTACAAAATTAACCCCGCCGTTAATGGAAGATCTGCAGGCTGTGTTAGAAAATATGGAAGGAGGTACTGAATTGGCAGATCGATTATTTAAGTTTACCCGGGGCACCTTTGCTGGTTTTCTTAACAATCCAACCAATGTTGATATTGATAATCGTTTAGTTGTTTTTGCCCTTCGCGATTTAGAAGATGAACTACGGCCAATTGCTATGTATATGGTTTTAAACTTTATTTGGAATTTAATCCGTTCCCAAATGAAGAAAAGAATTTTAATTGTTGATGAAGCTTGGTGGATGATGAAATATCCAGCTGGTGCAGATTTTCTTTTTGGCTTAGTCAAACGTTGTCGCAAGTATCATATGGGTGTTACAACTATTACCCAAGATGTGGAGGATTTTATTAAATCTCCCCAAGGCAAACCTATTATTACAAACTCCGCTTTGCAATTACTCTTAAAACAATCGCCCGCCTCCATTGATGTAGTGGCTGAAACATTTAATTTAACCGAAGCAGAAAAACAGCTGCTTTTAAGCGCTAATGTGGGAGAAGGGATATTTTTCGCTGGGGCAAAACACGTGGCTATTAAAGTAATTGCTTCTTATACTGAGGATCAAATTATTACCACCAATCCTGCTCAAATGCTTCAAATCCAAAAAGCCAAGGAAATGTTTGATAAAAGCCTTTCCTAATAACCTTAAACTTTTAATAAAATTTATTTATAATATATATGGCCTATGAAGATGAAGATTTACAATTAAATCAAGAAGAGGAAGAAGGGACAATGTCAGCTGAAGAGGAAATTGATGAATCGCCTCCAGGTCCGAAAATTTCTGCAATTGAATTCTTTATGTGGCCATTGCCAGCTGCTGTTTTATCAGATTTGGTTGATGCGCTCCAGTTAACAGGATTTGGGACAATTATTAGTTGGGCGGTAAATATTTTGTGTGGTGGTTCGTTGACTTTATGGTTGTTTATGAAGGGGTTGCGAGGAGAATTTATGTTGTTGGCTAGTGCCGTTGATTTAATCCCTTTTGTTGGAGTTTTACCTACAAAAACTGCCGCAATCGTCTTTTTATATCTCCAACAAAAACATCCGGAAAAATTAAAGATGGCGGCAAAAGGATTACAAGCCGCTGGGAAAATAAAACCTGAATTAGCGGCAGCGGGCAAGGCATTAGAGACGGCGAATAATCTTAGTTCGCAAAAAAATGAAGAACAATAAACAAAAAAATTCAATTTTATTAGCGTTGGCACTCTTAATGATAGGGGGAAGTTTTGCTTTTGCGCAATCTTCAAAAACCCCCGAAAACTTTATTTATTTAACTTGGGAAAGTGATGGAATGGTTCCGGTTGAATATCAAGGAAAGGCGTTGCCAGCTCGCTTTGCGATTATTAAAACATCAGTTCAACCATTCATCTATTCTTCAAAAAGTGGAGGTTATTTGAATTCTGATCAATGGACATATCGATGGTATGTAAATGATAATTTAATAGGAGAAGGACAGGGTCTAAAATCAATTAGATTTCGTCTAAAAGATTTTGATAAAACCGCTTATACTGTAAAAGTTTCAATTTTAACTTCAGTTTTAAGTCAGCCGATTGAAAAAACAATAACAATTAATTTAGCGCAACCAGCCATTTTCTTTAGAGTTTTAGGAGAGAAAGAAATACTTCAAGGTCAATATTCAACAACTGGGGATTTATTACAACTTGAGGCTGTGCCATTTTTCTTTGGCGGTGATGATCCAAATCAATTGCATTATATGTGGCGGATTAATAATGAAAGAGTGTCAGATTTAGATAACGAGCGAATATTGATACTGCCTAAAGCCGAGCAAGGAGAGAAAAACTATTCAATTCAATTAACCATTGAAGATTTAAGAGATATTATTATAAGAGCAAGCGCGAGTATAAATATTAATTTAAAATGAAAAAAATAAACCCCTATATTTTATTTACTTTCTTGTTCATTGTTTTAAGTAATGTGGCTTTAGCTCAACAGGCTGTTCAAGTCGCTCCCCAGACAGTTAGTAATGCAGCTTCTACCAATACAAGTGCTTCTACTTCGGAAGATTGGTTTGGTGGTTCGCGCTGTATGGAAATTTCTCTAGAACCATTTTTGCCCAGTTGTCCTTCAACTCCGGCTGACTATCTTTCTGGATTGTATAAGTTAGCAGTTTATGCGGGCGTAATTGCGGTCATCATTCAAATTACTATTGCGGGTATCCAATATGCAACAAGCGCTGATAATACTTCAAAACAAAAAGAAGCGCGTGAGCAAATTAAAGATGCGATTATTGGTTTGGTTTTACTGCTCGGATCGGTTTTGATTTTAAGAACCATTAACCCTGATTTAGTAAAATTAAATTTACCAGGAATTCAACCAAAATTAAGCGATAAACAATTAAAGGAAGAAGAAGATAAAAAAATTCAAGAAAACCTGTCCAAGCTGAGAGAAAGTTGTATTAGGGACGCTTGTAGCAAAGTTAGTTCGGATCTATCATCTAAATGTATAGAAGTATGTAATAAATTATATTCAGTAACAATAGCTGACCCTGAAGGATGCTTTAGGGCTTGTTGTTTGCAGAACCCAAATACTTTTGGTGGTGGGCCACCGGTAGTTGCGGATAGATGTTATTCTAATGGGCAATTAACAAATGCAGGTAGAGAGTGCGCTGCATATTGTCAGAAGTCAGTAGGCGATTAAATTACCAGAATAAACATATGAAAAAAATGATTTTAACTACAATTTTAATTCTTCTTATCTTAGGTATTATTGCCTTTGTTTTTTACTGGTTTTATTTAAAACCAGCGAGTCAAATTGGAGAGGAAATACAGCAAGAAGGCGGAGGCGTTGGCTTGCCTACAATTACTGCCACCCCATTTTTGCCAGAGCAAACTTCTGGTACTTCCGCTACCAATATTAAACAGCAGCCAATTTTGCGGAACTTAATTAATAAAGAAATTTTGGCTTTTTGGCAGAGTGGGACTTCAACGTTGCAATATCTAACCAAAGAAGGATTATTTGAAATTGATTTTTCCCAGAATCAGATTAAAGAAGAAAAAAGAGATTTGGGCGTTAATTTTAACAACGTTTTATCTGTTCAACCATCAGCAAAAGATAAAATTTTAATTAAATATGTGGCAGAAGGTGCAACTAAACCATCTTTTAGCATTTTAGATATTCAAACGCGCGAAGTTAAAAATTTGGACCTTTATATTAAAACTGCTGCTTGGTCCCCTGATGGCGAAAACTTACTTTACTATTATTCTGATAGCCCACTTTATTACCAAGAGAATTTTAAGGAAACAAACTATTTAGCCCAGTTAGATAAAAATTTAGCCAATCGGAAAATTTTAATGGATTTTAAAGCGGCAAGTGATATTAATTTACTCTGGCCAACCACCACGACCGCTTATATTACGCAAAAACCCAGTGGCTTAAGCGAGACAACTGTTTTGAAATTTGATTTAAAAAATAAAATATTTAGTCCTTTTGTGAGTGGTTACGGTTTAATTTTAAAGTGGGATGATAAGGGACAATACGGTTTACTCTTCACTACCAGTGCTAATGGAGTGAGTCCAAAATTACAATTAATTAATAAAGATGGTTATGTTTTGGCAGATTTTCCTAATATTACTCTGCCGGAGAAATGTGTTTTTGCCCATTCTTCACCCATTCTTTACTGCAGTATTTTTGTTAATCCGGTTTTTTCTGGTGTTTGGCCCGATGCTTATTATATGGGAGTAGTGTCAATTGACGAAATGCTTTATCAGATTAATTTGGAAACAATGGAGGCGCAATTATTAAATAACAATACTTTCCAAATCACTGATATAAAAATAAGCAAAGATGATAAAACCCTTTTCTTCTACGATGAAAAAACAAAAACGCTTTATAGTTTAAATCCACCAATTTCTGAACAAACGAATTCACCAACACCATCGATTACACCGACAGCCATTCCAAAAGTTACGCCTTAAAGAAGACACAAATTAACCAGGTATTTTAAGAAAAACTTTTAAAATTAAATACCCGCAAGAAGCGGGTATTTAATTTTAGGAGATTATGGGTAAGGTTTTACTATTAAACATCGTTCGGGCTCTTCTCCAACACTTTCAGTGGTAACATTAGGATTAATGGCTAATTCCATATGGATTATTCTTCTTTCATAAGCATTCATTGGTGGTAATTTAATTGGATTTTTGGTAATCATTACTTTATGAGCGGTTTCTTTGGCTAATTTTTTCAATTGTTCTTCGCGGAATTTTCGATAGCCATTGATATCAAGAATTACTTTCTTATTTATATTATTTTTTGAGGCCAATAATCTCAGTATTAATTCCAAATCTTTTAAAGTATTGCCATGGGGGCCAATCAGGGTTTTCCCATTTTCTGTTTTGATATTAATATTTAATAAATTTTCATCAATGTCATTGATTTCAATTTCAGCATCATCAATATTAAAAAATGATAATAAAGTTTTAATTATTTGCTCCATTGTTTGAAATGTTTTTTTCGACCGATAATTTCTTTTTAAGAATTTTTTGCTGAATGATGCTAATAACTGTTGTTGTAGACCAATAAATTCCTAAAATCGATGGCAAGCTAACTAAAATAATAAAAGTGGTAATTGGGCCAATAAAAAGCATTTGTTTTTGGAGAACTTCAGTCATTTTTTGGGCTGGGCTCTCTAAAATATCGGTTTGTTTTGATGGGCGAGTCTGGGGCATGACCATTTTAGTGGAAATAAATTGCAACACAGCGCTGATAATGGTAATGAAAATATTGGCTTTGTTTAAATTAACAATTCCCAAAAAGAGAGGGTTGAAGTTTTCTGGCATTTTTATAAATGAATAAAGATTATTCATTAGCGTTTCGCTAGCAAAACCCATTAAAAAAACCCGATAAACAGCAATCATAATAGGAAGTTGAAGTAAAATTAAAAAACAATTACCAAAAGGATTGACCCTATGTTTTTTAAAAAGTTCCATTTGGGCTTTAGCCAATTTTTCTTTATCGTCTTTGTATTCCTTTTGAATCTTTTGCAATTCGGGTTGAAGTTTGTTCATTAATAATTGCTGCTTACTACTTTTGTAAAAAATTGGAGCTAAGATTATTCTGATAATAATAGTCAAAACAATAGCAGCTATTCCAATATCGTGGATTGGCAAAAAATTATAAATGGCGATTAAAAGATTGAATATTGGTTGAATAAAAACAATATGAAAAAAATTGCCCATATTTATTTAATAAACCCACTACATCGACAAAACCTGATTAGTCCCATTTTTAGACCTTTAATTAAGCCGTACTTGTTGATGGCGTTATAAGTAAAGAGAGAGCAAGATTCTTCGTGCTCAAAACGGCAATGAACTGGTAAAAAATAGAAATTTTTCAATACGCCTGTTTGAGGCGATAATAGAATTCGATAAATTTTTATTAAACCCAAGAAAAAATACTTCATAAATTAAATTAAACTGGCCTGGCGCAATAATTTTTCGGTTATCTCTTTTAATTCGGAGAATTTCTTTTTTAATAAAGACGGCCGAGGAATAAACACTAAATCATAACCCTTTTCTTTAAAATTAAGCTCGTCACAAATAGCTTTCAGGCGCCTTTTTAATAAATTGCGCTCATGGGCTTTTTTTGAAACTTTTTTGCTAATTAAGAAGGCAAAGCGATTAATTTTATTTTGGGGATGGCGGAAATAAATTATTGTAAGATCTTTGTTTTTTTCTCTCTGTCCATTATTAAAAATCAATTCAAAATCTTTAGTTCTTCTTATTATTTCCCGTTTTTTCATTAAATTTAAACAGTCAGGCGATAGCGACCTTTCTGTCTTCTTCTTTTTATAACTCTTCTTCCGCCGGGTTTTCGCATTCTCACTAGAAAGCCATGCGTTTTCTTTCTTTTTCTTTTTTTAGGTTGATAAGTGGTCGACATATTTTTATTTTTCATTCTATCACAAAATTTTGATTTTCGCAATAATTATTTATTATAATAAAGTTATGCCTGAAGTTTCCGAAAAAGACATTAAAGAATTGATAAAAAAAAGCAAAAAAGGAGATAAAGAAGCTTTCGGAGAAATTTATGAATTATTCGCCGAACGAATTTTTCGTTATATCTATTTAAAAGTTGGCAATAAAGAAGAAGCCGAAGATTTAACTCAGCAAGTTTTTATAAGGACGTGGGAATCATTAAAAAATTTTCAATTCCGTAAAAATCCATTTAGCAGCTGGGTTTATAGAATCGCCCATAATTTAGTGGTTGATTTTTATAGAAAACAAAAGGAGACTTTGAGTTTAAATGATGAAATTAGGGTGGAAATCGTAGATTCGCTAGATTTAGATGAAAATTTATATTATAAAGAAGAATTTAAAAAGATATTAAAACTTATCAATCAATTGCCCGAAGAACAAAAAGATATTTTGATGTTGCGTTTTATTGATGATCTTTCGTATGGGGAAATCGCCAAAATTATGAAAAAAAGTCCTCTAACATTGCGAGTTTTGCAACATCGAGCCTTAAAGAAATTAAAGGAATTAATGAATAATAATGAACAGCAAAAATGATAATGAACGGTAAAATTTAAACCAAAAACCCCTCAAATGAGGGGTTTTTGGTTTATTGGGGCAATAATAAACAATTATTTTATAGCTTCTTTCAAAGCTTTACTGGCGCGGAATTTAGGTTTGATAGAAGCAGGAATTTGGATTTTCTCGCCAGTGCGGGGATTAATACCTTCGCGAGCTGCTCGGCGAGCCACGCGAAAAGTACCAAATCCGCTAATTGCTACCTCTTCGCCACGAGCCATTGTTTGTTTGATGGTTTCAAAAATAGTTTCTACAATTTCGCGAGCTTGTTTTTTGCTGGCTAATTCAAATTTACTTAAAATAGCCTCGACTAATCCTTCTTTTGTCATTGTTTTTAAAAATTAAGCGACCTTTTTGTGGAAACCCCATTTAATTGAATTATAACACATTTTATGCGGTTTCCAAATAGGGGTGTGGATAAACTTTAACGAGCATATTCCACGGCTCTTGTTTCGCGAATCACATTTACTTTTATTTCGCCGGGGTAATTTAATTCATCATGGATACGATTGGCTATTTGTTTAGCTAGATTTAAAGCCCCTAAATCATCGATTTTTTCCGGGATAACAAAAACTCTTAATTCCCGGCCAGCTTGAATTGCATAAGCTTTTTGAACGCCGTCAAAGGAAAGAGCAATTTTTTCAAGATTTTCCAATCTTTTAAGGTAATTTTCCAGACTGTCGCGTCTTGCTCCAGGACGGCTAGCAGAGATTGCTTCGGCGGCAGCAACGATAAATGACTCAGGTGTTTCAAATGGATAATCCTCGTGGTGAGCTTCGATGGCTTTAATAATTTCTTCAGAAACGCCGTATTTTTGCAGAATTTTTCTTCCCAGCTCTACATGAGTACCTTCAACTTCATGATCAATAGCCTTGCCAATATCATGAAGTAATGCCGCTTTTTTAGCTACTTCAATATTAGCGCCTAATTCGGCGGCCAGCATTTTTGCTAGATGAGCGGCTTCGATTGAGTGTTGGAGCACATTTTGGCCGTAACTTGTTCGATAATTTAATCTTCCCAAAAGATAAATAATCTCTTTGGGTAAATCTAAAATCCCTAATTCATAAGCAGCATTTTCTCCGGCTTCTTTGATTTTTTCGTTTAATTCTTTTTGGGCTTCTTCAACTTTTTCTTCGATTTTGGCGGGTTGGATACGGCCGTCTTTAATGAGTTTTTCTAAAGCAATTCTCGCCAATTCTCTCCTTAATGGATCAAAAGAGGAGAGAGTGATTGTATCTGGTGATTCATCAATCAGAATATCTACTCCAGTCAGGCGTTCTAAAGTTCTAATATTTCTTCCTTCTCGGCCAATGATTTTTCCTTTGGTTTCTTCATCTGGAATGGAAAAAGAAGAAGTTGTCACTTCGCTGCTCACTGATCTACTCAATCGTTGAATGGCAGTTTCTAAAAGATTAAAAGCCTGTTTTTCTATTTCATCACGCTTTTCTTTTTCCATCCGCTTCAATAATTCAGTAATTTCTTGCCGATGGGTGTTTTCTATTTTTGAAAACAATTCTTTTTTAGCTTCTTCCTCGCCCAAACCAGCAATTCTTTCCAATTCTTTTTGAGCTTCTTGCCGGATTTCCTCAACTTTTTCTTTTATTTCTTTTACTTTTTTGATGTTTTCTTCTAAAGAACGATTTTTGGCTTCGGTTTCGCTGAGTTTCTGATTGAGCAACTCCTCGCGTCGATTAAGACGTTGTTCAAAAGCAGATAACTCTTTTTTTCTTTCTTTTTCTTCTTTTTGAGCTTCATCCAAAATAGCCGCAGCTTTATCTTTGGCGGCTAAAATAATTTCTTTAGCCTTAGTTTTGGCTTCTTCTAACTGACTTTTAATTTTTTGTTCAGCGGAGGCAATTTCGCGCTTGATAATATTTTGTCGCGCGAGATAGCCGATAAAAATTCCTAAAATTAAGGTTGCTAAAGATGCTAAAATAAGCGTCTCCATATGAGTGGATTTCGCCTTTCAAAAATTGCGATTTAATTACAAAAAAGGGTTTCACAAATTTTTTATAGCGAAATTAAAGAATTTAATGACTTTAGATACGATTTAAAAAAGTACATTTTTATTATAGTTTGAATTTAAAGAAAATCAAGAGAGAAGAATAAAAAACGAGCCCCTTTGGGCCCGTATTGTGTATAAAATTATAAAATTTTTACTTTTTTAATCTCAACTTTAAAATTATGCTCTTCCAGGTATTTTTTAAACATTTCTGCCGTTTCTAATAAAGACTCTTTACAATCTTCAAATATTTCATCTTCTGCTTCAGATGATAAATAATTAGAGAAAGCATCGCTGCATTCTATGGAGCAAACAGCTGGAAGATTTTCTGCTGTAATTTCAATGAAACCATCAATCCTTTTTATCGTTTTACTCATTAACGATTCTTTTATGGAGATATATGGTATAATCAGCAATTTTTCAACATTCTTTTTTTTGGCATCATCAATCAATAATTGAATGGACGGGTATATTTTAAAAAATTTTGAAACAGTCAAAAATGCTCTTTTAACTAAATTTTTCATTTTTTTCATTTCACCCCTCCTTTTAAATTTTTAATCAAACCACCCTTAGATTAACCTAATTTAATTTTTTGTCAAATAAAAAGATGGCGATTAATCGCCATCTTTTTCTATTTTTATTTTAACACTCTTCTTCTTGTATTTTTAAAGTGATGACATTTAGACCTCTTTGGATTGCTTTTTTTCGAATTTTTTCTGCTTCTTCTTCGATTGTATTTCTACATTCTTTTTCAAAAGCCTCTTTATTTTCGTAATAAGCTTTTACCAGCGCCTCATAGCACTGTTTTATATAAAAAGCTTTGATTGCTGGTGCTTGTAGTTCAATTCTTCCTTCTAATATATAATTTCCAGAAAGAGGAAATTCTGTTTTAATCATGATCGGCTTAATTGTTATGTTATTTAATTTCTTTTTTTGGGCCTCAAGAAAAAACAAATTAAGCGTTGGGTAAAATTGAAAAAGTTCGCAAAATTTTAAAATGACCTCATTGAATATTTTATGCATTTGCCACCTCCTTATTAAAATTTTAAGAGCCATTTTTAGATTATTCCGATTTAATTCTTTGTCAAATAAAAAGATGGCGATTAATCGCCATCTTTTTGGTTTTGGATTTTCTTTTTAAATATATGATATTTGCCGTCATTCTTTGTAAAACCGATAAAACATTTCAATCTGATTCTATCGGTCAGCAAAAATTTTCGATAATATTTTAACTTATTTTTTGTGCTTCTTGTTAAGGAACGATAAACACTTTCAAGATATCGTTTATCGAATGTCTGGGGTTCAATTTTTTTATGAAACCAGATGCGAGATAAAATATAAACAATAACTGGTATTCCAATGCGAGCAAGACTGGAGCGTATGGGTTTTGGTGAAGCGTCTACGATAACACATTCTTTGCCAATTGCCAGATAGAACAGTAATTCATCGCTTAATTGAGCAAAAAGATGATTCCAATGTTTTCCTTCGATGTGAGAAGATTGGATGCGGGTGATATGGGGATATTTTGAGATATCAACTATTTCTAAACCATTGGTTAAATTATAAAAATGGATCATGATCGCCTCCTCATCTTAAACTTCTAAAAATTCTATTAATGTCCTGTTGGGAACTGCTGGATTGAGGAGTTGTTTTGCCCGTAACAACAAAATCACCTTCTTTTATTTCGCCATAAAGAATTTCTTTTATTTCTGTGTATTGGCCATCGCTAATACCAATACGGATTAAAACTGGTCTTAAATTTTTGCCGTTTTCATCAGAAAGCCAAATTAATCGTATGTCCGGATCGAGCTTTTTTAGATCAATTATTTCCTTTTTTTGATCAAGAGATACTTGAGTGGTTGAAAGATTATCGGATTTTTTCCTGACGATGACAAAAAGAATTGTCAAAAGAATCATTATTAAAATTACTAAGGCGATAAATATTTTTCTTTTCATGCGAAACCCCCTTCTTTAATTTTTTAAATGCCATCTATAATTTATCATGATTTTTTAAAAAAACAAGAAGCCCTTTTATAGGGCCTCTTTATTAAATTATAATTTTTAAAAGCTTCCTTCTGAAAAATTGCCAAAGAATTCTAAGAGGCAATTTTTAATGGCGTTTAATTCTTCTTGACTTAATTTTTCTTCCTGGAATCTGTAGGCTTCCCAACTGCGGAAAACAGGCTCTTTTTTACCCAGTTTAAATTCGAAAATAAATTGAGCAGTAAAGTCATTATGATCGGGGATAAATCTCCGATGAATATTGAAAATTAATTGGTATAAATTGAAACGACAATAATATCTATAACTGGTACTAACTTCATAAATTTTCTGGCATCCATTACTTGTTTTGTTGATTTTTTTAGTATCAATGGGAATGTTAGTAATTCTACTATTTAATATTTTTTCAATGACGGGAGCAATGATCTCCTCTCCTAAAATTTGAATAGTTAAAAAACAATCATGTTTTTTCATTCTATTCCTCCTTTTTTGAAATTTTTAAGTTCCGCCTTAAGTTTAATTAATTTTAAAAATTAAGCAAGAAAAACCCCCTTGAGATTAGGAGGTTTGGGGTGGCCTAGGGGATTTGAACCCCTGACCTCCTCGGCCACAACGAGGCGTTCTAGCCGCTGAACTAAGGCCACCATTGCTAAAATAATTTTAATCTTTGAAGATGATTTTGTCAAAATTATCTATTTACACAAGTTTTACCATCAAAACATTTATTAGGACCGCAATCACAGATTTGGACTATGTGGCTTTTGTCTGGTGCGCAACCACAAGCGCCAATTAAGCAAGTATCAGGGAAATTAGAAGTGTTTAGACAACAGGAAGCAGAAACAACCTGGCCGCCGCTCTCTAAACAATTTTTTAAAGCAATTTGTTCTTGTGGTAGAGGAGCTTTTTTATTTAAAACCATAATGGCAATACTTAATAAAAAAGCAACAATCGCTAAAATTAAAACTATTTTACCAAGAACTTTTTTCATTGACCCTCTTTTTATTCGACTATTCTATTAT
Organism: Patescibacteria group bacterium; assembly: GCA_049971355.1. Classification (GTDB taxonomy): domain Bacteria; phylum Patescibacteriota; class Patescibacteriia; order UBA2591; family UBA4787; genus JBMFLE01. The sequence continues at coordinate 28,595 of JBMFLE010000002.1, forward strand.
AGCATAAATTATATTATAATGAAAATAAATAAATTTTATGTGCTTGGCAACACCAATGAGAATTATAAAAATTGAAAAGGATAAGGCAGTAGTTCAAGGAGAAGGTCACACTCATATTGTCGATATTTCTTTAATAAAAGAGAAAAAACCAAAAAAAGGCGATTTTGTTTTGGCCCACGGCGATTTGGCGATTCACAAACTACCCTTGAAAGAAGCGAAAAAAATATTAAATTTTATAAAGGCCAGTCATCATGACAGCCATCACTAAAAGCTCTTTAAAAAGGAGGGATAAAATGGAAGGGGAAGGATTAAAATTAGCTGCTAAATATTCTTATGTTTGCGAGAAAGCTCGTTTGCTTAAATTTTCCAATGATTTGTATGATTATTTCCGTCATGGCAAAGGTGAAGCGGAAAGAATTGAAAAAATTTTAAAAAACCTTTTAAGTTATGATTTTTATCGCCGAATCGCCCAGTTAAATCACAAAGAACCATTTGATGAAGAAGTCGTTTCTTTTTATTGGAAAGGCAATCCAGAATTAAAAGGAGAGGAGTGGATTCATAATGCTTCGACTTTGATTCCTATCATTCAGATAAAAATGCATCAAATTGTTGAAGAGTTAGTTGATGATTGTGTTGTTCATCCAGCTAAAATTAGCGACAAAATTTCAAATAGGGAGTGGTGGGTAATTTATCAACCAATTACGAAAACATTAAAAAAGGACAAATTGACTTTGGGTCCGAAAGTTGAATTGATTGTTCAAAATGAGCTAGATTTAGATTTAAAAGAAGGCGATTGGGTGACTGTTCATTTCCGCAAAGTTATTGAAAAAATTTCTCAAAAAGAAGCAGATAAATTATTGCAGTTGACAAAAGAAGCTCTGAGAAATTTCAATAAGAAAAATAAACAAAAGGCTCGCTAGGCGAGCCCTTTTCTTTTTTTAGAGAATATCAATTTTAGTGCACTGAACAAGTGATGCAAGGGTCATAAGCCCTTACCAGCATATTAAGCAATTTTTCTTTTTCTTTTTGCGATCGAGAGGCGTGTTGTTCAATAAGTAATTGAGCGGTTTTTTCGATTGAAGTAAGATTTTGGACGGTTGGCGTAATGATGTTTATGTAAGTAATAAAGCCTTTTTCATCAACGTGAATTTCATGATAGAGGCCGCCGCGAGGTGCTTCTACTGCACCAATACCTTGAGAGTTTTTTTGCCAATTTGGCTTAGCTTGATGAGGAATGTTTTTTAGATCAAATTCCAAAAGTTTTTTAATAATTTTTTGGGCTTTTTGATGATAGAGTTTAATTTCGATGGCTTGAGCAAGGTTGTTATGAAATGGATTTTGAAAATCCAAATTTTTATTTTGGGATTTTTCGAAATATAAACGCGCCAAAGCGCCAACCATTACTTCTCGGCCATGGAATTTAGAAAACTTGGCAGTTGAAAACTCTCTAATTTCTTCTTCAATTGCTGTTTTGTAATCATTTATTGATACTGTTTCACCTTTGCTAGAATAAATTAAATCGTTTTTAATCGCTACTAATTCCAAATCAACTTTTAAATCTGGATAATTTAAATTTTCACAGAATTTTTCCAGCCAATGAGTAATTTCTTCGGTTTTTTCTAATTCCGAGAGCATTCTTTTCAAATCTTTTTGAGTTGGCAATTTATTGAAGCCACCGAGAGTTGGAGTTGTTGGATGGACATTACGTCCAGCAGAAACAAAAGCTAAATTATCAGCTAAAGCCTTTAAAGCTAAAGCATTTTGGAAGGCTTTCGGATTTTTATTTTTTAATTCTGTGCCGCGATCAATACCTAGATAATCAGGCAGAGCTAAGAAAAATAGATGCAGGGCGTGGCTTTGGATCATTTGGGCGCATTGCATTAGTTCTCTTAAAAGTTTCATTGGTTCGGATAATTTAATTTGGGCGGCATTTTCTAAAGCTGAAATAGAAGCTAAATTATGAGCAATTGGACAGACACCACAAATGCGGGGAGTGACCCAATAGGCTTCTTCAGCTGGTCGGCCAACTAACAATCCTTCAAACAATCTTTCTCCCTCAGCCACCTCCAAAATTACTTTATTATTCTTCCAATCGACTTTTAAATTGCCATGACCTTCAATTTTAGCAATAAATTCATTGGTTATCATATTTAATATCTTTTTTGTGAAACATTGAGAGATATAAAGCGACGGTTTTTTTATCGGCGATTTTTTCTAAAATTTTGATAAGAGCTTCAAAGTTGGCGCCATCGCGAAGACCAAAGCAACCATAACAGGCTGAACCACCGGAAATACAAATCGCACCACAACCATTTTTAGTTATCGGTCCTAAACAAGGCAATCCTTTAAGAAGGCGACATTCATTGCCGGCTTTTTTACAGTCATAGCAAACTGGATAATCATAGGGATAAGGTTTTTTGCCAGCGATGAAGGCTTCAAAAATTTTTAAAATTTCATTCTCATCAACTGGACAGCCGTTAATAATTACATCCACTGGCACATAAGCGGAAAGAGGTTGGGCTTCAATGCCACGCGGTTTGTAATTCGGACCGTAAATTTTTTGGTACCAATATTGTCTTTCTTTTTCAGATAAAATGGCGGGAATGCCACCCAAAGCTGCACAGGTTCCAAAAGCAATAAGAATTTTAGAATTTTCCCGAATGGATTTAAGCAATTCCACTTCTTCTGGCATAATTGGTGTTCCTTCAACAATCGCGATATCATATGGGCCGGGGTTGAACTTTTCTTGACCTAAACGCCAAGCAAGAATTTCAAAATTTTCCTCAAGTTTCAAAAATTTTTCTCGCAAAGAAACTAATTTTACTTGGCAACCTTCACAGTCAGTAAAGTCAAAAATACCAACCGAAATTTTTTTATTTATTTTTTTAGTCATGGCTATTTTCGATTTCATCATAAGTAAAAACCGGACCATTTAAGCAAACATAATTTTTGCCACACGTGCAATGTTGGCATTTGCCAATGCCGCACTGCATTTTTCTTTCCATATTAACAAAAATTCGACGGTCGGAAATGCCCAGGGGTTTTAAAATTTTTTCTAAAGCATCCATCATTGGGCCCGGACCGCACATAGCAGCGACAGCATCTAATTCATTAATTTTAATTTCTTTTACTAAATCCGAAACAAAACCAACGGGACCTTGCCAATTTGGGTGGGGTTTGTCAATTGTTAGAATAACGTTGATTGATTTTTTCCAGTGTTCAATGCGATCTTTTAGTAATAATTCTTCAGGACTTTTAGCGCCATAAAGTAGATAGACATTACCAAAATGTTCCCGATGGACAATAATATATTCAATTAAAGAGGCGATCGGTGGGATGCCGCAGCCACCAGTAACCAGAACAACGTCTTTTTCTTTCATAAAATCAATTGGAAAACCGTTGCCATAAGGACCGCGAATTTCGATTAAATCTCCGGCTTGAAGAGTGTGCAAATAATTAGTGACATTGCCGGCTTTGCGAATAGCGAATTCAACATATTTTTTTTCATAAGGAGAGGAGAGGGCGCCAAAAGGAGCCTCGCCGTAACCCGTTTCGCCAATTAAAAAGAATTGGCCAGGAATAAAAATCATTCCATCTTTGTTTTTGGGAAATTTATTTTCGAGTCGGAAAAGTTTAACGGTGGGCGATTCTTCTTTAACTTCTTTAATTTTAACTATTTTTGGGAGATAGAGATTTTTCATAATCAGCTAAGATAGTTTTTAAAACTTTTAAAATATCAATTTGCGCTGGGCAATTTTTATGGCAACGACCGCAGCCAACGCAAAGAGATTTTCCCCATTCATAATAACCGCGGACGAATTTATGATAAAACCAATTATAATAGCGTTGTTTTAATTCTTTTCGGAAATTATGACCGCCAGCAACAAGAGCAAAATCGTTTAAAGTACAAGCGGTCCATTTACGAATCCGATAACTTTTGCCATCAAGCGTTTTATTATCTTCCCAGGAAAAACAGTAGCATAAAGGACACATAAAAGTACAAATGCCGCAACCCAAACAAGTTTTTGCCAATTCATCCCAAATCGGATGATTTTCTGACCATTCAACAGCTTTAGCTAATTTTTCGGGATCTAAGAGTAATTGCCGCATTTCTAAATGCCATTCGTCATTTTTTTGTGAAATTGGAGAGCTAATCTCAATATTTTCTACTTCTTCAAAAATTTTTTTGTATTTTTTCAACCATTTTTCTTCTTTTTTACTTTTGAGCCAGACGCGATAGGAATCGCTGTTAATTTTTTGAAAAACAATCTCGCCACCTGGCAAACTATCGATAAGACCTTGTTATCTCTTGTCTGTAGTATATGATGGTGAAAAGGGGCGTGCTTTAGTTAAGCTTTATGATTCTTCAATTAAACCAATAACAATACTTTGATTGCGGCGTTGAAAGTAAAAATAATCTTCAATCGGTTTCGCCATTATTTCATCCAGTTGATTTAAGGCCTCAAGTTCGTAAAAATTTAATCCAAAAAGCACCAATGGCTTTGGTTTTCCTGCCACCTTTATTTTATTTTTTCGTCTTTCAAAAATTTTTTCTTCAGGTGGAAGAAAATATTGTTTAAAAGGCAATAAATCATTCCGAACATCAAACACTTGGTATTTTTCCGATAGTTTTTCTAAAAATGTTTTAATATTTTGCTCTTTGATAACAAGCATTATTTTTATTATACCGCGAAATAAAAATTAGAAAAAGATTAGTGAATCGTTTCTTCTTTATCTTCGTAAAGCCATTTCTTGAAAGTTTCTTTCAGAAGTTCCGGATCTTTAATCAGTTCTTTTATTTCATCGGCTTTTTCTTCAACCAGCTGGCGGAAAAGCGGCGAATATCTTTCAATCCATTCAAATTTATCCATTCCCGATTCTTTAATTAAGTCTCTTTGCAATAACAAATCCCATCCTGTTTGTAAATAAGGATTGTCGATTTTATGCATTTCGGGCATAGAGTTATTCATACATTTTTATTATAACATTTTGGAGGCAAAATGTATAGACTTGACAAAATGGATATTGTTTGCTATAATAAAATCGTGTAAAGAATTTTGAGAAAAAACATTTCAATACTTTTAACGTTTATCGTTTTTTCGGAATTCTCTTTGAGCGACAATTTTGCTCATTTAGATTTGTGGCAGAGCTATTTAAAAATTTAATAAGGGATATTTTTTAAAGAAACCTTCCAAACTATTCGTGAGCAGTATATTGAGCTGAAAAATATTATTCAGTTCATTATACTGCTCACGAAGTGAGCGGCCTCTCTTCTCTCGCCATAATCTCGAAAGGGAGTGGTTTAAGTAGAGAAGAGTAGTAAGGCCAAGGAGGTTTACCATGGCCGAATTAAAAACTTTAAAAGATTATACGGAAAAAATTGTTCAGCTCGAGTCACAGTACAAAAAAGTTGAGGAACAGTTGAGAAAATTCGAAAACTTCGATGTGGTTGAAAATTTGGGAAATATTCTAATTGAAAAACGATTCCCCGCTAGCCTTCAAGAAGAAATTGTTCAATGGCAGCAAAAATATAAAGATAGTCGGAGAGAAAGTCGACTTGCGTTGCTTGAAAAGTGTCTGCAGGCTATGAAAAAACTGCCCGATGATGAGAAAATTATTATCGGGTCTCGCCTTAAAAATCTTTCTATTTACAACGGATGTGGTGGTTTCGGGAGTTTCAAGCGTCCTACTACTTGTGGTGGTTGTCACGAGGGTGAAAGAGTTATAACGTTTCTAGAACTAGAAAAATGGCTGACATTCTGCGGTGATCGGCAATATGAAATTTCATCGGAAGATTTTAAAAAAGCTCAGGTAGAAGTTCTAAAAAAGATCCAAAAAAAATACCCTGCACTTTTAGAACAGAATGAGCAGAAAGAAGATTTGCAGAAACAACTTGAAAAGATCGAAAATCAGATTCGATGTTTGAAAGAGCAGAAAAAGATAATGGAGCAGTTGAATTTGCTCGATCTAACTCCTGTTCTTTCGATTCTTCCAGAATTTTGGGCAGTGGTTCAGGAAATTGATAATGAAATTGTAAAAATAGCTTATGATCTCGAGCATAGGGTAGTTGTTTTTCTTGTTTCCAGATGGTTCTATTATGGTTCCGGCGGTTCTGAATATGGTCACGATGTTATAGTGTTCAGGGATGGTCAAAGAGCAAAGACGTATTACAAATGGCGGGATGCTTATGATCAACATGCTGACAGACCAGCTTATAATTTCAACGATGTGCGCATATCTAAAATTACCAAAGATCGGGTTGAAGTAGTGTTGATTAATTCCCATTATAATTTCTCTCTCAAGCATACATTCTCAGTAGCCGAGAGAGAAGATAATTCGACATCAATTTCTCTTGAAGAAAAGGAAGAGTTTAAGAGACATGTGGAAGCTGAAATTCAGAAGATTCTCAAAGCCGAAACTCGTAACGCCACTATGCCAAGTTATATTTTGGCTGGTTATCCTCTGAATATTCCCACTTACACGAATTCCGACATTCCTTATGTTCAGGCTCAGGTAATTGATAAGGCCATCGATTACAGAAAGAAAGTAGCAGTAGTGGTGGTTAAAAGTCAAATTGATTATTGTGCTGGAGAAGGTAGACAGTGGGGGTGGTATGTTTACAAAATTACCCCCCAAAAAACAGAGAGGGTTGATTCTAAAAACGCGTATGATGTTGAATTGAAGAGAGGTAAAAAGATCGTGTTGAAAGCTCAAGACTACGCATAATACTAATACGCATAAAAATAACAACCCCCAACCTAAGTTGGGGGCTTTCTTTTATTAGATTTTTATATTATTGACAAATTTTTAAAAAATTATATTATAAAATTAGATTCTTGAAAAAGGAGGATAAAAATGCAACAGCTGATAAATTTATTATCATTTTTCCTATTGCCGATTATTTTAGTTTATGGTTTTGCCATTATTTTTGGCAAAACCAAGGAAGTAAATAGGGCATTGGGAAAAATGTTTAAGGCTATTTTTCAGTTTATAGTTGATGTTATTTGTTCAATAGTAACATTTGTTTTTAGAAAATTGAAAGAACTTCACCGGTATTGCTATGAACGGTGGCCAGCGGTGACTGTTGTCGTAGAAGTTGTTATTTTAGTGGTGATTATAATTTTAATTTTGAGCTAAAGGCGGCGTAGCCGCCTTTTTTATTTAATTTTAGGCCAACGGATGTCCAAAGGATATCCGTTGGCCTACTAAATCCCAAATTCTAACTTCTAAATTCTACTTTCTAAATTATAGATTCTAATGTGCCCAGGGTGGGACTCGCCTACAAGTAATCTGCCTGACGCCTGCCTACCGGCAGGCAGGGCAGATTCTCGCAGGCCGCCCCTCGCGGTGCTCGCCTTTCGCTTCGCTCAAACTCGCCCATCGCTGCGGGCTTCGAATCCTCCTCGCAAGCAAAGCAGTTTGCTTGCTCGAGGTCACTCTCGCTTTGCTCGAGTGCCCTCGGGAGGATTCGAACCCCCAA
>JBMFLE010000003.1:0-29175 GCA_049971355.1 Patescibacteria group bacterium
GTGAAGTCGGGAGCACTATCTCCCAAGGCTAAATATTTTTTGTGATCAATAGTGAACTAGTACCGTGAGGGAAAGGTGAAAAGCAGGCCGGTGAGGCCGATGAAATAGAACCTGAAACCATACGCTTACAAGGACTCGAAGCTCTTAGTTCTTTCTTCGGAAAGAACGGGGTGACGGGGTGCCTATTGAAGAATGAGCCAACGAGTGTATGGGTACTGCTTTGGTTAAGTCGCCTCAGGCGATGTAGCCATAGGGAAACCGAGCTTTAAATAGAGCGAATACTATTCCTTCTTAATTGAGCTTTTTAGCTCGTTAAGAAGTGATAGTAAGGTAGTACTCATACGACCCGAAGCCAAGCGAGCTTACCATGGCCAGGGTGAACTTCGTCGAAAGGCGGAGGGAGGCCCGAACCGGTTGGTTGTGCAAAACCTTCGGATGAGCTGTGGTAAGAAGTGAAAAGCTAATCGAGCTTGGTAATAGCTGGTTCTCTCCGAAATAGCTTTAGGGCTAGCGGCTATCTATTCACCTGTTGGGGGTAGAGCTACTGGTTTAATCGTAAAGGGCGAAAGCTCGGCGATTAAGTCAAACTCCGAATACCAACAGCGAGGATAGCCAGTAAGACTACGGGGGCTAAGCTTCGTGGTCAAGAGGGAATGAACCCTGATCGCTGTCTAAGGTCTCTAAGTCTTGGTTAAGTGTCAAAGGAAGTAATCAGCCGAAGACAGATAGGATGTTGGCTTAGAGGTAGCCATCATTTAAAGAGTGTGTAACAACTCACTATCATATTCCGACATTTGTCGGAATTGGCTGATTGCGCCGAAAATTTAGCGAGGCTTAAACCAAGCACCGAAGACGCGATTCTATCTCTTCAAAGAGATAGAAGGTAGGAGAGCATTTCTTCCGCAGTGAAGTCGTACTCGCGAGAGGCGATGGAGCGGAAGGAAGAGAGAATGTTGGCATGAGTAACCGCATCTCCGATGAGAAATCGGAGCGCCGAAAACCCAAGGTTTCCGTGGCAATGGCAATCATCCACGGGTTAGGCGAGCCTAAGGCAATGGCGAAAGCCGTAGCTGATGGATAGCTGGTTAATATTCCAGCCCTTCCTATGGAATTTCCGATGGAGTGACGAAGGATATAAGTTCGAGCGCCTTATTGGTTTGGCGTCCTTGATTTAAAGAAATGTTTACCAGGTAAATCCGGTAAACTGCCTTCAATGGCAAATTTCGCAAATCGAGGAAATTCTGCTTCGGCAGAAAATTCGAACGAAGAGCCTTCCGAGAAAAACTTCTAAGGTTAATCCATAGGAACTCGTACCGTAAACCGACACTGGTGGGTTGGTGTAAGTGCACCAAGGCGAACGGGTGAGTCCTCGTTAAGGAACTCGGCAAAAAAGCGGCCGTAAGTTCGCGATAAGGCCTGGTCCGATTATTCGGACCCGCAGCTAAAGAACCTCTGGCGACTGTTTAATAAAAACACAGGTCCCTGCTAACTCGTAAGAGGATGTATAGGGGCTGACGCCTGACCGATGCGAGAAGGTCAACGTTGCCGGTTACCATTTGTTTTTAACAGGTGGTAGCTGAGCGACCGAAGCCCTCGTCAATGTCGGCGGTAACTATAACCGTCCAAAGGTAGCGCAATTCCTTGTCGGGTAAGTTCCGACGCGCATGAATGGCGTAACGACTGGAGGACTGTCTCAACGAGGAGCCCGGTGAAAATGCGATTCCAGCGAAGACGCTGGGTACCCGCGGCAAGACGAAAAGACCCCGGGAGCTTTACTGCAGCTTGATATTGGGTTTAAGCTGTTGCTGCGTAGAATAGGTGGGAGACTGTGAAGTCCCGATTCCGGTCGGGATGGAGTCGCCAGTGAAATACCACTCTGTAACAGTTTAAATCCTAACTTCGGTGGCAAAAACATCGGAGGACAGTGTCTGGCGGGCAGTTTTTCTGGGGCGGAATCCTCCTAAAAAGTAACGGAGGAGTTTACCAAGGTCGGCTAGGTGCGGATGGAAATCGCACTGGTCGTGTAAAGGCATAAGCTGGCTTAACTGTGAGGCTGACAAGCCGAACTCGAGTTTCATAAACTCGACGATCCGCAATTTTTTAATTTGCGGATTGAGATGCGAAAGCAGAACTTAGTGACCCGACGGTCCTTATTAGAAAGGCCGGAGACATCGGACAAAAGCTACCCCGGGGATAACAGGCTGGTCAGACCCGAGAGTCCCCATCGACGGTCTGGTTCGGCACCTCGATGTCGGCTCATCCTAGCGCGGGGCTGGAGAAGGTCCCAAGCGTTTGGCTGTTCGCCAATTAAAAGGATACGTGAGCTGGGTTTAAACCGTCGTGAGACAGGTTGGTCTCTACCTGCCGTGGGCGTTTGACACTTGAGGGAGGTCGACCCTAGTACGAGAGGACCGGGTTGAACGAACCTCTGGTGTACCGGCTTTTCTACCAAGAGAAGCGCCGGGTAGCTATGTTCGGTCGGGATAAGCGCTGAAAGCATCTAAGCGCGAAGCCCATCCCAAGATTAGGTGTCATCACCCCCTAGGAGACGACTAGGTTGATAGGCTCCAGGTGTAAGATCCGTGAGGATTTTAGCCGAGGAGTACTAATCGGGTGGTTTTCGTCCCGATAAAAAATGCTTCATTAAAACCTTTTAAATTTTCTAAGCAAAGACTTCTCGGTGATTTAGTCCATTGTGTACCACCTCTTCCCATTCCGAACAGAGAAGTGAAAGTAATGGACGCCGATGGTACTCACCCGAACACGGTGGGAAGAGTAGGCTTCGCCGAGAGCTCTTTGCTTAGAAGAAAAAAAGAGCCTGTTAAGCAGGCTCTTTTTGTTGATTAATTTTTTTAAGAAATAATTCGTATAGTAGTTGAGGATCTTGAGCAATAAAAGCTCCCAAGTATTCGGGTTTTTCGTTGTAAGTAATTACGAAAGGTGGTAGGTAAAAATATTTTAGAAGATAGAAGAGCAATGCTCTATTAACGCGTCCGTTGCAATTGTAGAAAGGGTTAACTATCCCGAAATGGTAGTGGAAATTGCTAATTAACTCTACTTTGTTTTCAAAATTATTTTCACATTTTCTCTTTTTTTGATACAAAAAAAGCATCTGGCATTTATTTAAAACTTTTATCAATTCCTCCATCTTTCGAGGAATTTTTTCTGGAGAAATCCCTCCTAATTCACCAATAAGAGGTGCGCCCTCTCGATATTTACCAGCCCATTCAGGATGATTTTTATTTGACCAAATTTCCGATTCTCTGAAAATTAATTCGTGTGTTTTTTTAATGTCTTCCTCAGTAATGAAAATTTCTTTTTCATCAGCGCGTTTTTCAAGATAGAGTATTGCTCCAACGTGCCCATCTTTTTTGTTTTTTTCGATTTCTTCTTTTATAACAGCGTAACTAGAACATCGATTATCAATCAACTCCGATTCATTAATAAATTTTGCCAAAAAATCAATTCTATCTATCATTAATGCCCTCCTTATAAAAATTTAAAGATCTGTATTTATTATAGAGGAAATAAAAAGATTTTTAATAGAGTCCCTATTAAAAAGTTGATTTTTCTATAACCGCTATTTGAAAATATTAAAAATCCCTCTATGTTGAGGGATTTTTTATAGCGGAAGGGGTGGGATTCGAACCCACGAGGCGCCTCATCAGCGCCAGAGTTTAGCAAACTCTTGCCTTAACCACTCGGCCACCCTTCCAAGTTAATCAAACTTTTCTATTATAACAAAAAATCTTTTTTTTTGCAAACACGACCCTTTCGATTTATAATTGATAATAATGTTTGAATATCATACTTTGGCAATTGTTCTCAAAAAAGAAGCGCTTAATGAAGCAGACGCTAATGTAATTTTATATACAAAAGAACTGGGTAAATTAGAAATAATAGCGAAAGGCATTAAAAAAACAATTTCTAAATTTGGTGGACATCTCGAACCACTTAATTTAATTGAGGCAACTATTATTGCTGTCAACAATAAACATTTAACCAGCGTTTTAACAGTTGATAATTTTTCTTTAATTCGGGAAGATTATTTGAAATTAGAAAATGCTTTAAAAATGATAGGAATTTTTAATGAAGCAATTGTTTCCTCTGAAAAAGATGAGTTCATTTGGGAAATTCTTTTAAATTATTTAAAAGAACTCAATGAGACAATTATTCCCACCGAGGAAAAAAAGCAGTTTTTTATTCAGCTTTTAAATCTGCAATTTTTAATTAGATTAGGACGAAGTTTAGGCGTGTTGCCCGATAAGGAAGAATTAAGGGAATATTTTGATAAAAACACCGCTTCATTAATTATTTTTTTAAGCCAAAATTCTCCTCAAGACATCATTGAAAAATATGATATATCAAAATTGCAAAAAATAGATTATAATAAAATAGAGAAGTCAATTAAACAAAAAATTATTATTTAAATATGGCTTTAAAGGATATTGAAGAAAGACTTTATAAAATGAAAGAGGGGAGTCCTCTGGAGGAAGAGGAAGAGGTGCCGGTATTTTCAAGAGAAGAAATAACTGAAGAAAAAACGCCGAAAAAAATTGTTGAAGTTGAAGAGGTGCGACCCAAAAGACCTCCCATTAATTTTTATCAAAAATCAAGCAAGAAAAGTATTGTATATTACATAATTATTGCAATTCTTTTTGGGGCGTTATTGTTTGAAGGATATTTGCTTGGTCAAAAACTTTCTTCTCAAAAAACCGGCATTCAAATAAATATTAATAGTGCGGATAATGTTTTAGTGGGAGAGGTTTTTCCTCTTGATGTTGTTTATAAAAATGATTCGGCCAATTTATTACAAAATACGGATTTAATTGTTGAATTGCCAAATAATATTAAAATTTTGGGGATGGAAAATAATGGGCAAATTTATAAAAAAACACTGGGTGATTTAGGAACAGGAACAAATAATGTTGAGCGATTATATTTGGTAGCAATGGGAACACCCAACCGCATTGATAATATTAAAGCAACTCTTCAATATAACATCGCTGGTTTTAGTGGCCGATTTGAAAAATCTAAAGTTCAAACAATTACTATTGGCGGCCCCATTATTGATTACAGTCTTTCTGTTCCTGAGAAAATTGTCAGCGGTGAGGAATTTACTATAAAACTCACTTTTAAAAACAATTCTAATCAATCAATTCCACAATTGCGACTCCAACTTTATTATCCATTAGGGTTTACTTTTACGAGTGCTGATATTAATCCGGTGGAAGGAAATAATTTATGGATTTGGGGTGACTTGCAACCGTATCAAAGTGGAGAGATTAATGTTAGAGGAATCATTGTGGGCGAGGTGGGAACTTATTATGAAATAGGTTTGGAAGCTAGTCTTATCTCCCAGGATCAGCCGATTGTTTTTGATAAAAAAACAACCTCTGTTAGCATTTTAAAAGCACCTTTAAATTTAGCTATCTATGTAAATAACAGCCGAGATTATATTGCTCGAAATGGTGAGATGCTTGAATACCGGATTGATTATCAGAATAACACCGAAATTGCTTTAAGTGAGGTTATTATTAAAGCCGAATTAGAAGGCGCTATGTTTAATTATCAAAGCGTTATGACGAATGGTTATTTTGATTCTCTAAAAAAACAGATTATTTGGAATGCGGGTAATACTCCTGATTTGAAATTAGTAGATAGAGGTAAAGGTGGTTCTGTGACTTTTAAAATATTTACTACTTCTGATTATCCCGCGAGAAGTTTTAAAGATAAAGGGCAGACTCTTAAAGTTAAAGCAACCATTGAATCACCATCAGTACCTCCAAAGAGTAATTTAACTAGTACAACTGCCGTGGCGCAAATAACAACCAAAATTTTGGGCAGGGTTGATTTTCAGTATTATGCTCTGTTTAGAGATGCTGCTTCGGGGATTGTCAATAAAGGCAGTTTGCCGTTAAAAGTAGGAAAAACTACTAATTTTACTATTCATTGGAAAATTATAAATTACAACAATGATTTGAGCGAGGTAACGATTAAAACTATTTTGCCGCAAGGTATCTCTTGGACTAATGTTATTGCTGGCAATTATGGCGATTTGAAACCAGAATATAATGAGCGAACCAGCGAACTTGTTTGGCGCATTAAAGAAGTGCCTGCTTTTTCTGGTATTTTAATGCCTCCTTATGAATTAATTTTTCAAGTGGCAGCCACACCCTCAATTAATCAGGTTGGTAGTTATATGGAGTTAATAAAAGAAACGACTTTTTCCGCAACTGATAAATTTACCGGCCAAACAATTGAGCTGAAAGCCAATCCTATTACTACGGAATTGCGTTCTGATCCAACAGTACAATTTGGAGAAGGTAAGGTGCAGTATTAAATTTAGCAACCTTTTTATTAATTTAAAAACAGGTTGTAGGTGGACCAATTGATAAGTTAAAAGCTTACAAAGTAAATAAGAATATAATTGTTTTTTGATTTATTTTTTTTATAATAAAATTGATGAGTGAAAAAAATACAGAGAACAATCTAATGGATAAAATTATTAGTTTGGCCAAGAGGCGCGGGTTTATTTTTCCATCTTCAGAAATTTATGGTGGTTTTTCAAGTTCTTATGATTATGGACCCCTGGGAGTAGAATTAAAAAATAATATTAAGCGTGCCTGGTGGAAAGAAATGCTTCAAAAACAAAATAATATTGTCGGCTTAGATAGCGCCATTTTAATGTCGCCAAAAATTTGGCAAGCCTCTGGCCATTTATCAGCTGGTTTTGCTGATTCTTTGGTTGAATGTACCAAATGTCATCATCGTTTTCGCGAGGATAATGTGGTAGATAATAAATGTCCTGATTGTGGTGGTGAATTGATGCCGCCAAGAAAATTTAATTTAATGATGAAAACTTTTGTTGGGCCGGTGGAAGATGAGGCGGCAATTACTTATTTACGAGCGGAAACTTGCCAAGGAATTTATATGAATTATGAAAATGTTTTGAATTCGATGCGATTAAAAATTCCTTTTGGTATTGCCCAAATTGGAAAGGCATTTCGCAATGAAATCAACCCCGGTAATTTTACTTATCGCATGCGAGAATTTGAACAAATGGAAATGCAATTTTTTGTTCATCCTTCAGAAGCAGATAAATGGTTTGAGTATTGGGTCCAACAACGTTTAAACTGGTACATTTCTTTAGGAATTAAAAAAGAAAATTTAAGATTACATCAGCAAACAAAAGAAGAATTAGCGCATTATGCCAGAGCCGCTGTGGATATTGAATATAAATTCCCATTTGGTTGGAAAGAAATTGAGGGTATTCATAATCGTGGCGATTGGGATTTATCAAATCATTCAAAATATTCAGGCCACGAATTGGTTTATTATGATGAAAAATCCAAGGAAAAATTTATTCCTTACATTATTGAAACGTCCGCTGGTGCCGATCGAAGCGCCTTGGTTTTTTTGATTGATGCTTATGAAGAGATTGTGGGTGGTCGGACTCAAACTACCGAAGCAACAAAAGAAGTAGAAGTTGTTTTGAAGTTTCATCCTTTTATCGCACCAGTGAAAGTGGCAATTTTCCCGTTATTAAAAAATAAAGAAAATCTAACTACTTTAGCTAAAGAAATTTATAAAAAATTAAAATTGCATTTTATCGTTCAATATGATGAAGTTGATTCGATTGGTCGCAGATATCGCCGCCAAGATGAAATTGGGACACCATTTTGTGTTACTGTTGATTTTCAAAGTTTGGAAGATCAAACTGTAACTGTAAGAGATCGAGATACTTTAGCACAAGAAAGAGTAAAAATTGATAATCTCATTAATTATCTTAAAGAAAAAATCGAGACCTTTTAATTTTAAAAATTAAAGGTCGGTTAAAATTTATAAAATATGGCAATTATTAAAATTAGAAAAATTATTGGTACTTCGCCAAAAAGTTTTGAAGATGCCTTAAAAAATATTGTTGATTTTGTGGGAAAGGATAAATACAATTTAACTGGCGTAAAAATTGTTGATCAATCAGTGGCTTTGGAGAAGGGTAAAATTGTTGAGTACAAAATTGTGGCTGATGTCGCTTATAAATGGGAAGAGGAAAAATAAATGAAAAGTATTGATAATCAACCCCACATTCTTCAAAAAAGAGGCTTAAATTTTATTCTTATACCGCTTAAAGAAGCAACAAGTGTTACATTTTTGATTTTGGTTAAAACAGGTTCAGAATATGAAAAACCAGCGGAAGCGGGGATTTCTCATTTTTTGGAACACATGTGTTTTAAAGGTACTAAAAAGCGACCTAGTCCCAAAATTATCTCAACCGAACTAGATTCAATAGGCGCTGTTTATAATGCTTTTACTTCCCGCGAATATACGGGTTATTATGCTAAGGCCGCCGTAGAACACACTGATAAAATTTTAGATATTGTGACAGATATTTATCTTAATTCTTTGTTTGACCATAACGAAATTGAAAAAGAAAAAGGGGTAATTTTGGAAGAAAAAAATTATTATGAAGATACACCCAGCGTAAAGGTGGAAGAATTAATTTTTCAATTATTGTATCCTGACCAAGCGGCTGGCCGGCCAATTATTGGTGATGAAAAAGTTATTAAAAATTTAAAAAGAGAAGACTTTTTAAACTATCATCGAAAACACTATACCAATAAAAAAACTCTGATTGTTTTGGCGGGTAATTTTGAAAAAGAAAAGATCATTAATAAGGTTACAAGTTTAATGGAGGAAATTCGAAGGGGGGAGGGTGGAAAGAAATTTAAAACAAAAATAAAAAAACAAAACAAACCAGAAGTTTTAATTCAACACAAAAAAACAGACCAAACACATCTTATTTTAGCAGCAAGAACATTTAATTGTTTTGACGAAAGACGTTATGTTCTTTCGGTTTTATCAACTATTTTAGGAAGTGGAATGAGTTCGCGTCTTTTTCAAACCATTCGAGAGGAATTAGGCGCGGCTTATTATGTTTATTCGTTTAATGATTTAAGTTTAGATCATGGTTTTTTGGGCGTGGCCGCTGGTTTAGCTTTAGATAAAACCGAAAAATCTTTAGTAGCCATTAAAAAAGAATTGGAAAGATTAAAAGATGAGTTAGTCAGTGAAGAAGAAATAAAAAAGGCCAAAAATTTTATTAAAGGAAAACTGGCTTTATCTTTAGAAACAACCAATGATTATGCTTTTTACTTCGGTTCCCAATATCTCTTTTATAACCGGACTTTTTCTTTAAAAGAAATCTTTAATAAAATTGAAGCTGTGGATAAATTAGCTGTTAATAAACTAGCGAAGGAAATTTTTCAGCCAAAATCATTAAATTTAGCTCTTATCGGGCCTTATACTAAAAAAGATGAATTGCGCTTTAAAAAAATTTTAGGTTGATTTAAAATAATAAAGAAATGGAAATGGATAAAAACAAATTAATAGACGATTTAATTAAAGATGGATTTTTAAAGAGTCCAAGAATTATTGATGCTTTTCGAAAAGTTGATCGCATGAATTTTGTGATTGATTATGTAAAAAATGAGGCGTATCGTAATTCTCCTTTGGCGATTGGTTTCGGCCAAACAATTTCTCAACCATTAACGGTAGCATTTATGTTAGAATTATTAGATGTTCAAGAAGGAAATAAGGTTTTGGATGTTGGTTCGGGTTCTGGATGGACAACGGCTCTATTGGCAGAATTGGTAGGTGAAAAAGGAAAAGTTTATGGTATTGAAATTATTCCCGAACTTTATGAATTTGGCAAAGCAAATGTAATGCGTTGCAGTTACATCAATAAAGGTATTGTTGAAATGTATTTGGGCAATGGTTTATATGGTTTAAAAGAAAAAGCTCCTTTTGATCGAATTTTGTGTTCAGCTGAAGCGAAAGAAATCCCTGAAGCGTTTAAAGAGCAATTAAAAATTGGCGGTAAAATGGTTTTGCCAATGAATAATAGCTTGTGGCTAATTGAAAAGAAAAGCGAAACGGAATTTATTTCGGAAGAATTTCCCGGTTTTATTTTTGTTCCATTAATTGAGAAGTTAAATGCTTAATATGGTGTTGATAAATTTGTTGTTGACAAACTTCTTGCATTTGCAAGAAGTTTTTTATCCTTTATAATGGAAATGGGAGAAATCCCAATTAAATAGATCTTTAAAAAATAAAAAAGGAGGTGAGATAATGAGAATAAAAAGTTTGAATGAGAAAAGTTTTAAGAAAAAACTGAAATTGTGGGAAAAAGGGGAAATATCTTTAAAACAATTCAGTTCAGACGAAAGAGCGGAATTGTTGGAAAGAGGATATATTACCCAAGAGGAATTTATTGAATTAATGCCAGAAGCGCTGCAAGAATATTGGCGGGCAATCTCCGAACTTTTAAGTAAAAAGCGGATTTTTCGAAATATTGATGCCGCAAATGTTTTACCATTGGGGGTAAAAGGCAGATATCAACGACTGAATATGTCGCGGGGAATTTTGATAAAGTTTAAAGAGTGGGGCATGCTCGAAACCATTCGGCTTGGTGCTCATAATGTTTATTTTGCTACAGCGCCCGGATTTTACACCAAAGAAGAGATTTTAAATTTTCTTCCGAAAGAATACCAAAAAAACATCTTACAGTTATTTACTGACGATTGGATATCCACAAGCGAAATTTCTAATCTATTGAACTTGTCACCGCGATTTTTGGAAGAAGTTTTGGATGCCTTTGTGGCTAAAGGTTATTTGGTTAAAGGAAGGGCAGGTTATCGACATTCCCAAGCCTTAAAAGAGGCAGGGGTGAGTGTGGAATCACTCGAAGCTTTAGATTTAGTTCAAGCACATAATTTGTTAATGCAAGAGAAAGAACGAAAAGCGGCTACTCAAAAAATTAATAGTTTGCAAGAAGTTAAAGAAGTAGTTGAAAGAGATATCCGGAATAAAAGTGTAAAAACAATCGAGGAAGAAATTGAAGATGACAGTGTGCGTTTGAGTTTTATTGGTGAAGTGCGTTTTGGCAATCAATTCATTGATATAGAATTGATAGAAAAAGCACTTTATCTTTTAAAAGACCATTTTAAGCCGCATTTTGTGATTGCTTCGGATTTTGTTCAGGGTGATTTTCGAGGTATTCAAGTAGAAAGGCTACGCTCTTTAACCAGAACCGGTTTACAAAGGATAGAACAGCAGTATTCTGCAGCTGATTTATTACTGAAAGAGTTAGAAAATATTGCAAGAAAAAAAGTCATTTATCTTTTATCAGATGATGACTGGCAGATTTCTTTATCGCGCGTTCTTATTGCGTTAGAAGAAATGAGCGGTATTAGAAGATTGGGGATTAGCGCTCGATGGCCAGAAGAAATAAAGAGAATTTCCGGAGCTGATTATTATCGTTTAATGAAGATCCAATGGGAAATTATTCAGCCTTATATGTATCGTATCGGACGTTCACTGTTTAATGCTAATGAAGTGAAAAAAATTATTGGTGATCACATTAGTGAGTTGTTGGTTATAATTTTCATTTTGTTGTTCGAAGAATTTCAAAGGCTAATTCCGGAGAAGTACAAAAAATTAGTAGACATTGAAGCACTTCATCAGGATAAAGCAAATTCGAAAAGGATTATCAGTCCTGACCCAGTTAATCTCTATTTGAAAAATGTTAATAAACGAATTCTCGCTCAACATAACATTGCTTTTTCTGATATCACTCAATATGTTGATAGTGGTTTAATTCCAGAATGGATTTTAAGAAATCTTCAAGCGCGCGGTCGTGAAACGCCATATTTATGGGTGGATTTTCATCAGGAAAGATTTTGGGGTACCAAGCTCTATAATACTTTTATTTTCAATCTTCCTGGTTGCCAAAATCCATTGCCAGCAGCAGAGGGAAAAATTAAAACCTTCCACACAAAAATTCTTTCAGATAAAGCCCACCGCCAGATCTATTTCCGCAAAGAACCACCTTCGCCGGGTATTGTAAATTGTGAAATTTTCAAAGATGGCCGTTTGCGAATAAATGTCTTTAATCGCAAGATTAAAAATGTGATTGAAGCGAACAAAGATCAGCCTGAGAAAAAAGATTTGCTTGCCTATACTTCTGATTGGCAGATTGGTTCCTTAACGATGAGGCCAGAGTGGGTGATACGATTTCTTGACTACGCGTTATACACTAGAAAAGCAACAAATCTCGTTTTCAATGGTGATTTAATCCAAGGTTTTCATTATCCTCGATTTGTTTCCGAAAACCGACCAAAAAGATTGGTTTCCATCAGTAGCCAAAAGTCGTTTGTTACCACATTAATCAAGCCGTTTTTCCCAGCACCCAATCTCGAATCAATTGATATTCTTTTAGGCAATCACGAATGGGAAATTTGGGGCGCTGATATAACTGGTCAAAATAATTTGGAGTTCATTTTCTTTGTTCTTAAAGAAATTTATGAGAATCAGAGAATGTTTAGAAACGATTTAATAATGCCAGATATTAAAATTTGGAATAGGATTAGAATAGTCAAGACAGCTGGCAAAAATGGATCAACGGTGAATCATCCTTATGGTACAAGAGTTGTTAAATCCGGTTATAAAATTGCCATTCAACATCAATGGTATCCGCGAGGTGGTGGAAGAACGCCGATGCACGCTCAAGTAACTTGGTTAAGAAATATTGCGCAAGCAGCATCTGATTTGCATGTTCTTTTTGGTGGACACAAACATACTTTTTGGATGGCGATGATTGCTGATATTTTAATGCTCCAGCTCCCTGGTTTAAATGATCAATCTGCTTTTGAATTTGCACGAGGGTTGATGCCTCAATCAATGGGCGTACTGGTTGAATTTTCTAATAAAAACGGCATAACTGTTGAGTTGATTCCGATCGAATTTTTAGAAGATAATTACAAATGCATCTCGCCGTTCTATAAAGAAATAGACGAAAAGAATTTGCTTGAAAGACCAAAGCCCGGAACAATAGAGTACAAATATGGTTTTGATTCACCTTTTATTCATCAACTGGAAGAAAAAATTGATGCTGAATATCCTGAGGTATAAAGTTTAAAAAATAATTTTATAAGGAGGGTCTTTTGACCCTCTTTTTATTTATTTGATTTTTTAAATAATTTTATTATAATTAGATAAAATTATGCGAAAATTTTTAGCATCAATTTGGGATACAATAGAAGTAGCAATAGTGGCCTTAGTAGTAGTTTTAATTATTCGCTCTTTTTTGTTCCAGCCATTTTTTGTTGAAGGGGCAAGTATGTATCCAAATTTTAAAAATGGTGATTATTTAATTGTTGATGAATTAACTTATCGTTTGCGAAATCCTCAAAGAGGGGAGATAATTGTATTTCATCCGCCACAAGCCGAGAAGGAATACTATATCAAAAGAATTATTGCTTTACCCCAAGAAAGGATTGTAATTAAAGACGGACAGATCAAAATTTATAATCAAACCCACCCCGAAGGATTTATTTTGAAAGAAAATTATTTATTAGATAATAAAACGCCAGGCGATTTAGATTTAACTTTGGGTCCGAATGAGTATTTTGTTTTGGGTGATAATCGTTATGCTAGTTATGATTCACGCGCCTGGGGGACACTATCAAGAGATAAAATTATAGGATTAGTACGTTTACGTGTGTGGCCTTTCAATAGTGTAAAGGCTTTTGAAGCGGTCCAATATTAAATTTTTAAAATATGGGGAGGAGACCAAAAGATTTTTTTAAAAACAAAATAAAAAGAGCAAAAATGAAAACAATTTTGCGGGCACCAAAAGGAATGCCTGATATTTTGCCAGAAGAAAATTTAATTCGACGGAAAATTTTTAAGGTAGTCGAAGACTTAGCAGATTTTTATGGTTTTGGTCAAATCGAAACGCCAATTTTAGAAGAAACAAAATTATTTTTGCATGGTACCGGTCCAACAAGCGATGTTGTTCAAAAACAGATGTTTAATTTGAAAACACCTGGAAAAGATTTGTTATCTTTGCGTCCGGAATTTACGCCCAACATCGTCCGTGCTTATTTAGAAAATGGCATGTTTAATTGGGCTAGACCGGTAAAGTTGTTTGCCTGGGGTCCTGTTTTTCGTTATGAACAACCACAAAGAGGACGTTATCGTCAATTTTGGCAATGCAATTTTGAAATTTTGGGTTCGTCTGATCCTGTTTATGATGTTTTAATTATTCAATTATTCTATAACTTATTTACTGAGTTAAAAATTAAAGATTTGATTATCGAAATTAATACAATCGGTTGTGATAATTGTCGGCCAATCTGGCATAAAGAATTAAAAAACTATTTTAAATCAAAAAAGAAATTTTTATGCGTTGATTGTAAAAATCGATTAAAAACAAACCCTCTAAGAATTTTGGATTGTAAAAACGAAACTTGCCAATCTCTCAAAAATGATTCACCAAAAATGATGGATTATCTATGTCCAGAATGTCGACATCATTTCAAACAAGTATTGGAATATTTGGAAGCGCTAGGATTGCCCTATACTATTAATCCTTATTTAGTACGCGGTTTAGATTATTATACGAAAACCGTTTTTGAAATTAGAAAAAATGATGATAATTTAGCGTTATGTGGTGGCGGAAGATATGATTATTTGATAGAAATGTTGGGTGGAAAACCAACACCAGCTGTTGGTGGAGCGGCAGGCGTAGAACGTTTAGTAGAAATTGTTAAGAAAACTTTGAAGCCAGAAACAAATCATAAACCAAAAGTCTTTTTGATAGCTATTGGCGACTTAGCCAAACAAAAGGCATTGCAATATATGGAAATATTTCGTAAGGCAAAAATTGATGCTGCTGAGTCATTTGCTCACGAATCATTAAAAGCACAATTAAGACAGGCGGATAAATCAGGAGTTCATTATGTTATAATTATTGGTCAAAAAGAAGCGATTGATGGCACAGTAATTTTAAGAGATATGACGGCGAGTGTTCAAGAGGTTGTTGATGGCAATAAAATTGTTGATGAATTGAAAAAAAGATTCAAAAATGATATTATAAAGACATTATAAAATATGGAGGATTGCATTTTTTGTAAAATTATTAATAAAGAAATTCCTTCCGAAATCGTTTTAGAAAACGAACGATTTATTGTTTTTAAAGATATTAATCCTAAATCAGAAATTCATCTTTTGATTGTGCCCAAAAAACATATTGTAAATTTGAATGAAGTTAAGGAAGAAGATAAAGAGTTATTGGGAGAAATGTTTTTAATGGCTAAACAATTAGCCAACAAATTATCTTTAATTGAAAAAGGCTATAAATTGGTAATGAATGTTGGCAGAGGAGGTGGTCAAGTAATTGATCATCTTCATTTGCACTTTTTAAGTGGTTCATTTAACAGGTCGCTTAGAGAAATTTAATGATATATGGCTATCGAAGTTACTAAAAAACCAAACGAGCCAATCAATAATTTTCTTTTAAGATTTAATCGCGCTCTCAAACAAGCAGGAATTTTAGAGGAAGCAAGAAAAAGACGTTTTTATGAGCCCGAAATAAATCGCAACCGTAAAAAACAATCAGCTGTATACAGAGCGCAAATAAAAGAGAAAATAATGGCTCTTAAAAAAAGAGGGATACTAACTGGCAAAGAAGATCTTAAATTAATTAAAAAACTTTTGAGAAATCCCAAGTGGTCTTTTACTAATTTACCTAAATAATGAAACCTTATCTTGTTTTAGATTTGGGTAATCAAAATATCAGGGGATTGGTCGTGCACCCGACGAAAGACTATTCTAAAATAAAGATTTATACTGTTTTTGAACGACCATCCGATGGTTTAAACAAAGGCGCCATTAATGATTATGGTGCCTTTTGTAGTGTTTTGTTGGAAACATTTGACGATATCAATAAGTTAGGTTTTAATCCGAAACAAGTAGTTATTAATATTGCTTCGCCGCATTCCAATTTTAAGATAACTAAAACAAGCGGCGGCGTAACAAGAGGCGATTCTCAAATTACAAAAAATGACATTTCGCAATTAGAGGAGAAAATTTATGAAACTAACAGCGAAACAACTAATAAAATTATAGAGCATATTATTCCACGCGATTTTACCGTTGATGGATTATCAAATATTAAAGACCCCATTGGCATGCATGGATATCGTTTAGAAATGGAGGCAGCAGTAATCGAAATATTAAATACACATCTTCAAACACTTAATAAGGCGTTTAAAGAGTTAAACAAGAGCTTTCTTATTCCGCCAGTTTTTGGCCCTCTGGCAGCATCCTTTGGTTGTTTAACAAAAAAACAGCAAAATGTTGGTACGATATTAATTGATTTGGGCGCCCAAAATACAAGTTACATTATTTATGAAGATGATAAATTGATTGACACCAAAATTTTGCATTTAGGTGCTGATAGTATCACCCATGATATCGCCATTTGTTTAAAAGTACCTCTGGAAACCGCTGAGAAAATTAAATTAACTTGTGGTTATGCCTTGTCAAGCGATATAAGTCGTAAAGAAAATATTGATGCTTCCAAAATCAGCAAAGAAATAGATTATGCGATTAATAAGCGATATTTAGCTGAAATTATCGAAGCGCGATTAGAAGAAATTTTTAGTTTTATTAACAATGAAATTAAGAAAAGCAATGTTTATAATAAATTGGCGGGAGGAGTTGTTTTGGTTGGGGGTGGAGCGAAATTGCCTGGTATGATTGATTTTGTGAAAAAATATTTAAAATTACCAGCCAAAATAGGGTACCCCAATTTAGAACAAATAGAAGCTGGTGAGAAAAATATTGATTTAATTGACGATCCTTCCTTTGTGGAGGCAGTCGGTTTGGCATTGTTTTCTTTATTTTCTTCGGTGAATAAAAAATCAGTTGAATTTATAAAATCAACACCCACTTCGGGTTTATTGAATAAAATTAAAAAAGTCTTTAAAATCTTCTTACCATAAAAATTTATGACTTCAAAAAAGAAAAATAAAAAAAATAAAAAACAGCCAAAAATATTAGTTCAGAAAAAGCCAAAACAAATCAAAAAAGAGAAGCTTACAGAGCAAAAAATTAAAGAAAATATTGAAGTATCCCAGATGGTGAAAAAGGCCAAAATTAAAAATACTAAAAAAATAAAGAAACAAAGATCTGCTAACAAAAAAAACCATTTAACGGAATTGGACAATTTTCCCAAAATTAAAGTAGTGGGAATTGGTGGTGCCGGTGGAAATATTTTATCAAGAATGAGACAAGCTAAAATTCAAGGCGTAGAGTTTATTGCGGTGAACACTGATTTACAAGATTTATACAAATCTGGGATTCGGCGTAAAATCCATATTGGAAAGAATATTTCAAAAGGAATGGGAACTGGAATGAATCCAGAAATTGGTCGCCAGGCAGCAGAGGAATCTCGACCTCAATTAGAGGAGGCTTTAAAAGGTGCTGATCTTGTTTTTTTAACTTGTGGATTGGGTGGTGGCACGGGTTCTGGAGCAACACCAGTTATTGCTGATATTTGTCAGCAGCTAGGAATTTTAACAGTTGCTGTAATGACTAAACCTTTTGCTTTTGAAGGAAGCAAACGTGCACAAATTGCTGAAGAGGCACTTTTGAAAATCAAAGATAAAGTTGATTCTTATATTGTTATACCCAACGACCGCATTTTTAATATTATTGATGTTTCCACACCTTTATATAAAGCATTCGAACTGATCGATGATATTTTAAAGCAATCAGTAAAAGGTATTAGTGATTTAATTAATACACCGGGTATTATTAATGTTGATTTTTCTGATATAAAAGCAGTATTATCAAACGCAGGAATGACATTAATAGGCTTAGGAAGAGCCAGCGGTGCAGATCGAGCAGTTAAGGCGGCGAAAAATGCTCTTAATTCACCTTTGTTTGAATATTCGCCTCATATGGCTAAAGGAGTTTTGTTTAATATTATGGGTGATAGTAGTTTAACGATGACAGAAATTAACGAAGCAGCACGTTTGATAACAGAAATTGTTGATCCATCCGCTAAAATTATTTTTGGTGCAATGGAGGATCCAAAAATCAAAAAAGGAGAAATAAAAATAATGATTATTGCTGCTGGCTTTGATAATGCTTCCAAATACCAGAATTATACAAATAATCAACAAAGAAATATTTCTAAACCAACGATCGAAATTGTTACTAATAATACCAAAGAAGTTAAAGAGGAAAGGGAATTAATACCAACAGATTCTTTAGAAGAAATTCCTGCCTTTTTGCGAAAAAAGAAAAAATAATTTATTTTTTGGCTTTATCATCTGAATTATTCTTTTCCTGGTTTAAAGATTCGGGTTTAGTCCAAGAAGCATAATCGCACTCTGGATAACGGGAACAGCCATAAAAAATTCTCCCTCTTTTTGTCTTTCTTATTACAATGTAACCTTGATTACATTTTGGGCATTTAATTTCGGTAAGATGATTAGCATTATTATTTGCTAGACTTTTAGTGTTTTTGCAGGTGGGAAAATTAGAACAAGCTAAAAATTTACCATAGCGGCCATATTTAATTACCATTGGCGATCCACATAATTCACATTTTTCATTTGTTTTTTCTTCAATAACATTTTTGCCCACCTCAACATATTTTTTGTCCAGATTTTCTTTGAATGGAATATAAAATTCTCGAACAACAGATTGCCAATCAATTTTTCCTTCTGCAATTTTGTCTAAATCTTCTTCGATTTTGGCAGTAAACCCAACATCAACAATTTGAGGAAAATGTTCAGTGAGAATATTATTTACCAAAAAACCAATTTCCGTGGGGCTAAATCTTTTATTTTCATCTAATTCAACATATCTTCTTTCTTTTAAGATGGAAATTATTGTAGCGTAGGTTGAAGGACGGCCGATGCCGTAACTTTCCAGTGTTTTAATCAAAGTAGCCTCGGAATAACGAGGTGGTGGTTCGGTAAAATGTTGAATGGGTTTAAATTCTTTGATTGATAAATTTTGACCTTTAGAAAGAGCTGGCAATTCCGTTTCTTCTAATTTTAGAGGATAAACCTTTGTAAATCCATCAAAAACCAAAGACATTCCTACTGTTTTAAAATAATAATCATCATCAGCATTTACACTTTTAATTTCTACAATTAATTTTTTAATTTGAGCAGGTGCCATTTGAGAAGCAATAAATCGTTGCCAGATCAAAGCATAAAGCTTATAAAGTTTATTATCTATCTTTCCCTTTAATTCTTCTGGCAAAATGTGCGGGTTAGTTGGTCGAATTGCTTCGTGGGCTTCTTGAGCAAGGCGTGATTTATTGGAAAATTGACGACGCTGATAATATTTTTCTGAAAATTGCTGAATAATTACTTCTTTGGCTTTATTTAATGATTCCTCCGACAAATTCACCGAATCAGTTCGCATATAAGTAATCAAGCCAACTGGTCCTTTGCCAAAATCAACTCCTTCGTAAAGTTTCTGAGCTAAAAGCATTGTTTGTTTGGCAGAAAAATGAAGTTTTTTCCAGGCTTCTTGTTGAAGCGTGCTCGTGATAAAAGGTGGTAGGGGATTTTTCTGAGTTATTTTTTCTTCAATTTTATTGATAACAAAATCTGCCTTTTTAATTTTCTCAACTATTTTTTCTGCTTCTTGCTGATTTTTGATGTAAAATTTATCTAAAATTTTTTCATTAATTTTATATAATTCCGCTTGCAATAATTCTTTATTATCAGTTAAAAATTCAGCTAAAATAGTCCAGTATTCTTCGGGTTTAAATTTTTTTCTTTCGTTTTCTCTTTGAATAATTAAATTGAGCGCAGCGGATTGAACGCGGCCGGCTGATAAGCCATGAAAAACTTTTTTCCACAAAAAAGGAGATAAAAGATAGCCAACTAAACGATCTAAAATTCTTCTGCCTTGCTGAGCGAAGACAAGATTCATATTAATATCGCGCGGGTGAAGCAAGGCGTTTTTAATAGCGGATTCGGTAATTTCATGAAAAGCAATACGTTTGATATTTTTATTTTCTTGATCGCCGTTTAAAAGCGTTTCTTTTAAATGCCAAGCAATAGCCTCACCCTCGCGATCTTCATCTGTTGCTAAAATAATTTCGTTGCTTTTCTGAGCCAGTTTTTTTAATTTGGTTAATTGTTTTTGATTTTTTCGGATAATAATGTAGTGCGGCGTAAAATTGTTTTCAATATCAATACCTAATTTGGATTTTGGCAAATCTCTAACATGACCATAAGACGCCTCAACCACATATTCATCTGTTAAAAAACGGCTGATGGTTTTTGCTTTAGTTGGTGATTCGACAATAACTAAGTTTTTCTTTTTTGTTGCCATAGTTAAAATTTTGCTCGATAACCACCCGTTTCCCATTTAATTAAATTTTTTAATTCTAACAAGGTTATAATTTGATTAACAACTTCAGTGTCTAATTTAGATATTTTGATAATGTCATCAATGAGCATGGGTGTTTCTGATTGTTTTATAATATCCAATATTTTCTTTTCTTCAATAGTCAATTCATTTATTGGAGCGTTTTTTTCTTTCGAGTTAAAATCTATATTTAAAACTAGATTTTTTGCTATTTGCAATTCTTCCAAAATGTCATTAACTTTGTGAACCAATTTAGCACCTGATTTAATTAATTGATGATTTCCCTCATAATTGGCGGAAAAAATAGACCCTGGTATGGCAAAAACTTCACGATTTTGTTCTAGCGCAAAACGAGCAGTAATTAACGAACCGGATTTTAAAGGCGCTTCAATGACAACCGTACCAAAGGATAAGCCGCTAATAATTCTATTACGAGCTGGAAAATGATGTTTGAGGGGAGGAGTGGCGAGAGGATATTCGGTAATTAAAGCACCGTTTTTAATAATTTTTTCAGCTAATTTTTTATTAGTTGAAGGGAAAATAACATCAAGACCCGATCCGAGAACAGCGATGGTTTGACCATTGTTTTCCAAAGTAACTTGATGACAAATAGTATCAATGCCATAAGCTAAGCCACTTACCGTAACAAATCCACATTCCACTAGTTCTCTAGTAATTTTTTCAACAACCATTTTGCCATAATTGGTGGCCTTGCGCGTTCCTACAATAGCTATTGTCGGTTTATTGCGAAAATCAAATTCACCGCAACAATAAATTCCTAAAGGCGGATCAGGAATTTCTTTTAAGAGAGATGGATAATCATCCTCTTCTAATAAAATTAATTTATAACCACCGCTTTCCAATTTTTCCCATTCTTTTTGAGGATCTATTTTTTGCTTATTCTGATAGAAGTTTTGAATGGTTTCTAAAGAAAACTTGGGATAATGATTTAAAAAATCATCGTATTCATTAATAAACCATATTTTTTCAAAAGATCCATAAAAATCCTTTAATTTAGCTAACAAATTATAATTATAAGAACTGGCTAGGTTTAGAGCGTTAAAATAAACTTTTTCATTTAAATTTTGCATAATTTTTGTTAGAATAATAGAGTATTGTTTTGTTGGGGATTTTATTTTATAATGATATAAAATTTTTGAAGGCTTGTAAAATCTATGCCCGATAACCAAAATAATAAAAACAAAAAGCCATTTTTTGCTCAAATAGATAAGAGAATATTAAAACCGCTAACAATTTATGGCGTTGCAATTATAATTTTTATTGTGGGATTAATATTATCATTCTCAATTATTAAAAAACAAGGCGCAATAATAAAAACTTCAAGAGTCGAATACGCAAACTTATTACAACAATCAGAAATTTATAGTAATTTACAAAAAAACGCAAAGCTGCTATTGCCATATACCAAACTCATTAAGAATTTAATTCCGGACAAGAATCATTTGATTGATTTTAGTGAAGACCTTAATCAGTTAGCCAATAAACACAATTTAGAATTAGGATTAATTTTTAAAGAGGTAGGTAGTAGTGATGATAAAAAAATTATTTTTAAAAATATTGATCAAGCCACCTTCACAATAAATATTCGAGGGCAAGCCAATGATTTTTTAGCGTTTTTAAAAGATTTAAAAACTTTTCCTTACTTTATCGATTTTTATAATTTTAATATTAGCAATGTCGGGATGACAAATGATAAAATAGAAATTTTTTCTTATAATATAGAAGGAAGAATTTTTATCCAAAAATAAAAATATGCCACTTTTTTCATCGAAAAAAAATAATCAAAACACTTTTAATCCCAAAGAGTTAAATCGCAAACAATTGCAGCAGCAAAACTTGATTTTTGTAATTTCTGCGATTATTATAATAATAGGTCTGATTGCAGTGGTTGCTTATACAATAAATTTTTTAGTAAGGCAAATGGATGACATTTTTGGAGCGATTAAAAATACCAATGTCAATTTAGAAGGATTTAATGTTCAAGGATTCAATGAAATAAAAGATAAATTGCCGATCACGGGTGATGAGATAGAAAAATTTTTGGAAGAATTAGAAAAAACCGAAACGACCACTCAATCGCCAACAATTTCCCCCGAACAATTAGCTACAACAACGGGACAATTAGCAACAACAACTCCAATAACAAATATTGAGAATGAAGAAACCACCAGTACTTTAGAAAATCTTCCTACAAACCAAACTGTTACTTCTTCACCTCAATTAACACCCACTAAAACTCCGATAACACTAACTCAAACTCCCACTCCAACCTTAACAATTTCACCCTCACCAACAACGCCTTAAGAAAAATGCGTGTGTAGTTCAGTGGTAGAACGCTGTCCTGATAAGACAGAGGTCGGAGGTTCGATCCCTCCCACACGCACTCTATTGACAAAAAAATATTGTTGATTATAATAAAAAATGAAGTGAGTGCTTTTCCTGAACGTTTAGTCGTTTAGGAAATCCAATTACCGTGGAAAGCCGCCCTTTATGGGCGGTTTTCTTCTATTTTAATTTGATATTAGAAAAAACTTGGCTATAATATAAAAAAAGTTTCGGTTCCGTTCTGGCCCGCAGGATTGAGCACTCACTTAAATGGTAATTGGAGTCAACCGCCTGCGGGCCAGAACGGAACGGAAACATATAAATAAGCAAAAATGGAATTTAAAAGAAATATTTTATTAAAACAATTTACTACTTTTCAAATTGGTGGGCCAGCAGAGTATTTTGTTGAAATTTCTAATATAGATGAACTAAAAGAGACTATTCAAAAGGCCAAGGAATTAAATAAACCAATTTTTATCTTGGGAGGAGGATCTAATTTATTGATTAGCGATAGTGGTTTTGAAGGTGTAGTTGCCAGAATAAAAATGGTGGGAGTAGAAATAGTGGAAGACAAGGAAAAAGTAAACATGAAGGTTTTGTCGGGTACGCCTTTAGCAATGATACTTCAAAAAGCAGTTGAAATAGGAGCAACTGGTTTGGAGTGGGCTGCTGGTATTCCAGGAACAGTTGGTGGGGCAGTAGTAGGAAATAGTGGCGCCTATGGTCAAAGCATGGGTAATTATGTTAAAAAAGTTTCGGCATTGGAATTAAAAGATATGACTATTCGTCAATTTTCCCAAAACGAATGCCTGTTTTCTTATAGAGATAGCATTTTCAAAAAGAATGACACTGTTATTTTGTCGGCAGAACTCGAATTATTAAAAGGTAATAAAGATTTAATTCGGCAAAAAGTAAGCGAATACATTAAAGAAAGAAAAGAAAAAACTCCACCGTATCCTTCTGCGGGCTGTATTTTCAAAAATATACCTATTGATCAGTTGAGTTCTAATCAGCTAAAACAAATACCGGAGGAAAAAATTAAAGGAGGAAAAGTGCCGGTGGGGTATTTAATTGATCAGTGCGGATTAAAAGGAAAAAGAATTGGTGATGCTCAAATTTCAGAAATGCACGCAAATTTTATTATAAATTTAGGGAATGCTACGGCTGCCGAAGTCTATAAATTAATCAATCTTTGCAAAGAAGCTGTTTTTAACAAATTCGGGATTAAGTTAGAAGAAGAAATTCGTTATGTTGGCAATTTTTAAAACAGTCGTTTTTAATAATTTTTAAAATATGAACATTAATTATAAGACCAAAAATATTGTATTAGATGAGGAGGTTAAAAATTATTTAGAGGAAAAAATTGGCGGATTAATAGAGAAATATCTTTTAAAACTTGATGAAAAAGAAAATATTCAAGTGGATTGCGAGGTTGCGCGCGAAACTCATCACCAAAAAGGGAATGTTTATTATGTTGAAGTTAATATGGAATTACCTGGCCGAATTTTAAGAGTGGCAAAATATCATTCCGATATTAAGAGTGGTATTGATGAAGTTGAATCAGATTTAAAAAGGCAGATAAAAAAATATCGTGAAATTAATAAGGCAAAAAATAGAAAGGATTGGCTAAAATTAAAAAACTTAATTCGAGGAATTTTCAAGAAATAAATATTCTTGACAAATTTTAAAGTAAAAATAAAATTGATTATAATTAGCACTCAAAGGTCGAGCATGCTAATTTAAAAATCTATTCCAAAAATATGCTCAAACCACTATCAGATCATATTATTTTAGAATCTATAAAAGAAGAAATGGTTACCGAGGGCGGTATTATTTTGCCAGAAACGGCTGAAAAAGAAAAACCTCAAAAAGGAAAAGTAATTGCCGTTGGTCCTGGTCGAATAAAAGATGATGGAACGCGCATCCCATTAGAAGTAAAAGTAGGTGATGTGGTTATTTTTCATCAATACGGTCCATCAGAAATAAAAATTGATAAAAAAGAATATTTGGTCGCTCGAGAAGATGATATTATTGCGATTATAGAATAAATCTATTCCGAACCCGCTTAAGGTTTAAAAGCGGGGAGGGATAGATAAAAAATATGGCTAAACAAATCTTATTTAGTAGTCAAGCGAGAATGCAGCTTAAAAAAGGTGTTGATAAATTAGCTAATGCAGTCAAAATCACTCTTGGTCCTAAGGGCCGAGCTGTTGTTTTAGAAAAAGGTTATGGCGCGCCGGTTGTCACTTTGGATGGTGTAACCATTGCTAAAGAAATCGAATTGCCGGATAAAATTGAAAATATTGGTGCAGAATTAGTTAAAGAAGTAGCTTCAAAAACTAATGATGTGGCTGGTGATGGAACTACCACGGCAACGTTATTGGCGCAATCATTGATTAATGAGGCTTTAAAAAATGTTGAAGCCGGCGTTGATCCTATTGGCATGAAAAAAGGAATGGAAAAGGCAACGGAAAGAGTTATTGCTATTTTGAAAGAGATGTCTAAAACAATTTCTACAAAAGAAGAAATTGCTCAGGTAGCAACTATTTCCGCTCGCGATAGTGAAATTGGTAATTTAATTGCTGAAGTAATTGAGCAAGCGGGCAAAGATGGGGTCATTACTGTTGAAGAATCACAAACTCTCGGTTTAACAAAAGAAGTGGTGGAAGGATTGCAATTTGATCGCGGCTATGTTTCTGCTTATATGGTTACTAATCCTGAAAAAATGGAGGCGGTATTGGATGATCCGTATATTTTAATTACTGATAAAAAAATTTCGGCTGTAACAGACATTCTTTCTTTATTAGAAAAAATTGTTCAAACTGGTAAAAAGAATTTATTAATTATTGCTGACGATGTTGAAGGCGAAGCTTTAGCTACGTTAATTGTTAATAAACTTCGCGGAATCTTTACGGCTGTAGCCGTTAAAGCACCGGGTTTTGGCGATAGAAGAAAAGAAATGCTTCAAGATATTGCGGTAATTTGTGGTGCTGAAGTGGTTTCTGAAGAATTAGGTCGTAAATTAGAGAATGCCGATATTTCTGTTTTAGGCAGCGCGCGTCGAGTGATTGTTGATAAAGAAAAAACAACTATTGTTGATGGTAAAGGATCAAAGACTGAAATTGAAAAAAGAATCAAGCAAGTAAAAATGCTTCTCGAAAAAGCCGAATCAGAATTTGATAAAGAAAAATTGCAGGAAAGATTAGCTAAATTAAGTGGGGGAGTGGCCGTGATTAAAGTTGGCGCTGCTACTGAGGTAGAACAAAAAGAAAAACAGCATCGAATTGAAGATGCAATTGCCGCAACCAAAGCGGCTATTGAAGAAGGAATTGTTCCTGGTGGTGGTATTGCTTTATTACGCGCTTCAGAAAAATGCAAAGACCTTTTAGAAGAATTGCGAAAAGACCAGAAGGATTTCGCTAAATATGTTGGCGCTTCAATTGTTTTGGAAGCAATTAAAACACCAGCCAAACAAATTGCTGAAAATGCTGGCGAAAATGGAGATGTTATTGTAAATGAAATATTGAAATCGACTGATCCCAATTTTGGATATAATGCTGCTATTGGTCAATATGAGGATTTGGTCAAAGCTGGTATTGTTGATCCTACCAAAGTTACTCGCTCAGCATTACAAAACGCTGTATCTTGTGCTTCGATGCTTTTGATTACTGAAGCGGTAGTGGCAGATTTGCCAGAAAAGAAAGAAAAAGAACATGAACACGGGAATAGTTTTTCTGAAGAATACTAAAGATACTAAAAAATCCCGGGTTGATCCCGGGATTTTTTATTTATAAAATGAAATTAATGAAAAAAGAGTTTGTTGCCGTTTTAGATAATATTAGAAGTTTGCTAAATGTTGGCTCAATTTTCCGTACTGCTGAAGCGTTGGGGTTTAAAAAGCTTTATTTGGGTGGCATTACACCAGCGCCAGACAATTCCCATCACAAAAGAATTATTCATAAAACCGCTTTAGGCGCAGAAGAATTTTTAAATTGGGAAAAAAGACGGCAAACTGTAAAAATTATTAAGCAATTAAAAGAAGCGGGCTATTATTTAATTGCCCTCGAACTTCATCCCCAAAGCAAAAAAATTACCAATTTTAAAAAAATACCAAAAAAATATCAGAAAATTGCTTTGGTTGTTGGCAACGAAGTGAAGGGTATTAATAAAAAATATCTGAAATTGTGCCATGAAATTGTTGAAATTCCTTTAGAGGGCAAAAAAGAATCATTAAATGTTTCGGTTGCTTTTGGTATTGGCGCTTTTTGGTTTAAAAATTTAAAATAATTTAAAAATTTGTTATAATAATAAAAATTCGCTTAACTTCAAAGTCGTTTAAAATAAAAAATTATGAAAAAATTAAGAGTTGCTATAAATGGTTTTGGCCGCATCGGTCGAGTTTTCTTTAGACAAGCCCTTGAAAATCCAAACGTTGAAATTGTGGCCATTAATGATTTGGCTGATGTTAACACACTAGCCTATCTTTTAAAATACGATTCTGTCTACGGTATTTATAATAAAAAAATTGAAACCGAAATTAATGATCAACAAAAATTAATCGTTGATAATAAGCCAATTTTATTTTTTCAGAAAAAAGAACCACTTGAATTGCCATGGAAGGATTTAGATATTGATGTAGTCATTGAATCAACAGGCGTTTTTGAAAGTTTTGAAAAAGCCAGCGTTCATTTAAAGGCTGGCGCTAAAAGAGTTATTATTACCGCACCAGCAAAAGATGATGATGGAAGTTTAGCAAAAGGAGCAACAATAATCTGCGGTATAAATGATGATCTTATTTCTCGGGTGAAAATTACCTCTAATGGTTCTTGTACGACAAATGCGATTGCTCCGGCTTTGGCAATTTTAATTAAAACTGTGGGTGTTAAAAAAGCAATTCTTAATACCACTCATGCTTACACAGCTACCCAACGCATTGTTGATGGGCCAGATGCTAAAGATTTAAGAAGGGGTCGTGCGGGCGCGATTAATTTGGTACCCTCAACGACTGGCGCGGCAATTGCCGTCGGAAAGGTTATTAAAGAATTAGATGGAATCTTTGATGGAATTTCTATTCGAACTCCGGTACCGACTGTTTCTTTAGCTGATATTACTTTTTTAGCCAGTCGTCAAACTTCAGTTGAAGAAATTAATCAGATTTTTGTTGAAGCATCAAAGAGTCCTCAATGGCAAAAAATTTTTACGGTTGTTTCAGATCCCGTGGTTTCTACTGATTTAATTGGTAATCCCCATGCGAGTATTGCTGATTTGTCATTTATTAAAGTAATAGATGGGGATTTGGTAAAAGTTTTAGTTTGGTATGATAATGAATGGGGTTATGCAGCTTCTTTATTAAATCATCTACTGAAAATCGCCCAGATAAAAGAATAGATATAGTTATGGGGAAAACGCTTCAAGAGTTTTTTAAAAAAAGATGGGAATTAATTATTCTCATTGCTTTTTTTGGTTTATTATTTTTACAACTTTTTTCCTCTCATATTCTTTTACCAGCAAATAATGGTTTATATTCTTCTGGTTCAACATGGGGGGATCTGCCTTTTCATCTGACATTAATCAATAGTTTTAAAGAGAGGGGATTGTTTACCACTCTTAACCAATTTCCTCTTTATTTTGGCGAAAAGACTCGTTATCCTTTTGTTTTTGATTATCTTTCAGCAATCCTTTTGAAATTAGGATTGAATTTAAGGTGGTCAATAATTATTCCATCAATTTTAGTTTTAATTGCTTTAATTATTTGTCTTTATTATCTTGCTTTAAAAATCAGCAAAAGGCGTTTAGTGGCTTTTTTCACTCCTTTTTTATTTATTTTTAATGGGTCTGTTTTTGCTCTTTATTATTTTTGGAAAGACTTCAAAAAAACAAGCTTTCCATTATTTAAATTTTTAAATAGCTTACCTATTCAATATACTCATCTTTCCGAAAAAGGAATTGAATTTTCTAATTTAGTAGCTGATTTTCTTTTGCCGCAGCGAACCATCCTTTTGGGTTTGGTTTTTGCTTGTTTGTCTTTAATATTTCTTTGGAATTACTGGGAAACCAATGATAGAAAAAAATTATTAAAGTCAGCTATTGTGATTGGCTTAATGCCTCTCATTCATACGCATTTATTTTTGTCTTTAATTTTGTTCTCATTCTTTCTTTTTTTCATCCAATGGATCTATTTTAAAAAATTTTCCATAAAAGAATGGTTTTTGTGGGGGGTAATTGTTTTGGTATTGGCGATTGGTCCTGTGTTATGGCTTTTTCCCTTTAATAATAAAAGTTTTTTTAGAGTCCAGTTGGGTTGGATGGCTAACGGAGAATTTTTTTGGTGGTTTTGGTTGAAAAATTTGGGTTTGTATTTGATTTTGTTGATTTTTGGCTTCTCTATAATTAAAAAATATCCTCATTGGAATAAAATCGTTACTTTTTATTTGCCGGCTTTTTTGATTTGGATAATTTGCAACATTTTTATTTTTCAACCTTGGGAATTTGATAATATGAAAGTTTTTATTTTTTGGTTTTTGCTTTCAACAATTATTATTGCTTGTTATTTTGATTATCTTTTAAGAAGAAGGGTTG
>JBMFLE010000004.1:0-23871 GCA_049971355.1 Patescibacteria group bacterium
CACTTCGACAATGCCCCCAAACACTTCCGGCACATCTTTGGTCATGGCTATTCTCAGCAGGGTTAATGTCTTTAAAAGTTTATGTTTAGAGATCTTAACTCTGCCCAGAATCGTGTTAGTAGAATGTTCCAAGACAAATTCAACTACTACTTGTTTTAATAATCTGTCAGAGATGTTAACCAAGTTAGTCTTGGGGGTGAAAATACAACGACAATTTTTACATCTTAAACGACCATCATTGGTTTTCCAAAATTTGGATTTAAAACATCTTGGGCATTTTATCCTAAATCGTCCCATAGAAAAATTATATCATATTTGGTCCGATTTTGGAACTTTACCCTAATAAATAATAAAAATAGAGCAATAACAATAAAATTTCTAAATCCTAATCTAATGTCAAATATCAAATTATTTTTTTCG
Organism: Patescibacteria group bacterium; assembly: GCA_049971355.1. Classification (GTDB taxonomy): domain Bacteria; phylum Patescibacteriota; class Patescibacteriia; order UBA2591; family UBA4787; genus JBMFLE01. The sequence continues at coordinate 421 of JBMFLE010000004.1, forward strand.
CGACTTATTGACCATATTTAGCCATTCTTTCTTCTAAATCAAATTTTTGGCATTTGTTATTGGACATTTGGATTTTTATTAGAAATTAGAAATTTGTCATTAGTCATTTATTACGCATTAATTTTAATATATGATATGTTCGTGCGAATATGATACATAAGCTGGTCAAAAAAGTGACTGTCACCAATATGGTATAACATTTTTAACCCTTTCTAGTCTGAAGTGCATCATTAGGTCGTGCAGGGGATTGACTTTTCCCCCAAGATTACTAAAATTTAAAGAAGAAAATTAGACTTTTCTTTTGCTCAAATTTATGAGTTTTTCTATTGGCATTGTTGGTCTACCTAATGTTGGCAAATCAACACTTTTCAAGGCCCTGACTAAAAAACAAGTAGATATTGCCAATTTTCCTTTTACCACTATTAAGCCGAATGTTGGCCTGGTTAAAGTTCCTGACGAAAGATTAGACAAATTGGCTGAAGTTCTAAAACCAAAAGAAGTAATCCTAACTTATATTGAATTTGTTGATATTGCTGGCTTAGTTAAAGGCGCTCATTTAGGTGAAGGATTGGGCAACCAATTCCTCTCTCATATTCGCAAAGTTGAGGCAATCGCTGAAGTAATCCGCGATTTTCAAAATCCAAATGTCATTCACGTCGCTGGTAAAGTCGACCCAAAATCGGATAGAGAAGTGGTTGATTTAGAATTAATTTTTGCTGATTTAAAAACTGTTGAAAAACGTTTAGAAGATATTCGACCAAAAGCAAAATCAGGTGATAAAGAAGCAAAAAAATTACTTGAAATTTTAGAAAAAATAAAAGAAAATTTAAATAAAGGCCAACCGGTTCGAGAAATGGAATTAAATTCGGATGAAAAAATATTGATTCACCATTTAAATTTATTAACCATTAAACCAATTATTTATATTTTCAATATCGATGAAGAAAAATTGACTAATCAAACTAATAGTCAAGAAAAAAATCAAATTAAAATTTGCGCCAAATTGGAATCAGAATTAGCTGATCTCCCAGAAGAAGAAACAAAAAAATATTTAAAAGAATATGGACTAAAACACTCGGGTTTAGACGAACTAATTTTAGTTAGTTATCGCCTTTTGAATTTAATCACTTTTTTCACTTGCCAAAATCAAATTCTCCAAGCCTGGACTGTTCCTCAAGGAACAAAAGCACCACAGGCAGCTGGCAAAATTCACACTGATTTTGAGAAAAATTTTATTCGAGCCGAAGTAATTAATTGGCAAGATTTAATTAAATCTGGTTCAGAACAAATAGCTCGAGAGAAAGGGCTTTTAAAAATTGAGGGCAAAGAATATGTGATTCAAGATGGCGATGTAATTCATTTTCGTTTTAATCTCTAAAATTTTTATAATGACTCAATTTAAAAACCACAAAATTATTTCTCCAGAGGAATTAGTTGAAGACCAAAAAATGGACTTAACTTTAAGGCCGAGAAGTTTAGCTGAATTTATTGGGCAAGAAAAGATGAAAGAAAGTTTGCGAATTTTTATTCAGGCCGCTCAACAAAGAAAACAGCCAATCGAACATGTTTTGTTAAACGGCGGTCCGGGTTTAGGTAAAACTACGCTCGCTCATATTATCGCTCATGAAATGAAGGTCAATATCCGAGTTACTTCCGGCCCAGCCTTAGAACGAGCTGGTGATTTAGCGGCAATTTTAACTAATTTATCAAAAGGCGATATACTTTTTATTGATGAAATTCATCGTCTAAATAGAATGATCGAAGAAGTTCTTTATCCAGCCATGGAAGAATTTGGTATTGATTTAGTTTTAGGTAAAGGACCTTCAGCTAAAACTATTCGACTTGACCTACCACAATTTACTTTAATCGGCGCCACTACCCGACCATCTCTTCTCTCCTCACCTCTGAGAGATCGTTTTGGCGTTATCTATCAATTAAATTTTTATACCATTGAAGATATTGAAGAAATAATTCATCGTTCGGCTAAAATTTTAAATGTCAAAATTTCAGCCGAAGCAATTAAAAAAATTGCTCAAAGGGCTCGTTTTACTCCCCGAGTGGCTAATCGACTTTTAAAAAGGGTCCGCGACTTTGCCCAGGTTCATAAACAAAATTTAATTGACCAATCAGTGGCTGAAGAAGCTCTAAATTTATTAGAAATTGATGAAAAGGGACTTAACCCCATGGATAGAAAAATTCTCCAAACTTTAATTGAAAAATTTAATGGTGGTCCAGTTGGTTTAAAATCTTTAGCTATTGCCGTTGGCGAAGAAGTTGAAACGCTTGAAGAAATTTATGAACCATATTTAATTCAAATTGGTTTTTTAAATCGCACGCCTCGCGGCCGAATAGCAACTGATTCTGCCTATCAACATCTAAAAATTAAAAAGGGACTGTTATGAAATCACAAAAATTTATTATTATTTATCTAATTATTTTCTTCTTTTGCGGTTTAAGTGTTGGTTATTTATGGCGCAATACTTGGAATTTTGAATTGGCTTGGCGAAATTCACCTTTCTATTTTATCAACCAAAAATTAGAAGAAAAAAAATTAGACCCCAATCTTTTTTGGCAAGTCTGGACAACAGTTCAAATATATTATGTTAAACAACCTGTCTCTGATCTTGATTTATTTTATGGAAGTTTACACGGAATCGTTGGCGCCTTAAAAGATCCTTATTCAATTTTTCTTGACCCTAAAACGGCTAAAAGTTTTAAAAGTGAAATCAGCGGCACTTTTGAAGGAATTGGCATTGAAATTGGCATCAAAAATAATCAATTAACAGTGATCGCTCCTCTGCCAGACACACCAGCCGCCAGAGCCGGACTATTATCTGGCGATAAAATTTTTGCCATTGATGGATTAAGTACTGCTGAGATGAGTATTGATCAGGCTGCCAGTTTAATTCGAGGCAAAAGGGGTACTAAAGTCAAATTAACTATTTTTCGTAAAGGCTGGCATGAACCTAAAGACTTCGAAATTATTCGCGATAAAATTGAAATCGAAACCGTTCATTGGGAAACAAAAGATAATAATATCATCTATTTAAAAATTTCTCATTTTAATAGCGATACTTTTTCTGATCTCAAGCAAGCAGTTAAAGAAATTCTCCTCCGCAATCCACAAAAAATTATCCTTGACCTGCGAAATAATCCTGGCGGCTATCTTGACGAAGCAGTTAATTCAGCTAGTCTCTGGCTACCAAATAATCTGATCACCTATGCTAAAGACGCCAAGGGACAAGTTGAATCATTCACTTCTCACGGTCAAGGCGAATTTTCTAATTTAAAAACTGTGGTTTTAATTAATTTTGGTTCAGCTTCTGGCGCCGAAATTTTAGCCGGAGCGCTTCAAGATTATCAAAAAGCCACATTAGTTGGCGAGAAAACTTTTGGCAAAGGTTCTGTCCAAAAATTAATTGATTTACCGGGCGGTTCAGCGATTAAAATAACCACTGCCTATTGGTACACGCCAAATGGCCGACAAATCAATGAAATTGGTATTGAGCCTGAGATAAAAGTTGAAATGACTGAAGAAGATTATAACCAAAACCGCGACCCACAATTAGACAAAGCGATTGAATTGCTTAAGTAAATTTATGGTTAACCGATAAAAAAATTTATTAGCTTTTTTTAGATCTTTCTCGCCAATATTGAACCACGAGAATAACTACTCCAGATAAAATTAACAAATCAGCTAAATTAAAAATATGCCAAGGGCCTAAATCAATATAATCAATGATAAAACCATATTTAATTCGATCTAAGATATTACTAACTGCTCCACCAATTAACAAGGAATAAACGAATAGAGACGTAAAATCTTTTTTTAAATACGCCTCTTTTAATTTTAAAATTACAAATAAGAGAACTAAACCAGTCAGAATATCAAACCAGATATTACTGGCAAAAAAACCAAAGATTACTCTCGAATTTTTGGTTAGAAAAAAAGCAAAAGGGCCAAACTCTTTGTAAATTGTCTCCTGAGAAAGAAATAAATTCTTAAAAAATCTATCTAAAATAAAAAAAGTTAAGACAAAAAAATTAGTCCAAAAAATTTTCCCAAAATTCCTTGAAAATTTAAGCATAAATTAGAACAGCAAAAATCAAAATTCATTCTCAGACTAAAAACAGGACCCCCTGGACTGTTATTTGCTCAATTTATTTTTACAGGCCAGACACCAACGAGCAGTTGGCATAACCCGCAAACGCTCTTCACTAATCTCTTTACCACACTCTTCGCAAAGTCCATATTCCCCTTGCCGAATTTTTTTCAAAGCTCGTTCGGTTTCTTGAAGATTTGTTTCTAAATTCTCTTCTAAAGAAACTCTATCAGTAAAAGTCGCCACTTCATCAGCACCCTCCTCTTCTGAGGTGCCATATTCAGGAAATTTTGCTTCATAACTGTCTTTAATCCGAGAACTTTTCTGAGCCACCTCTTCAAGAGATTTTTCTAAATCTTTTTTTCTCTGCTCAAGAATCATTCTCATTTCCTCAATAAATTTTTTGTTCATAAAAACAAAAAAGACAAATTTCTCTTAATTATCTTTAGCCTTTAATATAACTATCTAAAATAATTAGGCAAGATAAGTTATCCACAGCCCTATTCAAATTCCAAACAACCAACAATCAATGAACCTTTATTTACTTCCCGACCGGAAAAAATTAAATTCTTAATACCTATTTCTTTTGACTGCCAATAAAAAATTTCTTCAGCTTCTTGCTTAAGACATTCATTCCCACCTGATTCTTGATTAGCTAAATACCTATTTAAAAATTCCTCTTTGTTGCTCAAAAAAATGTACTTTTGGTTGGCTGTTAAGACAAAGTCTAAACCAGATAAATTAACTTTTAAAATATCAAAGTTAAATGGGCTTGATTTTCTCTCAAATTCAAAAACTTTAGGCTCAGCGATTAATTCTTTAATTTTGCTCCCGTCAGGTAAAATTCTTTCTCTTTCCTCGGGGAAAAAATAGGCCATTTTTTTTCGGAAAATTCCTTCTATTTGTTGAATTGAAAAATTGCTTTGATTATTAAAGGCAATCAAAAAACTTCCTTGTTTTAAAGAAGAAAAATTTTTGAATAATAATTCTAATTCTTGTTCAAAATTCTCTTTTGGAAATATTTGTAAAGACTGAAGTTGAAGGACAATTTTATTTTGATTTATCCTCGCCCTAATCTGCCAACCATTAACGAATCCTCTCATAAATTCGTTCAAGTCAAAATTTTTAAAAGAAATTTTAGTTGGCTTAGCTGAAATTTTTTCTAAAAGACCTTGTTTGGTAGTTAGGGCAACAGTTTGTGAGTCAAAAAATCGATAAAAAATCCGTGGCCTATTTGGGCCCCCTAAAATCAAAGAAAAATTGGCAAAAATTGGTTTATATTTATAAATAATTACCGGCTGATTCTCAAAATAAAAAACAGCCATCTCATCAATTTGTTCTAATGTCCCTGGTGTTAAATTATATTTAAAAGCGCTGAATCTGTCAAAGAGCAACCGTTCAAGCAAAGAATCTGGCCAATGTTGAATAAAATAATTCGTTGCCTTAAAACCCTGCCAATATCCCTGATTAAAATTAAAATGTAAATAAAAATTTGTTTTTTCTGGCACAAATTTAACTAAACTATCACCAGAAAAATAAAAAGAAACCCCAATTAAAATCAGAGTTAAAATTAAAAATAGAATAACCAAAAAAATAAAGATATTTTTCATAACCAAATTATCCAAATTGATTATAAACTTTTAAAAATATTAATCAAGACTGGTCAGAGGAAAATTGACTCCAACAGTATTTTCTAATCAACGGGATTTAATTTTGAACTTTCTTTTTGCTTTTTCCATGAAGATTCGGTCAAACCCTATTGATTAATCTATATCATTAATTTTGAAATCTGGCACGATTTTGATTTAAATTTTCAAATTGAAACTATTTACCTATTCGCCCGAATAGGTAAATAGTCCAAACCCAAAAATAGCGAATAAAAGAATTGGTGTATATGCTCCAATTTGTTGGCGCTACAAAATTTAAAAATAGTGAAGAGAATGAGTCCGGGGCTCGTTTTTTGTTTAACAAAAATGTCAGGTACCCATTTTTAGACAGATTATCTCTCTGTGATTTCCTGATTAATTAATTATTTAAATTTACAATTGTTAATTTTTGAAAGTTGTAATAATGAATTTGCTGAGCTATAGCCTCAATTATTTCTCCGCTGGTTGGATAACATTCATTATTCGACCATTTTCTTTAATTCTCGCACTCTCTTTGAATTTAGCCAATGGATTGACCTTAACTGTACCCTCTGTACCCGACGAGTACGTTTATCTCGTGTCAACTCATATAACTACCTAACCGAACTGATATTTTTCGGTTCATAAAAAACCTTACCGTATTCGGATGTAATTTTTTATCAACTTCGACCTTTTGAGAATCTTTTTTTGCTTGATATTCGTGATAAAGTTTTGTTGTTAAACCGTCGAGATGTCTTTTCAGTTCAGCCGGATTAAGCGAGAGATAGAGATCGGTTAATTCTTTTCTTTTTTCCTCTGAGATCCAATCTGATTCAATAATTCTTTGATAGGGGGTTTTGCCTGATCATATTTTCGATGAATTTTACCTTTTTCGCGAATTTTTTCTTTTAACTTGATAACCGGCTGAAAGAAATTCTTGTAGAGCCTTATACATTATTTCGGTAAGGTTTTTTATGAGTTAACCAATCCGTCTTCGGTTAGATTATATATGAGTTAATGCGCAAGACTTGACAGATAAATGTTATTTATTTATAATATTTCCTACCTATGCTTAAAGACAACCTGACTAAAAATCAATTTTTAAATAAAACCTGGTTTCCTAAAATTGGCGATTTAGTTGAAGGAAAGGTAATTGAAATTAAACGCAATGAAGTTTATCTTGACCTAAATAGTCTAGCCACCGGTGTGGTTCGCGGACCAGAATTAGAAGATGAGCTTAATGCCCGTGCTAATTTAAAAATCGGCGACACTGTCTCAGCTACAGTGATTGATTTAGACAACGAAAAAGGATTATTAGAACTTTCTTTTCGCATTACTGGACATCAAAAAGCTTGGCAAAAATTAAAAGAAATAATGGCAAAAAAACAAACTATTCCGGTTAAAATTATTAGTGCTAACACTGGCGGTTTAATTGTCCAGTATGGCAAGATAGATGGTTTTTTGCCAACCTCTCAACTCAGCTATGAACATTTTCCCCGCGTCCCCAGCGGCGATAGAAACCAAATTTTGAATTTGCTCAAAAAATATATCGGTCAGACATTCCAAACAAAAATCATTGGTCTCTCAGAGGATGAAAATAGGTTAATTGTTTCAGAAAAAGAAGTGACTAAGGAAACATTAGGTAAGGGGAAAACCTTTAAAATTGGTGATATTATCGAAGGTGAAGTTCAGGGTTTGGTTGATTTTGGTGCTTTTATTAGGTTTAATGGCCAAGAAGGATTATGTCACATCTCAGAAATTGCTTGGCGTCGCTTAGACCATCCTTCTGATGTTCTAAAAGTCGGAGACAAAGTCAAAGCTGAAATTATTGATATAAAAAATGACAAATTCTCTCTTTCCATTAAAAAGTTAATTCCCGACCCCTGGCTTAAAGTCTGCGAAAAATACCATCTCAATCAAGAAGTGATAGGCAAAATTCTCAAAATAAATCCTTTTGGCTTTTTTGTCGAAATTAGTCCGGAAATCCATGGCCTGGCTCATGTTTCTGAGCTGTCTGAAAATGGTAAAACCGATCCTTATAAAATTGCTAAAGTGGGGGATATTTTGAAATTTAGAATTACTTCAATTGAACCGGAAGAACACCGTTTAGGATTAAGTTTAAAAAAAGTAAAACAATAATCTTATGATGAAAATTTTCATCAAAAATTTCTTAATTTTTCTAATTGTATTTTTAATCATTGCCGGGGTTTTTAGTTTAATAAATTTTAACCCCCAAAAGGTAGAACAAATCAGTCTTGATCAATTGATTAAAGAAATTCAGGAAGAACAAGTTAAAAGTATCGTTGTCGAAGAAAACCGAATTAATATCATTCTCAAAGATGATAAACACCAAGTAACTTTTAAGGAACCTGAAGAAAGTTTAACCAATATCTTAAAAAATTACAATGTTGATTCAGAAAAACTTGATAAATTCACTTTAACGATTAAAAATATTTCAAAAACAAATATCTGGTTAAATGTTATCCTTCCAGTTATTTTACCCTTCCTGCTTCTGGTTGGTTTTTTCTTTTTTTTAAACCGACAAATACGCGGAGCTGGCAATCAAGCTTTTAAGTTTGGAGAAAGTCAAGCCAGAGAAATTGCTCCTAAAGATAAAAAAATTAAAGTTACTTTTAAAGATGTAGCCGGAGTCAAAGAAGCAAAAGAAGAGCTTCAGGAAATAATTGAATTTCTGAAGAATCCAGGCAAATTTATCAACTTAGGAGCAAAAATCCCCAAAGGCGTTCTTTTGGTTGGTGCTCCAGGTACAGGAAAAACTCTTCTCGCTCGAGCAGTAGCTGGCGAAGCTAATGTCCCATTTTTCCATATTTCTGGTTCAGAATTTGTGGAAATGTTTGTCGGTGTTGGCGCTTCAAGAGTTCGCGATCTCTTTCGAAAAGCAAAAAAGAATTTACCTTGCATTGTTTTTATCGACGAACTCGATGCTGTTGGTCGACAACGAGGAGCCGGGCTCGGTGGTTCTCATGACGAAAGAGAACAAACCCTTAATCAAATTTTAGTTGAGCTTGATGGCTTTGAACCAAATATCGGCTTGGTGGTCATGGCTGCCACTAATCGTCCAGATATTCTTGACCCAGCTCTCCTCAGACCCGGCCGTTTTGACCGAAAAGTTATTTTAGACATGCCCGATTTAAAAAGCCGCGAAGAAATTTTAAAAATTCACAGCCGCAACAAACCTTTAAGTCCGACTGTTAGTTTGAAAAAAATTGCTGAAAGAACACCAGGATTTTCTGGCGCTGATTTAGCAAACTTAATGAATGAAGCAGCTATTTTGGCTGCCCGAAAAAACAAAAATAAAATTGGCCAAGCCGAAATTTTACAAAGTATTGAAAAAGTTTTATTAGGACCAGAAAGAAAAAGTCATATTTTATCAGAAAAAGAGAAAAAGGTGGTTGCCTATCATGAGGCTGGTCATGCTCTGGTTGCTCATGAATTACCACACTGCGACCCGGTTCAAAAAATTTCAATTATTGCTCGCGGCCAAGCAGCTGGCTACACTTTAAAAATGCCAACTGAAGACAAATATCTTAGAACAAAGTCAGAATTTTTAGATAATCTGGCTGCCCTCTTAGGCGGTTATGCGGCTGAAGAAAAAATCTTTGCTGAGGCAACAACTGGAGCAGCTAACGATTTACGCCAAGCCACAGAAATAGCTAAAAAATTAGTGACTGATTTTGGTATGAGCGAAGTCCTTGGTCCAAGAACCTTTGGTGAGCGTGAGGAATTAATTTTTTTAGGTCGAGAAATTACTGAACAAAGAGATTATTCAGAGAAAACAGCCCAAATTATTGATGAGGAAGTTTCAAAATTTGTTAATTTATGTTATAATAAAGCCAAAGAAATAATTGAAAAAAAAGAAAACTATCTTCATAAAATTGCTAAAACTTTACTAGAAAAAGAAACAATTGAAAAAGAAGAATTTGAAAAACTATTCAAATTATGAAAAATTTATTAAAACAATCTTGGCAAATTGTTCGGCATAATCCCATTTTGTGGCTTTTTGGTTTTTTCAGTGCCTTTTTATGGACCAATGAAGTCAATTTGTTAATTAATAATACAAAATTCTTTTCCAATAATCTTAACATTTTGTTAAGCAGCAAAATACTCAGTCAAACTATTTTTAACCTTGATACTTTTAAAAAATTAATTGGCCATTTAGAATTAGCTAACTTTATTTTCATTTTTCTCCCAATTTTAGTTTTATTTATTTTGGCCCTGATTGCCCAAATTTGTCTGATTAAAGGCATTCAAGACGCGGCTGATGGTCAAAAAATTATTTTTAGTCAATCTTTAAAAACTGTCCGTTCTGTTTTTTGGCTAGTTTTTTTACTCAATATTTTTAGTTTAGCTATAATTTATTTACTTTTTATGATTCTTAGACTTCCCTTTGCTTATTTATTTTTGAAATTTAGTCAAACCATTTGGTTAATAATTTATCTAATTTTAAGTTTAATTCTTTTAATTCCGGGTTCATTAGTTATCTCTTTTGTCACTCGCTTTGCGATTATTGATTTAATTACTCAACCAAAAAATTTATGGCTTAGTCTTAAAAATGCCTTTTCTTTTTTTATCCATCAATGGCTTAAAATAATTTGGTTAGCCATTATTTTAATCGGTATCGGTTTTGTTTTTGGCTTAATTTTATTTATTTTAATAACCACTGCTTCTTTTCCATTTTTAATTTTAAGCAATTTCTTTTATTATTTAAAAATTCCACTTGGATCTTGGTTAATGTTTAGTTTAGGATTATTATTACTCATTCTTCTTGTTTGTTTTTTGGGTAGCATTTTTTCAGCTTTCCAAATTGCAGTTTGGGTTTTATTTTTTCAACAAGGCTGTGGAAAAGAAGTGTCTAAAATGAGTTCAAAAATTTGTTGAATTTGTTATTATTTAAAGGATTTAAGTACTTTATCCACTTATTTCACTTGCCTATTATTACTAATTTATATAAAATATAATTATGAAATTTATAGTTTTACAAAAGAATTTAGCAAAATCTTTATCTCAAATTAGTCGTATTGCCACCAGCAAAACAACCCTTCCTATTCTTAATAATGTTCTAATTGAAGCTGAAAAAAACCTCTTAAAGCTAAGTACGACAAATTTAGAAATAGGTATTACTAGTCAAATTAGAGCTAAAATTGAAAAAGAAGGTAAAATAACTCTCCCTTGTCAAATTTTGACTAATTTTATTGATTTAATAGATGAGGAACTAATTGAAGTAGAATTAGAGGATAGTGAAGTTAATTTTAAATCTAAAAACAGTTTTACCAAAATAAAAGGTATTTCGGCTGAAGAATTTCCAATTATTCCACAAATAGAGAAAGAAAATTGTTTTAAAATTAAAGCTGATATTTTAAAAACTGCTTTAGATAAAGTTATTTTTGCTGTTTCGCCAGCTGAAACAAGAATAGAAATTAGTGGTGTTCTTTTTTCTTTTAACTCGCCAGAAGAAAATTTTTTAACTTTAGTTGGTACAGATAGTTATCGTTTGGCGGAAAAAGTGGTAAAACTGACTGATTCTAATTTTAAAGAGAAATTAAACTTAATTATTCCGATTAAAGCTCTTCAAGAGTTTTCTCGATTACCTGAAGAAGAGAAAATAGTCGAGATTTATTCTTCAGAGAATCAGATTTTATTTGTTTATGAATCAACAGAATTGATTTCACGAGTTATCAATGGTGAATACCCTGATTATAAACAAATTATCCCCTCATCATTCACTACAAAAATAATTTTAGAAAAAGAGTCTTTTTTAAAAGCAATTAAAACAGTCAGTTTGTTTTCAAGAACAGGAATTAACGATGTTAATCTTAAATTTGAGGCTAAAAATAATAAAACAATTGTTTCTTCTTTAAATACTCAGCTTGGTCAAAGTGAAATTAGGCTTGAGTCAGAAATTAGAGGAGCTGATAATGAAATTATTTTTAATTACCGTTACTTATTGGATGGACTTTTGAATATTTCTGGCGATGAGGTAAATTTAAATATTGTCAATGACAGAGCACCAGCAGTTTTATCTTCTCCTCAAGATAAAGAATACATATATTTAATCATGCCAATTAAGAAATAATCTCCTCTGATTAAGGAGAGTGAAAAGGTCGTTTTAATTTTAATTTTTAAGAATTTAGAGGTGAATTTATGAATAAAGGCGAACTTATTGAAAAATTAGCTGAAAAAGCTAAGGCTTGTTCTAAAGCTGAAGCTGGCCGGTTTTTGGATGCCTTTATTGAAATAGTGATTGATACTTTAAAGAAGGGTGATGAGGTGGCCATTGCTGGTTTTGGTGTTTTTGCTCCCAAAGTTAGAGCGGCTCGGACTGGTCGAAATCCAAAGACTGGTGAGACAATTTCTATTCCAGCGACAAAAGTTCCGAAATTTCGGGCTGGACGCTATTTCAAGGATGCCTTAAAATAATCCAAAGCTTTTGTTTTTTCAGCGCTGAAAAACTGAGCAAATAGATTTTTAAACTATTTGCTCAGTTTATTTTTTTAAGAATCATAGAATAGGGTATATTAGACATAAGGAGTGCGAGTTAAAATTTTAAATCTCTTTTTCGACCATTACTATTAGATGGATGATTTAAAGATAATGATCGATTTTGAGCAAAATCGCGCCAAATTAAAAAAATCAATTTATAACCTTTTATTAATATGGTTTTTAACAGACTAAATTAAGGGGACTTTCCCAAAGAAAAAACAGGTCCCAAAGTTACTTTCCTTAAATTTTTGTTAATTTTTGTTGTGTTATAATATAATCAGTTTTGAGTGACCAGTTGTCCAGGTAGTGATTTTTGAAAATCGGTCGCCGATTTTAAAGAGACCCCCTATAAGTCAATATTTAAGCACTATATAAAGGGTTTAATTTGGGGGGACTGTCCCCATATGAATAAGAAGTTGATTTTTATAAAAAAGAAAGGTTTTACATTAATCGAATTATTATTGGTGGTGGCTATTATCGGTCTTTTAGCTGCCCTGGCCATAGCGGCTTTCACTGAAATCAGAACCAATGCCAGAGATGCCAGAAGAATCAGCGATTTAAGAGCTTTACAGCAAGCCCTGGAAATGTATCACAGCGATAATGGTTATTATCCTTCAGGTGACATTGGTTCTAACTCTTCTTCTGGCTTTTGCATTGAAAGAACTTTAGGGGCGGATGGCTCTTGTATTTCAGGCAAATTTTGTGATTTAATCAAAAATTATCTTCCTCGTTTACCCAAAGATCCCAATTTAATAGAAACGATTATAATTCTCCTTGTTATTATTATGTCACTGGTTCTGACAATCAATCTCAATCTTACAAAGTCGCCGCTTACATGGAAAAAGACAGAACCAAAGCCAGTCAGGATGGCGGAGTTGATAACAATTATTATGAAGTCTTTGATTTAGGACTAAACGGCCGTTTTTTAAGTTTTGGTTTGGTTGGTTATTGGAAAATGGATGAAGGCTCAGGAACAACTGCCTATGGCAACAACGGCACCCTCGTGAACGGTCCAACTTGGACAACTGGCAAAGTTGGTGGAGCTTTGAGTTTTGATGGAGTGGATGATTATGTTAATTTCGGAGATGTGTTGGATATTGGGACATCGGATTGGTCATATGGATGTTGGTTCAAGGCAGACTGGACAGCTGCTTCCCAGACCAAGTCAATAATTGCTAAGTCCAGATATGGCTCTAATATTGGTCGTTATTATCTTGTTTTTGAAAGTGGTTATCTCCGAACTGTTTTGCAAACATCAGGCGGAGATAAAATTATAAACACATCAGAAACCCCCTATTTAGACGGCAACTGGCATCATGCCTTTGTTACTATTGACCGTGATGGACTTATGAAACTTTATGTTGACGGAGTTTTAAAGGGAAGTATTGATGTCAGCGCTGGTGCATTTAATAACTATAACACCCCCTACCCATTTGGAATTGGAGCTTACCAAAATGTTGGGGGGACTGCATTTGATAGGCATTGGTTCAAAGGCCTCATCGACGAAGTTAGAGTTTACAACCGGGCCCTCTCAGATGCTGAGATAAAAGCAATCTACGAGGCGACAAAATAAAATTTTTAGAGTTCCGACCTCCCCAAATTCGGGGAGTTAAGAGGTCGGAACTCTATAAAATGACTAATGACAAATTTCTAATTTCTAATAAAAATCCAAATGTCCAATAACAAATGCCATTAGAAGAAAGAACGACTAAATATGGTCAATAAGTCGCGAAAAAAATAATTTGACATTTGAAATTAGGATTTAGAAATTTTTGAATGTTCCACGAAAGGGGCCCACTTCAAATTTTTTTAATCAGTAGTTTAATAGATAATTAAAGGGACTGTCCCCAAAGAATATATCTTACTTTAAATTGTTAAACAACATTTTTATAAGGGATTGTTTATGAAAAAATTGGTAAAGAAAATTGCTGTTATTTCTTTAGGCGGTTCAATTGTTACCCCTGGTCCTTGTCAGATTAACAAGAAATTTTTGAAAGCATTTCGTCAGACAATTTTAGATTGTTTAGAAAAAGGTTGGCGGTTTGTCATTACCGTTGGCGGTGGTAAAACCAGTCAAGTTTACAATGAAAGCGCAAAAAGAATTGTTAAAGTAAAAAATAAAGATTTGGATTGGCTGGGTATTGCGACAACAAAATTGAACGTCGAACTTTTAAGAGTAATTTTTGCCGATAATGCTTATGAGAAAGTAGTTGCTAATCCGAAGATTAAACTTAAAACTAGTAAACCAATTATTATTGCTTCTGGCTGGTTGCCAGGTTGTTCAACTGATAAAGATGCTGTTTTATGGGCGGAAAATGTTAAGGCTGAAATGGTGATTAATTTGAGTAATATTGATTATGTTTACAATAAAGATCCAAATAAATTTTCTCAGGCCAAGCCATTTAAGAAACTTTCTTGGAATGAATATCGAGATTTGATTGGCGGGAGATGGGAACCAAGAATGAATGTGTCTTTTGATCCAGTTGCGGCTAAAATTGCCCAAAAAATTGGTCTAAAGGTAGTGATAATGAATGGTCTGAGATTAACAAATTTTAAAAATTTTTTGGCTGGTAAAAAATTTATTGGCACAACCATCGGCTAAAAATCTTATGAGTTGTTTTCTTTTTTTGGTTTGTTATAATTTAAGAGAATGGAAAAGATAAATTTTAAATCTATTGATTTATGTCAAAGAAGCGATTACCGAAAAGTTTGCGTAAGTTTATTCGTTCTGCCAAAGCCCGGATTAGGCGAGAAGTTTTAGATTTAGCCGAGCAAAAAAGGCAAATTGACGAATTATATAAAAATTTGATAAAATGATATCTATGACCATTCCACTTCAAATTTTTCTTTACCTCTATTTTGTCTTAGCTGGTTTGGTGGTTTTGTTCTTTTTGGCTAATTTTTATCATTTGGTTCGTTTCGGGGTTTTAAATTTTAAAACAGTTTTTGTTTCTTTTCTTTTTTTAGCCGGTCTGGTTATTCTTGGTTATTTTACTTATCAATATCTAATTCAAGTTAATTGGCAGGAGCCGATTACAATTTTTGGCGGATTTCATTTAGAAAAACCTAAAATAGAATTACCTTTTTAAGAATTTTTATGGACCCATTATATCAATTATTACAACTTGGTTTAACTGAACGGGTGATTTTGTATTTACGTCGTCATTGGTTTGTTTTTTTAAAGAAATTATTGACTTTTATTATTGAAGCAATTGTCCCGGTTTTAATCTATCTTGGTTTGATTAATTTTGCTCCTGATATTTTTAGCAATCAGTCATTAATGGTAATTTTGGTTTTAGCCGTTAGTTTGTACTATTTATTTATTTGGGTAATTCTTTTTTACAATTGGCTTGATTATTATTTAGACATTTGGGTTATCACTGATAAACAAGTGATAAATGTTTATCAAAACGGTCTTTGGAATCGAGCGGTTGCCCGTCAACCATTAGCCAATATTCAAGATGTGATGGCTGAGGAAAAGGGTATTTGGCCAACCTTGTTTCATTTTGGCAATATTAAAATTCAAACTGCTGGTTCGGAAGGGCATTTTATTTTATCAGAGATCCCAAATGTTTTTGAGGTAGCGGCTAAAATTAATGACTTAGTCAAATACGCACCAAAAGATGGTTTGAAGAAGTAAGGGATTGGCTGTGGATAACTTGAGTTGACAAATTTTTCAAAATAATTTAAAATAAAAAACAAATAGTTAAGAGGTCCCTTTTTGGGGAATGACTAAGCGAACATTTTCGCTTTTTGATGTCAAAAACTTAAAGACAATTTAAATTTTTAGAACCTCTCGTTTTAATCGAGGGGCAGGTTTTTTATTCAAATTTTAATAATATGCGTCTTTTTCTTAAACCTTTTAAAATTATCCCCCTACCTGATTTAGTTGAAATACAAAAAATTTCTTATCAGTGGTTTTTGGAAAAAGGAATTAAAGAATTACTTCGAGAATTTTCGCCAATTGAGGATTTCGTTGGTCGAAATTTGGAATTGTATTTTATTGATTGTCATTTAGATGAGCCAAAATTTGATGAAAAAGTGAGTAAAGCTCGTAATTTAACTTATGAAGCAACAATTAAGGTTAAAACTCGGTTAATTAATAAACAGACTGGTAAAAGAGTTGAACAAGAAGTTTATTTTGGCGACATCCCTTTAATGACCGAACGCGGCACTTTTATTATTAATGGTATTGAAAGAGTAGTCGTTAATCAATTAATTAGATCGCCTGGCGTTTATTTCACTCGAGAACCTATTCGCGGGCGATTTTTTTATGGGGCAAAAATTATTCCTGAACGAGGAGCCTGGCTTGAGTTTGAAACCGATGTCAATCATGTTATTTGGGTCAGGATTGACCGTCAGAGAAAGGCAGTGGTCACTTCGCTTTTAAGAGCCTTTGGTTATGGCAGTGACCAGGAAATTATAGATTTATTTAAAAAAGTTGATCTTGACCCGGATGTAAAATATATTGCTTCTTCGATTGAAAAAGACCCAGCTGCTTCCCAAGAAGAGGGACTAATTGAAATTTATCGTAAAATTAGGCCAGGTGAATTAGCCACACCAGATAATGCCAAATCATTGATTCAGGCTATGTTTTTTAATCCGAATCGTTATGATCTTTCGCCAGTTGGTCGTTATAAAATAAATCAAAGATATAAGTTGTTAGCCGAACAAGGTAAATGGCCATTCGGGACAAAAATTTCAGAGACTACGGCTCGCGTTCTTCGGCCAGAAGATTTAGTAGCGATTATTTCTGAAATTATTCGACTTAATATTTCTCAAGACGAACCAGATGATATTGACCATTTAGCCAATCGGCGAATTAGAGCAGTTGGCGAATTAGTTCAAAGTCGGATGAGGGTTGGAATAATGCGTCTCCAAAGAATTATTAAGGACAGAATGAGTACCCTTGAACCTAAAAGTTTGACTCCTTCACAATTAATTAATCCTCGACCAGTGATTGGTGTGATTCGTGAATTTTTTATGTCATCTCAGCTTTCCCAATTTATGGATCAAGTTAATCCTTTGTCAGAACTTGAGCATAAAAGAAGAATCACTGTTGGTGGTCCTGGTGGTTTAGCTAAAGAAAGGGCTGGTTTTGAAGTTCGCGATGTTCATCGCACTTTTTATGGTCGAATTTGTCCAATTGCTACCCCTGAAGGCCCTAATGTTGGTTTAGTTAGCCATTTGTCCTGCTATGCTCGATTGAATGAGTATGGATTTATTGAAACACCCTATTTTCGAGTTAAAAATGGACGGATAACTGAGGAAATAGTTTATCTTAATGCTTTGGAAGAAGAGAGGCACATCATTACCTCAACTTCGACCTTAATTGATAAAAAAGGTAATATTATTGAACCCCGAGTTGAAGCTAGAATTTACGGCCGACCCGGTTTTTGTTCACCTAAAGAAGTTGAATTTATGGATGTAGCGCCAAATCAAATTATTTCAGTTGCTACTTCTTTAATTCCATTTCTTGAGCATGATGATGCAGTGAGAGCCTTAATGGGCACCAATATGCAACGCCAGGCAGTACCTTTAATTAAACCTGAGGCACCTTTAGTTGGCACTGGTATTGAAGACAAGGTTGCTAAAGATACCGGTCACTTAATTATTGCCAAAGAAGATGGAATAGTAACTGAAGTCGATGCCCGAGAAATTAAAGTCCGTTCTCGTCAAGGCAAAATTACTAGTTATCAATTAGAAAAATTTGTTCGTTCTAATGCTGATACCTGTTTTAATCAAGTCACTATTGTGAATAAGAATCAGCTAGTCAAAAAAGGAGATGTTTTGGCTGATGGTGCAGCTATGGACCACGGAGAATTGGCTTTAGGTTGCAATGTTTTGGTAGCATTTATGCCCTGGGAGGGAGGCAATTATGAAGATGCAATTTTAATTTCTTCAAGATTGGTTAAAGATGATGTTTTTACCTCGATTCATATTGATGAACATATTGTTGAGATTCGGGAAACAAAACTCGGACCAGAAATGATTACCCGCGATATTCCTAATGTTGGCGAGGATAAACTAAAAAATTTAGATGATGAAGGCATTGTTTATGTTGGGGCTGAAGTAAAGTCAGGTGATATTTTAGTTGGTAAGATAACTCCCAAAGGCGAAACAGAACTTTCGGTTGAAGAGAAATTGCTCCGAGCTATTTTTGGCGAAAAAGCAAAAGATGTTCGTGACTCCTCACTTTATCTTGAACATGGTGAACATGGTAAAGTAATTGGCATCAAAATTTTTTCTCGCGAAGAAGGTGATAAGCTGCCAGTTGGCGTAATTAAAGCGGTCCAAGTTTTAGTTGCAAATTTAAGAAAAGTTCAGGTCGGTGATAAATTAGCTGGTCGGCATGGCAATAAGGGTGTAATTTCAAAAATTATTCCTGAAGAAGATATGCCATTTTTACCCGATGGTACACCAATTGATATTATCCTTAATCCTTTAGGTGTTGTTTCAAGAATGAATCTTGGTCAAATTTTAGAAACCCATCTTGGTTTGGCGGCTCAAAAACTTGGCTATAAAGTTGCTTCGCCAGCTTTAGCTGGCGTTCCAGAAGAAATTATTAAAGAAGAATTGAAGAAAATTGGCTTTAATGAGTCAGGCAAAACTATACTTTATGATGGTCGAACAGGTGAACCATTTAAAGAGCCAGTGACCGTTGGTCAAATTTATATGATAAAATTAAATCATATGGTTGAAGATAAGATTCATCAAAGATCAATTGGACCATATTCTCTAATTACTCAACAACCATTAGGCGGAAAAGCCCAATTCGGTGGTCAAAGATTTGGCGAAATGGAGGTTTGGGCTCTTGAAGGGTACGGTGCTGCTTATACCCTTCAAGAAATGTTGACAATTAAATCTGATGATGTGCCTGGTCGGACAAGGGCTTATGAATCAATTATTCGCGGCGAACCGATTAAAGAATTTAGTTTGCCGGAAACATTTAATGTTCTGTTAAGAGAATTGAGAGGGTTAGGATTGAATACTGAATTGATAAAAAATGGAAAAGTTATTGAAGTAGAAAAGCAGCAAAAGAAAAATAAAATTTAAACCTTAAAATTAATAATTAATAATCAATAATTAATAATTAATTTATATGTCACTTCCGGGTTCAAGTAAAACCTTAATTCTTCCAACCGAGAGAGCTCAACCAATGATTGATTTTGATGCTCTCAAGTTACGTTTGGCTTCGCCGGAAGAAATTCTCTCCTGGTCACATGGCGAGGTTTTGTTTCCAGAAACCATTAATTATCGCACCCAAAAACCGGAGCGCGATGGTTTATTTTGTGAGAAAATTTTTGGTCCGGTTAAAGATTGGGAGTGCGCTTGCGGAAAATATAAAAAGGTTCGTTATCGAGGGATAGTTTGCGATCGTTGCGGCGTAGAAGTAACCCGTTCTTTGGTTAGACGGGAGAGAATGGGTCATATTAGTTTAGCTGCGCCAGTAACTCATATTTGGTTTTTAAAGGGTGTACCTTCACGTATCGGTTTACTTTTAGATCTTTCAGTCCAAACTTTAGAAAAAGTAGTTTATTTTGCTGAATTTATTATTACTAATGTTAAAGAAGAACTTAAAGAGGAAATTTTGAATAAATTAGAAAAGGAATTTAAAGATAAAAAGAAACAAATTAAAAAAGAATATCCAGCTAAATCTTCAGAATATAATAAAAGATTGCAAGATTTGACCCGTCAATATCAGATGGTCAGAAGAGAGGTTGAGGAGATCCGGATAGGTCAAACTCTTTCGGAAATTAAGTATCATGATCTTTCACTTAAATTTGGTCATATTTTCGAGGCTGGTATTGGCGCGGAAGCAATTTTAAAAATGTTGGAGAATCTTGATTTGCCAAAATTATCTAAAATTTTAACAAAAGAGAAAAGACGAACTCTTAATCCGGCCAGGAAAAAGAAAATTATTCAGAGATTAAAATTGATTAATAATTTAATTGCCAATAAAATTAAGCCGGAATGGATGGTTTTAAAAGTTGTTCCAGTCATTCCCCCAGATCTTCGGCCAATGGTTCAACTTGATGGTGGCCGTTTTGCTTCTTCGGACTTGAATGATCTTTATCGCCGGGTGATTAATCGCAATAATCGTCTAAAAAAGTTAAAAGAACTTAATGCGCCTGAGGTAATTTTACGTAATGAAAAAAGAATGCTTCAGGAGGCAGTTGATGCTTTAATTGATAATGAAATGAGATCAGGTAAAACTGTGATTGCTTCAACTGGCCAACGTCGACCATTAAAATCATTAGCTGACATTTTAAAAGGAAAAGAAGGTCGATTTCGTCAAAATCTCTTAGGTAAAAGAGTTGATTATTCTGGTCGTTCAGTAATTGTGGTTGGCCCTTATTTAAAATTAGATCAGTGTGGTCTACCAAAAGTTATGGCCATTGAGCTTTTTCGACCATTTGTGATTAGTCAATTAATAAAACGCGGTATTGTTCATAACGTTCGAAGCGCTAATCGTTTCATTGAAACTGGGGCTAAAGAAGTTTGGGATATTCTAGAAGAAATTACTAATAATTCCTATGTTCTTTTGAATCGGGCACCAACATTACATCGACTTTCTATCCAAGCCTTTCGGCCAGTTTTAGTTGAAGGTAAGGCGATTCAAATTCATCCTTTAGTTTGTCCAGCTTTTAATGCTGATTTTGATGGTGACCAAATGGCAGTTCATCTACCAATTACTGAACAGGGATTAAGAGAGGCTAAAGAAATTATTCTTTCAACCAAAAATTTACTCAAACCGGCTATCGGTGAACCGATTGTTACTCCGTCAAAAGATATGGTTTGGGGTGCTTATTATTTAACTTTGATTCGAGATGATATTAGTCGACCAGATAACCAAATAAAAATTTTTGCCAATGAAGATGAAGCGGTTTTAGCCTATGAAATCGGTAAAATTTCTCTGCAGGAAAAAATTAAAGTTAATTATGATGGTCAATTAAAAGAAATTAGTGCTGGTCGAATTATTTTTAATTCAATTTTGCCAGCTAATATTTATCAATTAGACAAAGTGGTTGATAGAAAAGTCTTAAAAGATATTGTTGTTCAATGTTTAGAAACATATGGCCGAGAGAGAACTGTTGTTTTACTGGATGATATTAAAGAATTAACTTTAAAGTATTTAACCCAATCTGGTCTTTCTTGGGGAATGGATGACCTGACAACTTTACCAGGTAAAGAAGAAATCATTAAAGAAGCTGAACGAAAGGTTGATGAGATTCAAAAACAGTACGAAATGGGTCTTTTAGCTGAAGATGAGAGATATCTTAAAAATATTGAAAATTGGATGAAGACCAAAGATATAATTACTGACCTTTGTCGTAAAACACTTAATCGTTATGGTCCAGTTTTGACTATGGTTGAATCTGGCGCTCGCGGTTCTTGGACTCAGCTTACTCAAATGCTTGGAATGAAGGGTATTGTTTCTTCGCCAATTGGACGATTAATTGAGTTGCCAATCAAAAGTTCTTATAAAGAGGGATTTAACGTTTTGGAATATTTTATCTCTACCCACGGTGCTCGAAAAGGTGTTTCCGATACTGCCTTAAGAACAGCCAGTGCTGGTTATTTAACTCGAAGAATGATTGATGTGACCCAAGATGTGGCTATCAGGGAAGAAGATTGCGGAGATAAAGAGGGTTTGATTTTAACTAAAGAAGAATCAGAAGAAATGGGAGAGAAATTATCTTCTCGGCTTTGGGGCCGAACCGTCGCTGAAACTATTATTGATCCAAAAACAAAAAAAATAATCATTAAAAGTGGTGAAGTAGTTGATACTAATAAAATGAGAGAGTTAGAAAAATTAGATTTAAAACAGGTGAGAATTAGATCAGTCTTAACCTGTAAAACACGAAGGGGTCTTTGCGCTAAATGTTATGGCTATGATTTAGGTTTTAATGAAATAGTAAAAGTAAATACACCGGTGGGAATTGTTGCCGCTCAAAGTATTGGCGAACCGGGTACTCAATTAACTTTAAGAACATTTCATACTGGCGGTATTGCTGGTCGAGATATTACTCAAGGTTTACCACGAGTTGAAGAATTATTAGAAGTTAGACCACCAAAACGTCCAGCTTATATGGCTAAACATGATGGCAAAGTTCAAATTGTTGAAGAAAAAAGACAAAGGAAAATCAAAATTAAGTATCAAACATTCAAAGAAGAAGTTTATATTTTGGAAGAAGAGGAGCTGTGGCACCTAAAAGTTAAGGATGGTCAGGAAGTTGATGAGGGTGAGATATTAGCTGAAAAAGAAACAACGAAAGGGAAAATAAAAAAAATCGCGGCTCGTCACAAAGGTAAAGTAGCACTTGAAGATGAAATATTAAAAGTCATTTATCCGGCCAATGATGTTGACGAATATGATATCACTGCTGGTTATCTTCTTTTAGTTAAAGATGGTCAAGAAGTGAAAGCTGGTGATCAATTAACTGATGGGAGTCTGAATTTAACAGAACTTTATGAATTACGTGGCCGAGAAGCAACTCAAAAATATCTTCTTAAAGAGCTTCAATATATCTATTCTTCCCAGGGTCAGAAATTAAATGATAAACATTTTGAAATTATAATTAGACAGATGTTTTCTCGTTTAATGATTCAAGAAAGTGGAGATACTGATTTGTTGCCAGGCGAAATTGTGCCTTGGGCCTATTTTGAAGAATGCAATCAAAAAGCTGCTGAAAGTGGCGGCAAACCGGCTAAAGGTAAAGAATTACTTTTAGGTATAACTCGGGCTGCGCTTTCAACTGATAGCTTTTTATCCGCTGCTTCGTTCCAAGAAACATCTCGCGTTCTAATTAATGCCGCTATATCTGGTCGACCTGATTATTTACACGGTCTAAAAGAGAATGTGATTATTGGTCGACTAATTCCAGCCGGGACAGGTTTAGAGAAGAAATCAAAATAAAATTTAAAAAAGTTCTGTTTAGGAAGAGAAGAGTAGATTTTTCTACTCTTTTTATTGTTTTAAATTGGAGATAGTTTTAATTTAATAAATTAAGTGTCGTAAAATCAAAATTTAATTTAATATGGTTAAATTTACTAATTAAAAGATTTATGTTCTACGTGGAACAATAAAATTAATGTGTAATAAATGACTAATGACAAATTTCTAATTTCTAATAAAAATCTAAATGCCAAATGTCAAATGTCAAAAAGGAATTATTAGACATTTAACATTGGAACTTTGACATTTCATTAGACATTGG
>JBMFLE010000005.1:0-21646 GCA_049971355.1 Patescibacteria group bacterium
ACGAATAGTTTCCGAAATTAAAGTAAGTTCGGAGTGTTCGGATAAATTTGTAGGTTAGGATGATTTTATGCAATATGAAAGATAAAATTATTCACAAAGAATTATCGTATAAAATAGTGGGCATTTTATTTCAAGCACACGATCAATTGGGCCGATATTGCCGCGAGAAACAATACGGAGATTTATTAGAGAAGCTGTTTATTAAAGAAGGTATTAAATTTAGACGAGAATACCCAATAGTTATTGATAATAAAAAGACATATTTTGTTGATTTTTGTATTGAAGATGTTCTATTACTTGATATAAAATGTAAGCCATTTATCACCAAAGAGGATTACTATCAAATGAGAAGATATTTAGAATTATGTAATTTTAAACTCGGTTTAGTCGTTAATTTTAGAAATAAATATTTACAGCCAAAACGAATTTTAAATCCGAAATTAAAGTAAGTTCGGAGCGTTCGGATAAATTTGTAGGTTAGGATTATTTTATGCAATTTGTTGTCCCACAATTCATTGATATTGAACCAAAGATATTTGGGCCGATTACGCCCCGTCAATTTATTATTTTAATCATCACCGGTGGTTTAATTTTTGTCGCTTATAAGACTTGTGATTTTTCTTTATTTATAATTATTGGAGTTTTTTTATTTGCTTCTGGCGGAACCTTGGCTTTTCTGAAAATCAACGGTCGGCCAGTTCATTATTTCCTTTTGAATTTATTTCAAACTTTCAGAAAACCAAAATTAAGAATTTGGCGGAAAGAATTTATTTTGGAAAAAGAATTAAAAATTAAAGAGGAAATAGAAATTCCACCAGTTAAAGTGCCGCGCAAACCCCTGCCCACCAGCCGACTTTCCGAAATTTCCTTATTAGTTGATACAGGAGGAATGTATAGGGAAGAATAATATAATCGCCAAATAATAAACTAAATAGAAGCGAATTAAATGCGAATATAAAAGAAGAAGCAGGCAATTCGGAGCGTTCGGATAAATTCGTAGGTTAGGATGATTTTATACTTACAATCAAAATAAAATAATCCAAACAATCCGAACGTATCCGAACACTCCGAATAGTTTATGAGAAATAAAAGTAAGTTCGGAGCGTAAGGATTATCAATCTTAAACTTAAAAATTATTAACTTCCTATTTTAGTGATTATGAATAAATTGCCCCCTACCCAAAGATATTTGGATATTTCTGAAATCCGTAATGATACCGTTGTTCTTAAGGACGGCACTTTGCGGGCTGTGCTTTTGGTTTCTTCAATTAATTTCGGTCTAAAATCCGAAGATGAACAAAAGGCAGTTATTGCTGCTTATGTCCAGTTTTTAAACACCCTTGAATATCCAATTCAAATTGTTGTTCAGTCGCGCAAATTAAATATCGAGCCGTATTTGTTAAATTTAAGAAATCGTCAGAGAGAACAAACTAATGAATTATTAAAAGCCCAGATGGCTGATTATATTGATTTTGTTAAAGAGCTAGTTGAATTAGGAGAGATTATGAGTAAAAAATTTTTCTTAGTTGTTCCTTATAATCCAATGGGCGACAAAAAAAGAGGCTTTTTGGCCCGGATTTCCGATGTTTTATCAGCCGGAATGATTATTAGATTAAAGCGGGAAAGATTTGAAAAATATCGTGAACAGCTTTTTAAGCGAGTTGAAAATGTCATTTCTGCCCTATCAAGTATGGGCCTGAATGCTGTTCCTTTAGACACCCAAAGTTTAATTGAATTGTTTTACAATATTTACAATCCAGTCGAGTCCGAGACACAGAAATTAGTGGAAATGAATAAATTGAGAGTAGAAGAATAACAACATGATGCTAATCTACGAATAATATGCCAATCTACTAATTGCGAATGATTGTGGGCGGATTTACCAATTTAGTCTATCCTGATCTCTCTTATAAAATTAATGGGATTTTATTTGCCGTTCATAATGAGTTGGGTAGATTTTGTAATGAAAAACAATATGCAGATGCCATTGAGGGTTATTGTAAAAAGATAGGAATTAAATATGAGCGCGAAAAAATTTTGCCACCATCATTTATTGGAGAATTAAAAGGTAGAAATAAAATAGATTTTTTGATTGAAGATAAAATAATTTTAGAGGTAAAAGCAAAACGTATCTTACAAAGAGAAGACTATTATCAAACCAACGCTACTTGGTAGCTTTTAGTAAAAAATTGGCTATAATAGTTAATTTTCGAGATAAATATATTCATCCCAAACGAATTCTTAATTCTTTGGCTAGAGAATAATTACATTTATTCGCAATTCGCATCATTCGCATAAATTCGCATATTCGCATCACATTGATACTTATGGCAATATTACCAGAAACACTCAAAAAACCAACAATCAAAGAGGAGAAACCAAAATTAACCCCTGAAGAGCGGGCTAAAATTGAGGCTAAAAAAATAACTGTTGGCAAAGAACTTTTATCAGCCGAGGAAGCCTATTTGAAAGGTCTAATTACTATTCGCGATTTAATCGCCCCGGCTGCTTTTCAGGTTAGTCCTTTTTTTCTTCAACTTGGCGATAAATATGTTCGAACAATTTTTGTCACCGCCTATCCTCGCTATATCGCGGTTGGTTGGTTCGCTCCAGTTATAAATTATAATGCTCCGCTTGATATCGCGATGTTTTTCTATCCCGTTCCGGCTGGTGTTGTTTTAAAACAACTTCAAAAAAGAGTTGGTAATATTGAGGCAGAGTTGAGCGCGGAAAGAGAAAAGGGTATGCCTCGTGATCCTTTAAAAGAAACAGCCTTGCAAGATATTGAAAAATTGCGCGATGATTTAACAACTGGTGTTGAACATTTTTTTCAATTTGCCCTTTATGTTACTTTATACGCTAATTCAGAAAAAGAATTAGATTTGTTGACTGAAAGAATTGAGGCAATTTTTGGTTCAAAATTGGTTTATACTCGACGAGTTTTGTATCAAGCCGAACAAGGTTTTAACTCAACTTTACCTTTAGCCAATGATGAGTTAATGATTGTTTTTAATATGAATTCTTCGCCCTGTGCCTCAAGTTTTCCATTTATTTCCGCTGATGTCACTTCAGATAACGGAATCTTATATGGTATCAATCGTCATAATAACAGTTTAATTTTATTTGACCGCTTCAGTCTGCAAAACGCTAATATGACAGTTTTTGCCACTTCGGGCGCGGGTAAGAGTTACGCTATAAAATTAGAAGTTTTGCGTTCTTTAATGATGGGTACTGATATAATAATTATTGACCCAGAAAGAGAATATAAATATCTCTCTGATGCAGTTGGCGGAACTTATATTAACATTTCTTTGGCTTCTGAGAGCAAGCTCAATCCTTTTGATTTACCGCGACCAATCTCTAAGGATGTAAAAGTAGCCGATATTATTCGTTCAGCGGTAATAACTTTAAAGGGATTGTTAAAAATTATGATTGGTCGACCCGACGAGAAGGGAGTCAGACAATTTAGTCCAGAAGAGGATTCAATCATTGACCGGGCCTTATTAGAAACCTATGCCAAAAAAGATATTGTTCCCGGCTGCGATTTGACCAAGGTGGAGATGCCTATAATGACTGATTTACAAAATATCTTAGAAGGGATGGAAGGCGGTGCGGAATTAGCCGAAAGATTAAAGAAATATACCGAAGGAACATTTGCTGGCCTAATTAATCACCCGACTAATGTTAAAATGGATAATCAATTAGTTGTTTTTTCGGTTCGTGATTTAGAGGACGAATTGAGACCAATTGCTATTTATACTATTGTCAATTATATTTGGAATGTTGTTCGTTCAGAATTAAAAAAGAGAATTTTAGTCATTGATGAGGCTTGGTGGTTAATGCAGCATGAGGATTCGGCAAAATTTATTTTTGCTTTGGTTAAAAGATGTAGAAAATATTATTTAGGCGTGACAACAATTACTCAGGATGTTAATGATTTCTTGACTTCGGTTTACGGCAAAGCAATTGTTAACAACTCAGCCCTGCAATTACTTTTAAAACAGACACCGGCGGCTATTGATTTAGTTACTCAGACATTTATGTTGACAGAAGGAGAAAAGTATCTATTGTTAGAGTGTGGGGTGGGCGAAGGGATATTTTTTGCCGGAGCCAAACACGCGGCCATTAAAGTTGTTGCTTCCTATTCTGAGGATCAGTTAATTACCTCAGATCCACGACAAATTTTAGAAATTGAGCAAGCAAAAAGGGAATTTGCCGAAAGTTTGGCCCAAAAGGAGGCAGGCCTAGGGGACCTTTTAGATTTGGAAGCAGGGGCGGAACCATTACCAAAAGAACCAAGAGCAATGGAAATCGGATAACCTTAATTTTCAATTTTGAATCAATTTTTTAATGATTTAATTTTAAAATTTTAAATAGATTTATTTCATCTACTTATAAATCAAAAGATAAAATTTCGCGAACGAAGTGAGTCTAAATTCCCGCCCCAAGGAGGCGGGGCTCGCCCAACTTCGTTGGGCGGCAAAATTCAAAATTCTAAATTATGCGCAAACTTATCGTAATCATCATCATTCTTATTGTCATCGGGGGCATTGTTTACTATTTAAGTCTAAAAGGCAAGCCTGCTCCATTGCCAGAGACGCCAATTGTGCCGGCCAAGGAAGGCGTAACAGGCGTAACACCGGTCACATCGCCGGTGACAATTCCGACTGTTGACCCAATTACTAAACTAAAAAACGACCTAACAATTCAGGCCCGTGTTTTTATTGAAAGATATGGCACTTGGTCGAATCAGTCAAATTTTGAAAACTTTGAAGATTTAATGCCTTTTATGACAGATAAACTTAAAGCTGAAACTCAGGCCCTAATTTCAGAATATCAAAAAATCGAAAAGTCTAGTTATTATGGTCTGACCACTAATATCGTTTCTTTAAATTTAGAAAATTTTATTGTTGATGAAAAAGCAGAATTTTCCGCCTCTGTTCAACAGCAAGAGACAAAAAATGGCCAAGTAAATATTTTATATAAAACAGTAAAATTAACTTTTGTTAAGGAAGGAACAAAATGGTTAGGGGATGAAATAGTAATGAAATAGGGAAATAGGGAAATAATGTCAAAGTTCCAATGTTAAATGTCTTCATTAGAAATTTAAAATTCCCGCCCCAAAAGGCCGAGGCTCGTCCAACTTCGTTGGCCGGCAAAATTCAACCACAGCCCATTTTCAATGGGCTGGGTTGCCCAGCCCTTTAATAAGGGCTGTGGCAAAATTCAAGAATATGCCCAATGTTTTAGAAACAATAGCTGAATTGCCAGATGAAATGGCTCAAAGGAGGGAGCTTTATCGTCAGCAAATGCGTCAGCGAATGGCTGCTAAGCCAATTGAAATGAGGAGAGCCGAAACGCCCCTTGAAAAGCCAGGGACTGAGACGGACATAGCAACTCAACTGAAAGGAGAACAGGCTAAAGCGCGAGCCGCAGCAGCTGGTGCTCAGGCAGTGATTGAAAAAATGAAAGCGGGTGATATTGGTGGGGCGATTGAGGCCGGAATAGCCGCGGCAGCTGAAGTTGGTGGGCAGCTACTAACAGCTCAGATATTGAAATTTATGTGGCTGCATGTCTATTGGGTTTTACCGATGCTCTATATTAATTTTCATTTTATTATGCGTTATGTGGCCGGACAAAAAACTTTTTGTCGATTTAGTGAAGAGTGGATGCCGGCGTCAAAAATTCCAGGTGGAAGGGCAGGGGGTCCAATTGGCGGCGGTGCTGGTAAAGGAATCGGAGAAGCACTTAGTTTTGCCCAAGAGGCGCCCCAAAGAGGATTAGAAATTTTAGAATTTTGTGCCTGGGGATTAGCCAATGGTATTTTGGCTTTGATTATCGCCTTTATTGTAACTGTAGTTTATTTTGTTGTTCATCCTTGTGATGCATTGGCGATAACAGTTGGCGGGGGTGAAGTTTTTAAATGGATAATAGGGGCGCTTGGTAAAATTAATGGTTTATGTGAATAAAGATTAATTTATGAAAAAAATTACTAAACTATCTCTAAGAACAATTTTATTTTTAAGTTTTTTGGGTGTTTTATTATTCATTGATTTTCATTTAGTTTCTGCTCAGACGATATTTAAGCCGCAAATTGGCGTTGGCACTGAATTTCCAGTTGGTGTGGAAAAAGAAATAACTGGTTGGGCTTTCGCTGAATATATTGTTGCTTTTTATAAATGGTCGGTTAGAGCGATTGCTGTCCTAGCTGTGGTGATGATTATGAAGGCTGGTTTCCAATGGATGACTTCAGCCGGTAATGCCCCGGCTATTTCCCGAGCAAAAGATCAGATGATTTCGGCCATTATCGGTTTAGTTCTGGCCCTAGGGGCCAATTTGCTTTTAACAGCCATTAACCCAGCTTTGACCAGGTTTAAGAAGTTGGAGATTGCTACTATTGAAAATATTGCTGCATGTCCTGGGGGAAGGGGGTGGAACGACGTCAGTCCAAACGAGGGTTTCCAAAAATGCGCACATTATTGCATAGAGGAAATGGTTTCAGAGGTAAATTCGTCAGCGTCAAAACCGATACCAGGCACTAATATTTTTTGTTGCGAATGCGGTGAAAAACTGCTAACGAAGTGTGATGAGGGGGACGAGAAAGTCGATTATACAAAATTCGATTATTTTACAGGTTGTTGTAAACATTGTCTTACGCAAAATCTACAAGTTGATAAGTGTTATGCAATTGATACTAAAATTGATTTAGGTATTGATTTTACTTGCGTAAAATGCGTTTCTGTTGTTAAAGGTCGGGAAGGATGCGAGCAGGAAAATAGAGGATGGGGAATGACGGCCGGATTAAGTAGTAGTTGTGCTTATAATATTGGAAATGAAGCAATCTGTAAGAGACACTCTGATAACAATTATGAGTGCGTAAGGGAACCGAGCGCGCCAGGGGGAAGGGATTTTCAATGCCGGCCAAAATATAAAGGACCAGGAGGATAGGATCCCTGTCAAGCCGAAACAAAGCGGGCTTTTTGTGGGCAGTATTCAAATGAATCGGGTAATTGTGTAGATGTAGGTGGAGACAATTGTAAATGGTTTTGGATCGGAGAAACTGCTTGTCTCGCTGAAAGCAATATAGACCTTTGTCAATGGCATGCCCCGCCCGATCACCCGGGATATTGTCGCGCTACGGTAAATTCTACCCCGCCGCCGGATTATATTTGTCAGTGGTATGGGTCCGGGCCTTAAAAATCGTGCCAATTAAGGATTTTTAGAAACTAATTAAGTACTTTTTAATAAATTTTTGTATGTTTAAAAGAATTCTATTAATTATTCTATTTCTTTTAGTCGTCATTGGTCTGGCTTTGCTTTTGTATTTTGTCTTTTTCAAACCGCCAACAATAGCTCCGCCAGAAGTCAAACCGCCAGAAGTAGAAGTTCCGACTGCTAAATTGCCAATGACCAAAGAAGTTTGGGAGAGAATGACTATTGAAGAACGAGCCAAAGCAGGTTTGCCTCTTTATGAATGGCCAGAGGAAAAACCGCCAGTGGTTGCTCCACCGGTAGAAAAACCGGTTATTCCAGAAATTTCTGAGGTCGCCGTTGGGGGCAAAACCTGGATTAATCCTGTTTCAACTGACCTAACTCAGGACGCAGTTTTAGCCAGTGATGGTCAAAGTAGTTTTTATTACAATAGAACTGAGGGCAAATTTTATCAGATTGACAAAGATGGTAATAAGCGTTTATTAAGCGAGCAGACATTTTATAATGTTGATAAGGTTAATTGGTCACCAACTAAAGATAAAGCGATTTTAGAATATCCTGATGGTTTTAAGACAATGTATGATTTTCAAAAACAAAAGCAATATACTTTGCCGAAAAATTGGCAAGATTTTTCCTGGAATCCGAATGGTCAGCAAATTGCTTTCAAATCTATTTCTAAATATCCAGAAAATACCTGGTTAGCCATTGCTAGACCAGATGGAACCGAAGCCCGGCCAATTGAGCATATGGGCGAAAATGCCGATAAAGTTACGGTCTCTTGGTCGCCAAATAATCAAGTCATTGCTTTTTCTGCTACCGGACAGCCACGTGGTATCTGGCAGCAAGAAATTTTATTAATTGGTCAACACAGTGAGAATTTTAAATCTTTAGTTGTTGACGGCCGCGGTTTTGAGCCGCAATGGTCGCCAATTGGTGATAAAATTGCTTATAGTGTTTATAATGCCGAATCAGGTTATCGACCAACTTTATACCTGGTTAACGCTCAAGGTGATGAAATTGGTACTAATCATATTAATACTGGTCTAAATACCTGGGCTCATAAATGCACTTTTAATTCCAGTGGCAATTCTCTTTATTGCGCTGTGCCAAGGAGTATACCGGAAGGAGCCGGAATGTTGCCTGATTTAGCTCGCAATCTCCAAGATGATTTTTATCGGATTGATGTCAGAACCGGAGAAATTTCTTTTCTGGCTGAAGGAGCAATGGGCGGCTATGATGTGGAAAGAATGTATTTGTCTTCTGATGAAAGCCTGCTTTATTTTGTTGACAAGTATACGGGAAGATTAAGATATATTAGATTGAAATAAAAATCGCCAAATAATAAGCCAAATAGAAGCGAATTAAATGCGAATATGAAAAATAATTTGGCTTCTTATTAGCGACACAAAGAAGTTAATAGAAAATATGTTAAAATGTTATAATGTCTCGAAAATAAATCAGCAAAATAGAATATCCAAGTTACAGATATTGTTCTTGGTTCTTTTTATTTTTGCTTTTTTTGTTTTAACACCAAAAGAGATTATTTTCGCTCAATCTTGTGTATCAGATCTGGATTGTGTATGCTGTTACAATCTGCTAGCATACCCGCGACAAAAGATTTGTCAAGATTTTACTGCGGATATAGGATGTCAATCCCCATACTGGGGGCGAGTAGATTCAAATGTAGGAGGACGATGTCGAACTTTAGCTAAAATGAATAATCAAAATTATCAGCTGTACTGTGTAGAACCACCGACTATTTCACAACCAAAAGAGAAGACAGAAGAAAAAGAAACCGCGGTTGTCGTGCCCGAGTTACAAATTCAAATGCCTGGTTTTAAAGGTTTTACTAAAGAAATAGAAATTTGTTTAGAGGGGGGCAAAACTTTAGAAGAATGTCAGAGGGGTCAACGTGGCTATTCCATTCCTTGGATTGGCGAATATATTGTTGCCATTTATAAATGGTCAGTTGGGGCGATTGCTATTATTGCCGTTGTTATGATAATGATTGGTGGATTCCAATGGCTGATGGCCGGCGGCAATGTTGGTATTATTTCCGACGCCAAATCGCGAATTACTTACGCCGTGATTGGTTTGATTTTAATTTTAGGCTCAAATTTAGTTCTATCTAGCATCAATCCAAACCTCACCATTTTTAAACCTTTGATTATTGGAAAAATTGAAAGAATTGAATTAGCTGATATTGAAAGAGAAGAAGATATTGAGCCACAGGGCTCGCCTGATATTGTACCCCTAAGTGGTGAAAATATTATTGGATCAATTTCTGTTGATAAAAGCATGGTTGAACCACTTCGAAGAGTTGCTTTAAAATTAAAACAACAAGGTTATCAACTAATAGCAGCTAGTGGGTATAGAAGTCCTGAAAAACAAGCTGAGTTAATTAGAAAACATTGTACTTGTGATAATAGCGGTTGCAGGGGGCCATGTAATCCCGCCACTTGTTTAATGACTAAAGGACCTACAAGCTGTCCACATACATCAGGCCGGGCAGTTGATCTCTGGGGAGGGAAAAATGGTAAGTCATGTTGGACTAAGGGTGCTAAAGGGTGTCAAAATAATCTAACAGAATGTATAAATAACGAATGCCAAAAAGCACTAATTAATGCGATGAAAGAAGAAGGATTTTGTAGATTATGTACAGAGGGTTGGCATTTTGAAAAGCCAAAAATGTCTTCTTGCTGCGAATAATTTTCCCGAGAACCGTTCTAGGGGATTTGTTAACCAATTAACCAATTCATGTCTCAAAAAGAAAAGACAATTTTTATTTGCTCAAAATGCGATACCCGGTTTCTAAATAGTTAGGACAATGTCCAGAATGCGGAAGCCCAGGGACCATTGTCGAGCAAAGCTCGACAAATTTTAGTATTACAGGGGACAGTCCCCCCGAGTTAAACCCTCTATATAGTGCTTAAATATTGACTTGTAGGGGGTTTCTTTAAAATCGGTGACCGATTTTTAAAAATCACTACCCGAACAATTGGTCACTCAAAACCGATTAATATTACAACACAACAAAAATTTAAGGTAAAATAACAGAGAATTTTTTGGCCGGCGAAATCAAGAGGTGGAATATGGAAGCGATCGCCGCGATATTCCACCTATGAACCGAGGTTGAAAAAAATTTATAAATTTAACTTTCGGAATAGGAGGAGATCGCAACCATATTCCGAAACCAATTTTTTATCAATAACCTTAAAAAATGGTCAATATTTTTCTATTAAATAATATATGATATGTTCGTGCGAACATGATACATAATACATAAGTTGGCTATTACCAATATGGTCAGAAAAGTTGCTAAAATTCTAAATTTAAGTTATAATATTTTAGAGGAGATAGAGTTTAGATTTAACTTTAGAAGGACCACCTCTTGCGGGCAATTTTGGTCCGAAAATTAATTAATTCCCATGAAAATTAAAGATTTCAAACGATTACTCATTTTTTTGGAAACCAAGGGTTATCAGTTAATTGGGCCACAAATTAAGAATGGTCAGGTTGCTCTTGATTATTTGTCAGTCAAAAATTTTAATTTCCAGACATTAGGGAAAATGCCTTTTTATTCTTTTAAAAAATTATTTCTGCCCAGTCGCGAAAAGTTATTTGAGTTTATTCCCAACCAAAAAATTCGTGCAATTTTATCCCCAGAATCGTCTAAATTAGCAATTTTTGGTTTTTCAACTTTAGATTTGAAGGCACTAAATCTTTGGCGTCAGGTTTTTGAAAAGGATATTTATTTTCAGAAAAGATTTAAAAATGTTTTGATCATTGGTTATGGTCCTGCCCCAGAAGAGGAGGGTCAATTTCGGCTTTGGCAGCCGCAATACGAAGAAGACATTTTAGAGCATATTCAATTTGATATCTTTTTGATGAAGCGAGGCAGCCAACTCGAAATTTTTACCGGCACCAGAGTTGGTCAAAAACTGTTGGATGAAATGGGATATAAAAATTATCAGCATGTTCAATTTACAGGAATTATTAAAGAAGAGGGCGTTGAGCCGTGGGTGATTGAGGTGCGGGATAAATTGCGAAAAATGACGCCGCAAGATTCTCTCTGGCAAGAATTAGGGCGGAAATGTATTGAGTGCGGCAAATGTTCTATTGTCTGTCCAACCTGTTTCTGTTTCGACATTAATGATAAAATCGTCAATCATACGAATTCTATCACGAATAACTACGAATCAGTGAGGGAGAGGTGTTGGGCGAGTTGTTTTTATCATGAATTTTCGGAAATTGCTGGCGGTCAAAAATTTTTAAAAACCACAGCTGAGCGAATCTATTTCTGGTATTATCATAAATTTGTTAGAATTCCCGACGAATATAGCATCCCTGGCTGCATTGGTTGCGGCCGCTGTACTAAAGTTTGTCCGGTTGGCATAGATATTTGCCGGGTTTTGGAACAAATCAGAGGTCAGAAAAAGGCAAAAAAATGCGAGCTGCCAAGATAAGTTTGTTATATGTGCGAGATGAGTAGATCGGGAACAGTTGGTGGTATTTTTGGGTATACTCGATCGGTGGCCTATCGAGTTCTATCAAGATCTGACCTCCATAATTAGTCTAATAGATAAAGAATCGTATTTTTGGGAAGTTTGTCGGTATATTTTGAACGGCCATCTAGAAATTGTCGGTTCGTATTTAGTTAATAACAAAATCTCGGCTAACTTTTAATGGGCCTTTAAATTTTTCAATAATGACAAGGGTTTTAGAAGTCCCACTTTTCGGGGACTGTCCCCCTAATCAATAATAATGTTTCAATGCTAAATATATATCAGCCACAACCAGTCAAAATTATCAAAATAAAAAAGCAATCGCCAGTTGTTAAACTTTTTACTTTGCAATTTTTGGATAAAAATTTACAAAAACATTTTTTTTGGCAGCCGGGTCAGTTTATTGAGGTCGGCGTGCCGGGTTTTGGCGAAGCACCTTTTGCTTTATGTTCAGACCCAAATGAAAAAAGATTTTTTGAACTTTCGATTCGGGCTGTTGGCCAGTTAACTAATAAAATTTATGAACTTAAAAAAGGCGCCCAACTTTTTATTCGCGGTCCCTTCGGTCAAGGCTTCCCAGAGATTAAAAATCAATCAGCTTTGTTAGTGGTTGGTGGTTTGGGATTAGTGCCTTTACGCTCTTTAATTTTAAACCAAATTAGTAAAAATCAAGCTAAACAATTAACTATTTTCTACGGCGCCAAAACGCCGCAAGATTTTCTTTTCAAAGATGAATTTAAAAAATGGCAGGAGGCAGGCGTTAAATTATATCTGACTATTGATAAAACCTACCCGGGCTGGGCTGGTTGCGTCGGTGTAGTTACTGTTTTATTTGATAAAGTTTTTAAACATCCTAATTACTCCCCAACAGCCAATCAACAGGCTTTTTTATGTGGTCCGCCGGTGATGTATAAATTTGTTTTGGAAAAACTTCATCAATACGGATTTAAAGATGAAAATATTTATCTCTCGCTTGAACGAAGAATACACTGCGGAATTGGCATTTGTCAGCATTGCGCTATTGGTTCAAAATATGTTTGTAAAGATGGTCCAGTTTTCAAATGGAGTGAGATAAAAGATATTGTTAATGTTGTTTAATTGTAAAGATATGAGATTAAGTGAATTTGATTACTTTTTGCCTAAAGAATTGATTGCCCAAGAACCAGTTCGGCCACGTGACAATTCGCGATTGATGGTTTTAAATCGGCAACAAAAAACAATTGAGCACGATTTTTTTTATAATTTAGGGAAATATTTAAGACCCGGTGATGTTTTGGTGGCCAATGATTCTAAGGTTATTCCGGCCCGATTGATAGGCAAAAAAGAGAGCGGAGGTCGGGCAGAAATTTTATTATTGAAGCAAATCTCCGATGATATTTGGGAAGCCTTAGTTAAAAATTGTAAAATTGGAGACAAAATTCTATTCCCATATTCCCGGGAATATGAGAATAGAAAAAATGATGGGTTGTTTGGAGAAATAGTTAGAAAAACAGAAAACGGGGTCTGGGAGATAAAATTTAATTTGGGAAATAAAAAATTAATGAAAGTAATTTATCGAATGGGCAAAGCACCAACACCCCCTTATATCAAGCGAATTTCCAATTTGAAAGAATATCAAACTATCTATGCCAAACGTAATGGTTCAGTGGCCGCCCCAACAGCCGGTTTTCATTTTACTAAAAAGTTAATGGATAAATTAAAAAAACAGGGAATTCAGTTTGAATTTGTGACTTTGCATGTTGGCTTAGGCACTTTTCAGCCGGTTAAAGTTGAAGAAATTGAAAAACACCAAATGCACGAGGAATGGGCAGAAATAAAACCGGGAGTGGCTGAAAGATTAAATCAGGCTAAAAAGGAAAAGCGGAGAATTATTGCGGTTGGCACTACTTCGGTTAGGGTTTTAGAGAGTTTTGCTGTCAATGGCGAACTAAAAGCTGGTGAGAAATGGATTGATTTATTTATTTACCCTAATTATCAATTTAAATTTGTTGAGGCGATGATTACTAATTTCCATTTACCAAAGTCAACTTTATTAATGTTGGTTTCCGCTTTTGCTGGTAGAGATTTTATCTTCCGCGCCTATCAAGAGGCGATTGAGAAAAAATATCGGTTTTATAGTTTTGGTGATGCAATGTTGATTTTATAATACCTTAAGTTTTTCGTAGTCTTGACAAATTTTTAGAAATCTGCTATTCTATAAAAAAAGAAAGGAGGTAAAAATGAAATTCAGTGAAAGAGAGAAAAGAATGTTGACATGGACTGTTCTACTGGTGGCATTGTTTGTGCTGTTGACAGGTTGCAGTAAGGAGATAATTATTTCATCAGGAGATTTAGCTCAAGTTGAAATAGCTAATGTGACAATCCTCTTTAGTTTTAAAGATCAAGTGATAACTTGCTACAATGATAACAAAGAATGGGCCGAAGTTGAAATTCGGCGGTGGAATAGTGACACGCAGAGTTATTTGAAAATTTTTCATGAGGGGGTCTGCGGTTACGGGGAAATCTCTCGGGAGGCCAGTTTCGAGCACGGAGACGATATCAAAATTCGAGTGAAAATTGAAGGTCAAGAGATTATCAGATATTACATCCTTGGGTAATGTTAAATTGGTTAAATAGAATAAGGGTACGCATCTTAAACCCTGTTTCCGTCATAACGGGAACAGGGTTTTGCATCAATTTGTTCGGTGCAGATTTAACATTTGACTTTTTCTAAATTTTGTTTAATGTATTAAATTAGAGAAAATTTTTTAAAAAGTTCGAAAGATGGAGAGTAGTCCTGATTTTATCTGATTGAGGGTTGATTTTTAAGATATTAGTTTTAAAATGATGGTGGCAGCTTGATAGCCTTCTTGGAAGAAGAATTTTAAAAATAAGGTACCGTAGCCAAGTAGTAAGGCGGCTGTCTGCAAAACAGCTATACGCGGGTGCAATTCCCGCCGGTACCTTTTATTGTCTAATTTATTTATTATTTATTATTTATAGGTTAGCGAGTTAATTATTATTATACTAACTCGATAACTCGCTAACTCGTAATAAATAACTCGTAATAAAATAATAAAGAAAAATGGTTAGTGAATCTAAGTTTATCATCATTGATGGTCCGGCAGTACTTCATCGGGCCTGGCATGCTTTGCCGAAATTAACTGATCCTAAAGGACGGGTGATTTCGGCTGTTTATGGTTTTGCTTCCTTGCTTTTAAAATTGTTGCGCGAACAACAACCACAATATTTGGTCGTGGCTTTTGATACACCAGCTCCAACCTTTCGTCATCAGGAATATAAAGAATATAAAGCAACGCGCCTGCCTCAGCCGCAAGAATTTTATGATCAGTTTCCAATTATCAAAGATTTATTAAAAACTTTTGGGATTAAAATTTTAGAAAAAGATGGCTATGAAGCCGATGATTTAATTGGCGCTTTAGTCAAGAAGTCTTCGTTAAACAACTTGATTGTTACTGGCGACTTAGATGCGCTTCAGTTAGTCAATTCCAAGACTCAAGTTTATTTTCTCCGTCAAGGAATTTCGGAAGTCAAAGTTTATGACCGTGAGGCTATAGAAAATCGTTATGGTCTATCTCCAAAACGATTGATCGATTTAAAAGCCTTGCGCGGCGATCTTTCAGACAATATTCCTGGGGTGCGCGGCATTGGCGAAAAAACCGCCTTATCATTAATTCAAAAATTTGGTAGTTTAGAGAATGTTTATCAACATTTAGATGAAATTAGAGAACCGGTTAGAAATTTACTTAAGGAGCAGAAAGAACAGGCCCTTTTGAGTAAAAAATTAGTTACCATTAAATCAGATATTCCTGAAGTTAATTCTGTCGAAAAATATCATTTAGAAAAAATTAACCGAGAGAAAATTAAAAAGAAATTTGAAGAATTGGGATTTCAATCATTAATTAAGAGATTAGAGAAAGAAGAACAGGAGAAACAACAAAAAACGTTATTCTAATTTTCAATTAATTTAAGTTTATGGTGATTTTTCTTTACGGCCCCGACACTTATCGGTCGCGACAAAAATTAAAAGAATTAAAACGAAAATTTATTCAAAAAAGAGATAAACAAGGCTTAAATATTGTTAATTTAGCAGCCGATGATTTAAATATAGATTTATTTCGGCGCTCAGTTTTGTCGGCTGGACTTTTTACTGGGAGAAGATTAATAATTATTGAGAATTTTTTTCAAAAAAAGAAAGAAGATAAAAATTTGATTCAAGAGATTGTTAATTATTTAAAGAGAATTAGAAAAGATGAGGATAATGTAATAATTTTTTGGGACGGAGAAATTATTGAATCCGATTTATCTATTGAATTAAAAGAAATTTTTGATTTATTAATTAGTCAGAAATATTGTCAAGAATTTCCCCTTTTAAAAGACGATGAATTGGCGTACTGGATTCAAAAAGAAGTTATTAAACGTGGCGGAAAAATTCAGCCTCAGGCAGTTTATTTTTTAGTCCGGGAGATTGGTCCTGATTTATGGCGTTTAAGTAATGAAATAGACAAATTATTGGCCAATAATCGAATCATTGCCACAGAGGATATTAAATCTTTAATTCATTTTCGACTCGAAGAGAATATTTGGTGGTTAGTTGACGCAATTGGCGAGAAAAATAAAAAAAGGGCTCTTAAATTATTGAGCGATCAAATAAAACTCGGTTTGCCCTGGGGGGAATTATTTGGGATGATTGTTAGACAGTATCGTATTTTATTGCAGATTAAAGATATTATAGGTCAGCAAAAAAATGCTGATTATATTCAGGTGGCTAAAAAATTAAATCTTCATCCTTTTGTGGTTAAGAAGGCGACTAAACAAGCGAGAAATTATTCTTTGCTTGAATTAAAACAAATTTATCAACAACTTTTGGAAATTGACACAAAAATAAAAACCACCCCAGTTGAGCCAGAGGTGTTGACGGACTTGTTAATTATCAAGAATTAGTTTTAATCTCAGAGACATTTAATTTTTTAGTTAGTCTTGATTTTTTTCGACTGGCAGTATTTTTTTTAATTATGCCCCTCTTTGCTGCTTTATCTAAGGCTTTTTGTAATTTAATAAAAATACTTCCGGCCCCATTTTTGTCTTTAGCCAGAGTTTTTAAAAATTTTCTTTCCAAATATTTGAGATTGGCTTTAATTTTTTTATTTTGCGCCTCTCTTTTTTTTGCTTTGCGCCATTCTTTAAGAGCTGATTTTTTTTGAGCCATTTTGATTAAAGTTTAAAAGATTAATATCCTCCTTCCTCCTCATCTTCTTCTTGTCTGAGCATTTCTTCTTCTTGGGCAACTAACTTTTCCCAACGATCACGACCGTTAATTAGAATATTAACTTT
Source organism: Patescibacteria group bacterium (assembly GCA_049971355.1). Lineage (GTDB taxonomy): Bacteria > Patescibacteriota > Patescibacteriia > UBA2591 > UBA4787 > JBMFLE01. The sequence goes on from JBMFLE010000005.1 coordinate 17,051, forward strand.
TGCCTTGAAATTATCATTAAAATCTTCAATTAATTTCAGGTCTTTTTGAAAAACTTCTAATAATTTATTTAATACAGGCTCTGGTAGAATAGGTAAAAAAATTAAGAGATCATTCTGATCGCTTAAAGGAATAGAAGATTGAGCAATAAGTTGAGACAATTGATCCAGAATTTTAGCCATTGGATTAAAATTATGTAAAAGTAAAGTTATTCTCGCGGAAATAACTTGGGCACGTATTCGGCACCAACTTCAGGGCCGAATCTCTTACCACAAGCTAATAATGAGGCAGCTTTGATAGCATCAGGGCCCAACTTTGGTAACTTTTCTCGATCATTTTCAATGACTTGCTCGATTAGCTTTTGCTCTGTTAGCTTCTCCTTGTTTTCGATATGTAAAAATTCACCTGGCATAGTATTTTCTTTAGACCTCCACTTCTTAATACTATATCATAGCATATTTTAATTAGCTTGTCAATCCTTGCCCTGTGGATAAATTTAGTATATACTAAAAAATAAAGAGTGTAAATTGTTAACTGTGGATATCTATGATTTATAGTCTCAAAGGCAAGGTAGTTCAAAAAAGCGAAAATTACTTGGTTTTAGAGGTTGGAAATATTGGCTATCAAATTTTTGTTAGTGATTTTTTGTTAGCAAAAGTAAAAATTGGTCAGGAAATTAAACTTTGGACCTTTCTTTATTTACGAGAAGAAACATTAGAGCTTTATGGTTTTGAGAGTGAAGACGAATTAGACTTCTTTAAGGAACTAAATGCTGTGCCAAATATTGGGCCAAAATCTGCTATTAGTGTTTTATCAGTAATTAAAATTTCCGATTTAAGGCGAGCAATTTTAAATGAGAGTTATGAAACCCTGACTAAAGTTTTTGGTATCGGCAGAAAGACAGCGGAAAGAATTATTATTGAGATGAAGGGGAAGATTGAGAAAGGGTTTGGCATGGCAGCTGAAGAGACCGAAGACAAAGAAGTAATTGACGCTTTAGTTCAGTTAGGTTATTCCCTAAGAGAAGCGCGCGAAGTAATTAGAAAAATTCCTGAGGATGTTAAGGGCGCAAAAAATCGACTAAAAGAAGCGCTAAAATTGATATCTCGCTAATCATACTAATTTTATCGCGAATAATTACAAATAGATATTAGTAGTGATTAGTGATAAAATTCGTACGATTAGTATTATATCACATATGAAAGCAATTCTTCCAGTTGCTGGTCTTGGCACTAGATTTTTACCAGCAACCAAGGCACAACCAAAAGAGATGTTAACTATTGTTGATAGGCCGGTGATTCAATATATCGTTGAAGAGGTAGTGGCTAGCGGAATCAAAGAAATTATTTTAGTTACCTCTCAGAGCAAAAGAGCGATTGAAGATTATTTCGATCGCAGTTTTGAGTTGGAGCATTATTTGGCCAAAGCAGGTAAAAAAGAGGCTTTAAAGGAGGTGCGGCGAATTTCTGAATTGGCTAATTTTTATTATGTTCGACAAAAAGAAATGGCCGGCAATGGCGATGCTATTTTATGCGCAAAAAATTTAATTGGTGACGAGCCTTGCGCTGTGCTTTTTAGCGATGATGTGATTGACAGCCAGATACCTTGTCTGAAACAGATGATTAAAGTTTTTGAAAAGTATGGCGATCCGGTGATTGCCGTGGAAAAAGTTTCAAAAAAGGACATTCAGCGCTATGGTGTGGTTGAAGTAGTGAAATTAGAAAAAAAGGTTCACCAAGTTAAAAAGATTGTTGAAAAACCCAAACCTGATGAAGTGCCCTCAAATTTAGGGGTAGTTGGTCGTTACATTATTACTCCAGAAGTCTTAGGGGCCTTAGAAATTCTGGGACCAAAGATTAAAGGAGAACTTGGCATTACTGACGCTTTACAATTTTTGTTAAAAAATAACCGACCAATTTATGCTTATGAATTTGATGGTTTACGTTTTGATTGCGGCAACAAGTTGGGTTTAATTAAAGCCATCTTCCATTATAGCCAAAAACACCCCGAAATCAGTAGGATTTTAAAAAATTTTTTAGACAAAAAGAGTGTATAATAAGCCATATGGATAAATCTAAAAAAACAATTTGGTCAAAAATTACTCGGCTTTCAGAAGAAGATTTATCTAAGACCAGTGAAAAAGTAGAAATTTTACCCCTGGAGAAAAAAGAAAAGCAGCTTCTAGTCCCTAAACCTGAAAAAAAGAAAATTAAGAAAGAGGAGCTAGAGGAAATAACAGAAGAGTGGCTACCAGGGAGTGAAGTAGGGCAACTCTCTATTGATTTATACGATGCAGGCGATTCATTAGTAATTGAATCAACAATTGCTGGGGTTAAACCAGAAGATATTGATATTACAGTTGAACCAGATTTAATTACCATCCGTGGCGAGCGAAAACAAGAGAAAAAAATAAACCGCAAGAATTATTTTTATCAAGAATGTTTTTGGGGTAAATTTTCTCGAACCTTAGTCCTACCAGTACCAGTTAAACCAGAAAAGGTGACGGCTAATATAAAAAATGGAATTTTAACTGTCACTCTACCAAAAGCTGAGGAGGGAAAGAAAAATGTGAAGGTTGAATAATTTTTATCAGTCTAGAGGGTCCCGATCTTGATGATTTTAGCCACCCTAAATGATTATGAAAGTTGTTGACTATCTCAATCTTTTAGAATTAGCCAAAAAACCATTTCCATCGCCATCAAAGCCCCCATCAAGACCCCCGCCAAAGAGTCAATTCAAAAAATGGTTATGGGGATTCTTTTGGCGTTTGTTGCTTTATTGTTTAATAATTTTAGGATTTTTTTTTGTTTATCAAAAAATTTATGTTGACAGAATTTATCCGGGTGTTTATTTAGGAAAATTTCAAATTGGTTCTCTTAAATATAATGAGATAAAAATTTTGTTGGAATCAGTTATTGAAGAAATTGAGACGCAAGGTTTAGAATTCGTTGGGCAAAGTGAGCTTGGTAAAAAAGAAGTTTCAATCAAACCGATTTTAATTGCTGTCACCGACCCTGATCTTTCGCGGCGAATTATCAATTTTGATTTAGAAGCAACTTTGGCTCAGGCCATGGCTGTTGGCCGAAGCGGTTCAGTGGTTGAAAAAATAAAACAAATTTTATTTAGTCAACTCCACGGCTGGCAGATTAAAGCCGTAGTTCAGATTGATAAAAATGAACTCAAAGAAAACATCAGGGCCCATTTTCAATCCCATGAACAAAAACCAAAGGATGCAAGTTTTGAATTAACCAAAACAGGAGAAATAAAAATAATTGCTGATCAAGCGGGTTATTTTTTTAATTTTGATCAGGCTGTCTCAGAAACTGAACAGAATTTACTAAATTTAGTTAGTAAACCCGTTGTTTTGCAATTGATTCATCAGGAGCCACAAATAAAAACCGAAGATTTAGAATTAATGCTTGGTCGAATTAAAGAAATTTTGGACTTGGCGCCTTTAATCTTACGTTTTAAAGAAAAGGAATGGACAGTTAAAAAGGACTTATTTAGCCAGTGGCTATCTTTGCGAAAAAAAGAGGAGACAGAGTTGGTTATAAATCAAGAAAGTGTTTCTGCTTATCTAAATTTTTTAAGTAAAGAGATTAACAAAGAAGCCCTGGATGCTAAATTTAAAATGAGCGACGGCCGGGTGGTTGAATTCCAGCCTTCAAGATCAGGATTAAAATTGCAGATTGAGGCCAGTGCCCAAGAAATTAGTCGGCAAGTTTTAGCCGGCAATCGTGAAATTAATTTAATAGTTGAAGCTGTTGAACCGGAAGTTTTAACTCAAGATGTCAATGATTTAGGGATTAAAGAATTAATCGGTCGTGGCGTTTCAAGTTTTAAAGGCAGTCCAAAAAATCGAAGACACAATATCGCCTTGGGGGCGAAAAAATTAAATGGAATTTTAATTAAACCTGATGAAGAATTTTCTTTACTAAAGGCGATTGGCAAAGTTGGAGAAGAAGATGGATATTTGCCAGAATTAGTGATTAAAGGCAAGCGAACTATTCCAGAACTTGGTGGCGGACTTTGTCAGATTGGGACTACTACTTTTAGAGTGGCTCTTGATGCTGGTTTGCCTATCACCCAAAGAACTCCTCATGCTTTTCGAGTGATTTATTATGAGCCAGCCGGGACGGACGCCACTATTTATCAGCCTCAGCCAGATTTTAGATTTATTAATGATACCGGTCATTACATTCTATTTCAAACAAAGATTGAAGGTGATGATTTAATTTTTGAATTCTATGGTACCTCTGATGGCCGAAAAGTTGAAGTAAGTCAACCAAAAATTTTTAATGTTGTTCAACCAGGACCGCCGGTTTATATTGAAACAACCGAATTACCAGCTGGTGAAAAAAAACGGGTTGAAAGAGCAGTGGCTGGCGCAGACACCGAGTTTACTCGAATAATTACTTGGCCAGATGGTCGAAAAAAAGAAGAGATTTGGAAGAGTCATTATCAACCCTGGCGAGAGGTTTGGTTAGTGGGAGTTGAGAAAAAAGAAGAATTGAGGTGAGCCCCTTTTGTGAGACAATTTTTCGCTTTTAATAATTTAGTTTGGGCTGTTCGAAACGGTTGATAAAATAATCCTAACC
>JBMFLE010000006.1:0-21466 GCA_049971355.1 Patescibacteria group bacterium
CGTCCCTTAACAATGGCTCTAATCTTTGTCCAGAGGGATAGTTAAAGATTTTCCAAACCTTAACCAAAGCCTCAATCACGTAGCCATCATAGATTTGTTTTCTTCCCCGTCTACCACTTTTTCTTAAGAGATTCTTGGAATTGATTTTTTGAATAACATACTTTCTTGATTGCCCGGTATTTTTACAGTACTCATCTAAAATTTGCGACTTTTCCTTTTTACTGGACCTTTGATACTGCATTTGCAGTACCTTGAGATATTGGTTTCTTGAGCGCATATCCGTCATAATGTTCCCCGTTATTTCTCCGCCCTCGCCGGAGAATTAATTAGATTAACGGGATACATTATACCTCATTTTGGTAAGGTTTTTTATGGCAGAACCAATATCCTTTCGGTTATATTATTTATGACTTAATGCGCATACTTGTTTTTCTTTTTAAAATCTATTATAATAAAGACAAATTAAGATGCGAATAATAAGATTGGTATTAATCAATTCGCCTAAATTTGTAGATTATTTTTTATGTCCGGACATTCTAAATGGGCAAAATTGAAACATTTTAAAGGTGCACTTGATGCCAAGAAAAGTGCTATGTTTTCCAAGGTTTCTCATATGATTACCATTGCTGCTCGTGAAGGCGGTGGCGATCCAGAAACTAATTTTAAATTACGATTGGCCATAGAAAAAGCAAAGCAAGTTAACATGCCAAAAGAAAATATTGAAAGAGCAATTAATCGCGGTTCAGGTAAAACCGGTGAAGCGCAAATTGAAGAAGTGATTTTTGAGGCTTTTTTGCCGGGCGGCGCGGCTTTGGTTATTGAATCTTTGACCGATAATAAGAATCGGACAGCTGCTTCTTTGCGCCGAATTTTTAATAAGCACGGCGGCTCTTTGGTTGGGCAGAATGCAGTTTTATGGATGTTTGAGAGAAAAGGAATTATTAGAATTTCTGATTTTAAAACTAAAATTTTAAACCCAGATGATTTTCAATTGAAGATTATTGATTCAGGCGCTCAAGATATTAGAGAAGAGGGCGGAGAGTTGGCAATTTATACAAATTCGGAAGATTTGCAAAAAATTAAAGAGATTATAGAAAAAGGAGGGGTCAGTGTTGATTATGCCGAAGTTGAATGGTTTCCTAAAAATTTAGTTAAAATTAGTTCAGAAGACCAAAAAAAAGTAGAGGCTATTTTTGTTGAATTAGATGATGACCCGGATGTCAGTGACTATTATTCAAACATAATATAATCGCCAAATAAAAAGCGAATTAAAGCAAATTAAAGGCGAATTATTCGCCTCAGATTCGCAGAAATTTGGCTTCTTATTAGCGACCTATGGTTATTCTCGGTATTGATCCCGGTTTAGCCACTACTGGCTACGGGATTATAAAATTATCAATGATTAATAACCAATTATCAATGGTTGATTACGGCTGTATTGAAACATCGGCTAAATTGTCATTTGCCGAAAGACTGGAAATTATTTATAATGAATTAGAGAAGTTGATTAAAAAATATAAACCTGACAAAATTGCTATTGAGAAAATTTTTTTTGCCAAAAATGTAAAAACAGCGATGCAAATTGGTGAGGTTAGGGGGGTGGCGACTCTGGTAGCGGTTAAAAACAAAACTCCACTTTTTGAATTTACCCCTCTGCAAATAAAACAAGCCTTAACCGGTTATGGTCAGGCCTCAAAAAAGCAGATTCAAAAAATGGTTAAAATAATTTTAAATTTTAGAGAAATCCCCAAGCCCGATGATGCGGCTGACGCTTTGGCTGTGGCTATTATTTGTGCTAACACCAGCAGGCTACTAAATACGAAAAAATACGAATAGACGAAAATTACAGATGGCTACTAAATACGAAAAGATACGAATATACGAAAAATACAAACTATTTAATCAATTCGGTAACAATTTTTTTTCTAGCCAGATTAAAAATTTAATTTGTTTGATTCGAGCTCATTAAAATCATCCTAACCTACAAATTTATCCGAACACTCCGAACACCACGAACATATGGCCACTAAATACGAAAAATTACTACTATACGAAAATTCGTATACTCGTATAACATCAGTAATTAGTAGCCATTTGTTTAATCTTTGGCTAAAGTAATAGCCCAAACAGTTTTTGCTCCAGCCTTTTTTAAGGTTTTGGCCGCTTCCTCCAAAGTGGCGCCAGTAGTAAAGACATCGTCGATTAAGACGACATTTTTATTTTTTATTAATTTTGAATCAGTAACCCTAAAGGCATCTTTAATGTTTTCCCACCTCTTCTGACTGCTTAAATTAGTTTGACTGCGAGTTGATTTAATTCTTTTTAAAATATTATTTGTCAATGGCCAGGAAAATTTTTGGCAGAGAATTTTGGCTAAAATTTCTGATTGGTTAAAACCGCGATAAAGCAGCCTTCTTTTGTGGAGAGGAATAGGAATAACCAAATCAGGATTTAAGGTTTTATAAAGTTCAGTATTATTAATTAATTTAGTCAGAGGTTTGGCTAATGAGTAAATTAGGTTTTTAATAAAATTATATTTTGATTTAATAATTGCCTTTTTAACTAAATGATTTTTGTAGTCAAGAGCAAAAATTAGACCATCAAGATAGATTTTATTTTGACATTCTTGGCAAGTTGCTCCATTTTTTGAAGGTCGTCGACAGCCCGGACAAATAAATTTATCAGTTAAGGGTATTGATTTTAAACAATCAGGACAAAGATAATTTCCCTCTTTTCCACAATTTAAACATTTAATTGGGAAAATTAAATCCAGGATAAAATTTTTGATTTTTTTTAAAAATTTGGTTATCATATAATTATTCTTTTAGCCTAAATCGCCTACCTAATATAAGTCGAAAAGCTGATTTCATTTATGCACAGTTTACTCTTACTTTATTAATTTTTTATAGTATAATATAAAATAATACTTTAAACAATCAAAATTAGATTATGGCTTTATTTTTTGGTAAAAAAGAGAGCTATTTAGGCATTGATTTGGGCAGTACTAGTATCAAATTGGTTGAATTGCGCTCCGAACACGGCGTCCCAACTTTAGTCACTTATGGTTATGCCGAAAGAGCAATGGGTGATGTGGTTAGAGGCGATCCGGAAAAGGTTCAAAAAAGGGCTGTTGAACTTTTAATTAAACTTCACAAAGAATCAGGGGCAGAGAGTTACAGGGCAGTGACTGCTTTGCCGAATTTTGCTGTTTTTAGTTCAGTGATTACTTTGCCGGCGATGTCAAAAAAAGAATTAGCTCAAGCCATTACTTGGGAAGCAAAAAAATTCGTTCCGCTGCCGCTTGAAGAAGTTATTTTAGATTGGAAGATAATTGAAGAAGTTAAACTTCAAAAAACTGTTGAGGTTAAAAAGCCAGTCCCAGCCTCTAAATCCCCAACTCAAGAAGAAATTAGAAGTTTTGGTGAAAATTTAATGACGGAAAAAAAATCTGAGGATTTAACTACTGAACCAAAGATTCAAAAGGGGAGTCCTGTTATCGCGGCGGATAAAAAAACGTATCGAATTCTATTAACCGCCGCTTCTCGTAATTTGATTAAAAGATACGTTGAAATTTTCCGTTTGGCTAACATTCAACTTTTAGCCTTAGAAACGGAAGCATTTGCCTTGACTCGCGCTTTAGTTGGCGGGGATACAGCAGTGACGATGATTATTGATAGTAGCGCAGTGACAACCGATATTATTATTATTGAGAAAGGAGTGCCAGTTTTAAATCGAAGCATTGATGTTGGCGGTGTGACTTTAACCAGGTCAATTGCCAATATTTTAAATATTGATTTTAAGCGATCCGAGCAGTTTAAAAGAGACATTGGACTAAGCGGGACATCTAAAATTCCAACTATTATTGAACAGGCTTTGAAACCGGTGGTGGAAGAAATAGAGTACTTTTTGAATTTATATCAAACCCAATCAGGTCAGGTGGTGGAAAAAGTTATTTTGTCCGGAGGTTCAGCTTATTTGCCGAATTTAGCTGATTATTTTTCAAATTTATTGAAAATTAAAGTAATAATTGGTGACCCCTGGGCACGAATTGCTTATCCAGCAGAATTAAAACCAGTCCTAGAGGAAATTGCCCCTCGTTTTGCCGTGGCTATAGGTTCAGCCCTAAGAGAAGTTGAATAAAATATGATTAATATGATTAATTTGCTTCCTGAAGAAGAAAAAAAAGAGGAGCGGCCCAAGAAAATGGAAGAGCCGCGGATAGAAATGGTTCAGCCTAAAAAGCCTGAGCCAGATTTTAAAATTTCTTCTCCGGAAAAATCTGAGCCAAAAAGGGATGAGATTAAATTGAAACCAGCTACCCTCCCGGAGCAAAAAATTAAACCCTCGGCTAAAGAAAAAAAATCAGGTCTTTTTGCTATTTTGTGGAAAAAAATATTTGGCAAAAAAACATCTGCCCCCCCAAAAACCAGGGAAGCAAAAGAAAAAATGCAACTCTCTAAATCGTTTGCTCCGGCCGGCTTAGAAGTAACTTTAATGCCGAAAGAAATTCCGATTACTAAGAGAATGGTTCAAGAGAGAATATTAATTTTTTTGGCCGCGATTGCCGTTTCGGTTTTAATAGTTTTTATTATTTGGGTTTGGGCCACTTGGCGCAGTGAGGAGGCTCAGTTTAGGGTTAGTCAAATTAAAACCGAAATGGCGACAATTGAGGCTCAGATAGCCAGCTATAATAATGAAATAGAAGAAATTAAAAAATTAGAAAAAAAGGCCGAACAAGCGAACGACCTTTTGGCTAATCATATTTATTGGACCAAATTTTTTAAATTATTAGAAAATTACACTATTCCTGATATTTATTACGGCGATTTCACTGGTGATACAAAAGGGAAAATTGTTTTACCAACTATTGGTCGCGATTTAATTGCCGCTGCCCGTCAGTTAATTGCTTTTTCTAACACCCCTGATTTTGTCAAAGAGGTAACTATTACCGATTTAGTAGGCGGGATTAAAGGCGTAACTTTTAATACAAATTTAATTTTAAATCCAGAAGTATTTCTTAAAAAATAATTTGGTATGTTGGAAATAAAATTAGCCAAATCATTATTTATCCGTTATTTTTGGTACCTAACCATTGTTTTGGCTATTTTTATTCTTGTTCTCGGCTACACAAATTTAATAAAACCAAAATTGGCTTTAATTCGACCAGGTGGGATTTTTGATGTTAAGGGCTACGAAAATATTTTATCTCAAGAAAAGCAACATTTAAATCGAGTTAAAGCCTTGGTCCAGGAATATGAAGGACTAAAATCAAATCCTCAAAAATTGGCAAGATTAGAAAAATTATCTTATGTTTTGGCTGATAAATTGGATGAGCCGAGTTTATTCTTTATTTTTCAATCATTAAATGCTCAGCACCAAATTGTACCAACCAGTTTTGTTCCCACTAGCGGGAAGGGCGTAACTAAAATAAAAATCAGTTTTACCGGAAAAGACTATTTTCAATTTAAAAATTATCTCAAAACCCTCGAAGACAGCATTAGATTAATGGATGTTTCAAATATTCAGATGTCTGTTCGTGAGGGAAATTATACGATCGAACTTTTAACTTATTATTTGGAAGACAATCAATAAATTTATTTTTATGCTAAATTCATCTAGAGCAAAAATTTCAGTTATAAGAGAGTTAATACTGATTATCTTTTTAGGGGCTTTAGTTTTAGTAATCTTGGTGATGGTAGTTAAAGATTTTGTTATTCCTGAAGTTTTTAAGAAAAAAGTGGTTGAAGAAGAGTTAAAGCCGCCAGCTTTTTTAAGTTCCCCCCTGCCCTCAATTGAAAAAATTAAAGCGGCGATTGATAATCCTAAACTTGACGAATTAAAGTTTTATCGGCTAATTTCTGCTCCAGTTGAAGGTGAAGGGCCGGCAGAAGAACTTCCTTCTAAACCAGAGACATTGGAAGATCTGGCTAAAAAAGTAAAGGTTGAAAAAATAGGCCGACCAAATCCATTTATCCCATTTGAAGAATAATAAATTCCTTCAAAATTTTATCCGCTTTCGGCTTTCCTTAATCAAATTCGTTATTTGTAAATTCGTAACCAATTCGTTATTCGTTGATTTTCCCCCTTTTAAGAATTTCAAATATGCCTAATCAACATCCTATTTGTCAACTATTAGTTAAAAAAGGCAAGCTTTCAGCTGAGCGGGTTAAAGATTTGACCGAAGAAGCTGCTCAATATGGCATTAGCACTGACGAACTTTTAGAGCGCAAACATCTTTTTTCTGAGGAAGAAATCGCTCAAGCAAAGAGTGAAGTATTTAATCTGCCATATATTGATATTTTTGGTTTATTAGTTGACAAGGAATTATTGAAAATGTTGCCTAGAGAACTAGCTGAAACTTATCAGATGGTTATTTTTGGCAAAGAAGGAGATACCATAAAGGTTGCCCTGGTAAATCCCGGGGATTTTAAGGCCAGGGAAGCAGTGGAATTTATTGCTAAACCAAAAAATTTGAATGTAAAATATTATGTCGCTACAACGACAGCCGTTAAGAATATTTTAGCCCAATATGGCGGTTTAGCGGCTGAAGTTGAAGAAGCGATGGGCGCTATTGAAGAAAGGTTTGCGCCTTTAATTCAAGAAGGTAAAACTTGGGCTGAGGCTGGTTTAGAAGATATAGCTAAAGCAGCGCCAGTTAGCAGATTGGTTAATTCAATTCTCAAATACGCTGTTGATAATAAAGCTTCAGATGTTCATATTGAACCATTCGGCGACAAAACAAGAGTACGCTATAGAATTGATGGCGTTTTAAGGGCAACCGCCATGCTGCCTGGTCATATTCATTCAGCAATTGTCTCCAGGATTAAAGTTATGTCTAATTTAAAACTTGATGAAACTCGTATTCCCCAGGATGGTCGCATTCGGATTATTGTTTCTGGCCGAAAAATTGATTTAAGAGTTGCCACTTTACCTCTCTTAGAAAAAGAAAAAGTGGTAATGAGAATTCTCGATCCAGCCCAGAGAATTTTTACTTTAGAAGATTTGGGTTTTTGGGGACATGGTTTAAATGTGATGCGGAAAAATTTAGCCAGACCGCATGGTATGTTTTTGGTCACCGGCCCAACTGGTTGCGGTAAAACTACAACTCTTTATGCTGTTTTAAAAATTTTAAATCGTGAAGGAGTTAATATTATTACTCTTGAAGATCCAATTGAATACTATATTGAAGGTGTCAATCAGTCGCAAGTTAAACCAGAAATTGGCTACACTTTTGCCTACGGCATTCGAGCTATTGTTCGTCAAGACCCAAACGTGATTATGGTCGGAGAAATTCGCGATAATGAGACAGCCGAATTGGGTACCCATGCAGCTTTAACCGGTCATATTGTCTTATCAACCTTGCATACTAATGATGCTTTTGGTGCCATTCCACGCCTAATAGATATGAAAATAGAACCATTTTTAATTGCCTCTTCTCTTAATTTAGTTATGGCTCAACGTTTGGTTAGAAAAATTTGTGAATATTGTCAAGAGCCAATTGAAATTAATCCAGAAACAGAAAGGGCAATTATTAGCGATTTGAATCAAATAAAAGGTTTTAATTTGGACGAATATAAAGATGCAAAAACCGGGCGTTTAAAATTTTATCACGGCAAAGGCTGTTCACGCTGTAATTACGAGGGATACAAAGGTAGAATAGCTATCTTTGAGGTTCTGGAAATTACTGATCGGATGAAAGAAATTATTACTTCAGGATGCAATATAAAGGATGTTAAGGAGGAATTTAGGAGACAGAATATGATTGAAATGCGTCCCGATGGTTATATTAAAGCCCTAAAGGGAATTACTACTGTAGAAGAAGTTTTGAGGGTGGCCAGAGAATAAATATTACAATCTAAAATTTTAATTTCTAAATTATGATTACTCAATCAAAATTAATTTTTGATCGTTTAGTTTCTTCTGGCTTTGAACAGAAGGCTTCGGATTTATTTTTATTTCCTGGGCAAATGCCTTTTATTAGGAAGGATGGCGAAATTAAGATATTAGCTGGTGAGTCGGTGGTGACTGTTAATTTTATTGATGAGATTTTAAATTTTCTTTTAGATCCGAATCAAAAAGAGGAATTCAATAAACAGTGGCAAATTACTTTTAGTAAAGAGTTAGAAAGGGGTCAACGGGCTAAATTTAATATTTTAAAACAAAGAGAATTTTCCAGTATTTTAATTAAATTAATTCCCGACAAAATTATTAGTTTGGAATCACTGAAATTGCCGAAAGTAATTAATAACTTAGCATCCCTAAGCCACGGTTTGATTATAATTAGTGGTCCAAAAGATTCTGGCCGAACAACGTTTTTATCAGCAATGGTTGATTTTATTAACAGAAATTTTATTAAATATATTGCCACTATAGAACGTCCAATTGAGTATCTTTTTGTTGGCGGTAAGAGTTTAGTTGAGCAGCGGGAGGTTGGTCGCGATGTTTTAAGTTTTGAAGCAGGTTTGAAATTAATTAAAAATCGGCCAGTTGATGTTTTAGTTGTTTCCGAAGTTGAAAATCCAAAAATATTTTTTGAACTATTAGAAATTGCCCAAATGGGTGTTTTGGTTTTCACAGTAATGAATGTCGGTTCAACGTTTAATCTCATCAAACAAATAATTGAATCATACGAGGTTGAAAAACAAAATTTAATTCGATTATTATTAGGCGAAAATCTTGGCGGGATTATTTGTACGCGATTGGTACCGCGATTAGGCAAGGGCAGAATTTTGGCCCTCGAGATTCTTAATGGCTCGCCGGTAGCCAAGACATTAATTAAAGAGGGCAAAATTCATCAGATTAATAATCTTTTGCAGATTACCGAGAAAGAATTATCTATTTCGCTGGACAGGTTTTTGGCCGATTTAGTCTTATCAGGAGAGATTGTTATTGATGAGGCAGTCAAACATTGTATTGATAAAGAAAATTTATTGTCACTAATTAGGCGGTAACAAAATCTACAATTTTCAGCCCATTTGGGTTGAAAATTCGTAGATTATAAACGTAGACCATTGAAAATATGGAGTTTCAATATAAAGCAAAAACTTTGGAAGGCAAGGTCGTAAAAGATACTATTGAAGCAATTAATGAGCAAGCAGCGATAGAAGCTTTGACCGAGCAGGGATTAATCCTGCTTTCTTTAGTTGAAAAAGGGAAAAGGGGGTTAACAATGGAAATTCGTCTTCCTTTTTTTGAGCGCGTGCGTTCAAAAGATATGGTTCTTTTCTCTCGGCAGTTAGCGGTAATGGTTTCAGCCGGCTTGCCTTTAGTGAAGGCCCTGGAAGTTTCGACCAAACAAACCACTAACAAGACACTTAAAAAGATTCTCAGTGAGGTTACTGATAATGTTCGGGGTGGGGCTAGACTTTCTAGTTCTCTGGCTAAATATCCAGAGGTTTTTAATGATTTTTATATTAACATGATTCGAACCGGCGAGACTTCAGGCAAGCTTGACGAAGTTTTGAATTATCTGGCCGATGAAGTGGAGAAAAATTATGATTTAATGAGTAAAATTAAGGGGGCAATGATTTATCCTATTTTTATTTTAGTAGCAGTGGCTGGGGCGATGTTTATAATGATGGCTTTTGTTATCCCAAAACTAGTTACGGTTTTAATCGAAGCTCAGGTTGCTTTGCCCCTGCCAACTATCATTATGATTTCGGTGGCTAAATTTTTCTCTAATTATTGGCAGTATATTTTAATTTTTTTGATTATTTTGATTTTTATTATTCGAGTTTTAATTAAAAGAACTCGACGGGGTCGCCTTTTGTGGGATTTTGCAAAATTAAAAATTCCTGTTTTAGGTGACTTATTTCAGAAAATTTATTTAGTGCGTTTTACTCGCTCACTTTCAACTTTAATAGTTGGCGGTATACCCCTAAATGCTGCCTTAAAAATTGTGGCCGATGTTGTGGCTAATGCAGTTTACAGAGACTTGGTTTTACAGACTATGAAGGCAGTTGAAGATGGTTATTCAATTTCTACAATTTTTATGAGATCTAAAGAGGTTCCGCAAATGTTATCTCAGATTATGATTGTCGGCGAGCAGACTGGTCAATTAGACAGTGTTTTGGACAGGATGGCAAATTTTTATGCCCGCGAAGTAGAAAATACTTTAGGGAAATTGACAACTTTACTTGAGCCGGTGATTATTATTTTTTTGGGCATAATTGTTGGCGGCATGGTGGCAGCTATTGTTATGCCGATGTATAATTTAGCCTCAGCGATTAAATAATTTTGGGTGGTTAGTTTAATGGTAAAACGCTGCATTCACATTGCAGAGATTGTAGGTTCGATTCCTACACCACCCACCAGTAACTTAAAAATTCAGATTCCAATAATTCCTTTTTGACATTTGACATTTTCGTATTTTCGTACATTTTCGTATTTCGTAGCCATATTGTATGAATTATCAAGACTACGTTGAAACTTTTACTAATCAGGCCAAAAGTGTTAATTTGGTCACCCCCACCTGGGATTTATTTATTTTTATGTTTTTTGTCGGTGCAGTTTTGCTCTTTGTTTTTTCTTTAAGTCGTGATAAATTATTAATAACTCTTTTAAGTACTTATACAACCATAGCCCTGATTAATTCGGTTTCTTTCTTAGAAAATATCTATAAAGACACTCTGCCCTTTTATCTTTGGAAAATCATTATTTTTATTGTTTTGTTAATTCTTTTTAGTATTTTAATTTCCCGAGCGATTGGATTGTCTCAATATACTTTTGGTAGTATCCGTCAAATTGTTATTTTTTCAATCTTGCAAGTTGGATTACTAATGAGCATTATTTTTTCATTTTTACCAATAGAATTTATTAATTATTTATCCCCTTTAACTAAAAATATTTTTGTCAGCAATTTAGGAAAAACATTTTGGCTAATTTTACCAATAATCTCTTTAATTTTTATCAGAAGAAAATAAATGGTTTAAAGCCTCATCTTATCCATATTTGATTATGAATTTTGAAATAGATCTTACACCGCTTTATGCTTTGGGTGATTTGCCCCCGCTTTTAATTTTTTGGAAAATTTTTCTTTATGGTGGTTGGCTGATCTTCCTTTTGGTTTTCCTTAGGGGCGCTTGGCATTTTTGGCTTTTTTATATCCGAGGAAAATTTGCTCAAACAATTCAATATATTTTATTAGCTATTGATATACCGCGAGAAAATCAACAGGGTCCTGAAGCAGTGGAAAGATTGTTTGCTCATTTGGCCGGGGCGAGATCTAAGGGTACAAAATTTGAACAATATTTTAAGGGATATTTTCAACTTTCGTTTTCTTTTGAGTTGATTAGCATTGATGGACAGATTCAGTTTTTAATTCGGACACCAGTTCGATTTCGTGATCTAGTTGAGGCCGCGGTTTATACTGCTTATCCAGAAGCCGAGATTACAGAAGTAGAGGACTATACAGAAGCGGCACCAGATATTTTTCCAAACGAAGAGTACGATTGTTGGGCGGCCGATTTGGTTTTATATAACAAAGATCCTTATCCAATTCGAACCTATCCATCTTTCGAACATTCTTTAAGTAAAGAATTAAAAGATCCTTTAACTGATTTATTAGAAATTATGAGTAAGATGCAAAGCGGTGAACAAATTTGGCTACAGTTGATTATTACCCCAATTGACGCAAGTTGGAAAATAGAAGGAGAAAAATTAGTTAAAAAGTTAATGATGGGGATTGAAATAACACCAACTAAGACAACATTGGATAAGATTATTGAGTTTCCGTTAAATATTTTACAACAGATTGGTGAATTGATTTTCTTACCCAGCGCTTCGCCTACGGAGGGAAAAGAAAAAAGAACAACTCCGCTCTCACCGGGCGAATATCGAGTAATTGAGGCCATTCAAAATAAAATTTCTAAAATTGCCTTTGCGGTTAAGTTTAGAGTAGTCTATCTTGGGGAAAAAGAAGTTTTTGATAAGGCGCGTGGTGTAACTGGTGTGCTTGGTGCAATCAGTCAGTTTAATACTTTAGATATGAATGGCTTTAAACCGGATGATCGGGCTAAAACTAGTCGGCCAATGTTTTTTGGCCAGAAGAGGCTAGCGGCTATGCAAAACCGATTAATTAGGGCCTATAAACAAAGAAATAGTTTTGTCGGAGGCCGAACTTGTATTCTAAATATAGAGGAACTAGCCAGTCTTTATCACTTTCCTGTTTCTTCTATTACCAGGGTGCCATTAATTAAAAAAACAGGTAGTAGGAGGGGGGAGCCACCCTTTGGTTTACCAACGGTCTAGTCGCTAGTCAAACTAATTCCGTCGTGAATAACTACGAATGAATATCGACAGTGATTGGTGACAATATTCGTATGATTAGTAATTACTTAAGACATAAACTTTCTAATGGCCTTAAATTAATCACTGCGCCGGTTTCAGGTACTGAAGCAGTGACTATTTTAGTTTTATTACCAGTTGGCTCTCGTTATGAAACTAAGAGATTAAACGGGGTTTCCCATTTTATCGAGCATATGATCTTTAAGGGAACAAAGAAAAGACCGAGTAATTTATTAATTGCTAAAGAATTAGATGCAATTGGCGCTGAATACAATGCTTTTACTGGCAAAGATTTAACCGGTTATTGGATTAAATTGGATAAGGACTATTTAGAGATTGGATTAGAAATTTTAGCCGATATCCTTTTTAATTCCCTTTTTGATAAAAACGAATTTGAAAGAGAAAGAAGTGTTATTTTAGAAGAAATCAAAATGTATCAAGATAATCCATTATTTTATATTGATGATCTTTTTGAACAGACTTTATATCACAATCACCCGCTTGGTTGGTCAATTAGTGGTTCGATGGAAAGTGTTAAGAAAATCAGTCATCAGGATTTACTAAAATTTAAAAATGAGTATTATCAAGTTAATCGAATGCTGATTACAATCGCTGGTAATGTAAAAACTGAGAAAGCAAGAAGATTGATTAAAAAATTTTTTAGTCAGGCGAGTTTATTAAGTCAGAGAAAACGGGTGTTTAAGAAATATTTAATTAAAAAACAAGAGAAATATCGGCTAAATATTTTAACCAAAGATATTCAACAGGTTCAATTAGCCTTAGGTTTTCCGGCTTATTCATTTTTTCATCCTAAAATTGAAGCTTTAGAATTATTGTCAATTATTTTGGGCGGAAATATGAGTTCACGTTTGTTTACAGAAGTAAGAGTGAAAAGAGGATTAGCCTATTTTATTAAAACCGATTTAAATGTCTATCAAGATACTGGTAATTTTGTTATCCGAGCCGGAGTTGATCAAGGGAAATTAAAAAAGGCAATCTGGGTAATTTTAAAGGAGCTAAAAAAAATTAGAGATCAGGGTCTGGGTAAGGAAGAGTTAATTCGGGCTAAAAATTTTTATGAAGGAAAATTGAGTTTAAATCTCGAAGATTCAGCTGAGATGGCAACCTGGTATGCCAGACAAGAAATGTTAATGGGCAGGATTTTGTCTCCCCAAGAAAAGGTTGTTAAAATTAAAAAGGTTTCAGTTAAGGATATCGAAGCTGTTTCTCACGAGATTATTAAACCAAAGGCTCTAAATTTAGCCTTAATCGGCCCCCAAAATATTAATCGATCATCTCTCTTGTCTATTTTTAGGAAAGAATTATAATATTAGGTGATAAATATGAATACCCAAACTACTATTATCAAAATTGATCCCTGGTCAGTTATTAAAATTTTGTCTATTTTAATTATTTTGGCCTTTCTTTATTTAATCAGAGATATTATTTTAATCTTTTTGGGGGCAGTTATTTTGTCTTTTATTTTTTTGCCAGTAGTGGACGCCCTGGAGAAAAAGGGGATATCTCGATTTTTGGGCACATTTTTAGTTTATTTGGCAATTTTATTGATCTTAATTGGAATAATCATTCCCTTAATTCCAGCTTTTATTCGAGAATTTAATTTTTTAATTGAAAAAGTGCCGGCCTATTATGAATTTATTCGTCAGTATATTGGTGGTCTTGATCCTGGCTGGTCAAAAATTTTACAAAATTTACTAAATAAATGGTCGAGTAAAATTGACCTTAGCGGTTTTGAAATTTTTTCCGTTTTTGGAGCAATTTTCGGTTGGATTTTTATTCTCAGCACGCTCTTAATTATTGCTTTTTATTTAACAGTTCAAAAAGAAGTTTTAAAACAGACATTAACGGCTTTAACTCCGGAAAAATATAAAGAAAATATAGCCAGACTAATAGAATTAATTCAAAAAGATATTGGTGCTTGGGGTAGGGGATTGTTGATTCTTTGTTTAGTGGTTGGATTGATGGATTATATTGGTTTGAAAATTTTGGGCATTAACTTTGCTTTAACTTTGGCTATTTTGGGCGGGGTTTTTGAAGTTGTGCCCTGGCTTGGTCCTTGGTTAGCCGGCATTTTCGCGGTAGTGGTGGCCCTGACCCAATCGCCGGTTAAGGCTTTGATGGTGGCAATTCTTTATATTGCAGTTCAACAAATTGAAAATAATCTAATTGTCCCGCAGGTGATGAAAAGGGCGGTGGGATTAAATCCTCTTTTAGTTATTTTGATATTACTAATCGGCGCTAAATTAGCCGGTCCGGCTGGGATTATTTTAGCTGTGCCAGTAGTGACGGTGATTATTATTTTAGTTAAAGAATATTTTAAAGTAGTTAAATTTTCTTCGAAATCGTAAAATAAATTAATTTAATTCTAAATTTTAATAACTATGAAGTACCAATTTGCCAGAAAAAATATTTTAGTCACTGGCGGGGCAGGGTTTCTTGGCTCCCATCTCTGCGAAGAGTTGGTCAAAGAGAATAAGGTGATTTGTTTGGATAATTTGGTTGGCGGTGGTGGCAATATAGTAAATATTGAATATTTACTTCAAAATCCAAACTTCCGTTTCATAAAGCAAGATATTAATCAGCCATTTAATTTAGAAGAATTTCCCGAGCTTAAAGATTTTAAGATTAAAGTTCAAGGTATTCAAGAAATTTATCATTTAGCCTGTCCAACCACGGCTAGAAATTTTATGCAGATGAGAATGGAGACTCTGAAGGCAAACTCGATAGGTATGATAAATATTTTAGAGATAGCCAGAAAGTATCAAGCTAAATTTTTATTTGCTTCTTCGTCTGTTGTTTATGGTCCTCGTAATCCTAATAATCTTTATTTTAAGGAAAGTGATTGGGGTCAGGTCAACCTTATTAGTTCGCGTGCTTGTTACGATGAAGGAAAACGGTTTGCCGAAACCTGTTGCGTGACTTATCGCGAATTTTATAATCTTGAGACTAAAATTGTTAGAATTTTCCGAACCTATGGGCCAAGGTTGGCTTTATTTGATGGTCAAATGATTTCTGATTTTGCTCTTCAGGCCCTCAATAATAAACCTTTAATAATTTATGGCGATGAGAATTTTGCTTCTTCACTTTGTTATGTCAGCGATATAGTCGAGGGGATGATGGCGATGATGAATTCAAATGAGGTCGGCCCAATTAATCTCGGCCACCCAGAGCAGTATAAATTGGTTGATGTGGCCCAAAAAATAATTAGTTTAACTGGCTCGAAGTCAACGATTGTTTTTAAGGAACCCCTGCCCTTTATAACCCCCCTGGGATTACCCGATATTACCTTAGCTAAAACAAAATTGAACTGGTTTCCAGTGGTTAGTTTAGATGAGGGTTTAGCAAAAACAGTTAAATATATTAAAACTAATTGGAGATTACTTCAACCCTTGGTCGAAAAATACGACCAAGAATAACGATTTTTGTCCATTTAAAAGATTTGACCTGCCGGGATTCACAAATAATTCTTAATTTAGTGATTTGTGAAGTGAGCCCCTTTTATGGGACAATTTCCCGCTTTCAATAATTTAGTTTGGGCTGTTTGAAACGGTTGATAAAATAATCCCAACCAACGAATTTATCCGAACACTCCGAATATTCGGAGTGTTCGGATACGTTCGGATTTTTCGGATGATTTACGTTAGTTCGTGGCGTTCGGATATGTTCGGATTGTTTGGATGATGTTAATGTAGTTTTGGTCAATCAAATTAGTCCCAAAAACAAATTTACTCTCAGTCCCATTTTTTGGGTTCATGTCCAGATAATAATTCTGAAATTAATTGCTTTGCCGAATTTTTGCTTCGAAAAACTTTAATAAATTCTTTGGCTCGTTTATATGTTTCAGTAATAATTTTTTCGACAAATTTTTGAGGAATGTTATCAATTTCTGTTTTGAACTGTTTGATGGCAAATTTTATATCTTTATTATTAGCCCGCGCCCAATTTTCCATTTTTTGCCGTAAATCAGTTGGTAAATTTTTTAAAGCAATGTTTTGCCATTCAGTAGCAACGTTGCCCTTTCTTATTCCACAGTCAGCAAATTTTTTCACTAAATTCATCGGTGTACCAGTAATGCCATGCTGAGCGATTGAAAGACCATATTTTTTAATCGCCTGATAAATTTCTTTGGTTCTTTTTAAATCAATATAGACTTTTTCGTTCGGCAAATAATTGCCATGTTTAGCACCGTTATAAATTGCCAAAATGTCAGGTTGAATACCTAAATCAATTAAACTTTTGACAAAATTTTCTGCTTCTTCAACCGTCGTAATTTTATTAATATCTAATTTGCTTAAAACCTCACCAATCTCAACTTCTAGGCCCAGGCCATTTTCAATAACCGGCTTTGCTAATTCGGCTGTAATCCTAATATTATCATCAAGTTGATTAGAGGAAGCATCAATGGCTACCGAAGTATAACCAACATTTATTACTTCTGAAATTAAGTCACGAGCCACTTGAATAGTCTCGGGTTTAGTATCTTTAATTTTGACGTGGTCAGTATGAATAACAAATGGTTTGGTAAATTTATTTTTTAAAGCATAATTAATAATTGTTTCAAAAAAAGATTTTGGCGTCAGGCCAGTATAACCATCCTTTAAATTGCATTCGCTGGCGGCCAATTGAAAAATAATCACTGAATCCATTTCTTGGGCTGCCTTCATTAAACCGGGGATAACCTGTTTAATCCGCGGATTAGCCGCCATAATAACTAACGGATACTTATTTAAAACCTGAAAAACAGTATGCAAATCCAATAATAAAACTGGCATTTCACCAATTTTTTTTTGAATTCTTTTTGGTCTTAAATTTAAAATCTCTTTAGTTAAATTCATCTTTTCTATTATATTCTCAGAAATAAATTTTACAAGGTATTTTAAATTGTTGAGATAAAAGTTTAATTTCTTTTTTTAGCCGCATTTCGTATTCAAATCTTTGCTTCTGAAAAATTTTTTGGTAGCGGAATAATAATTTAGGAAAATGATTTTTGAGAATTTCAACTAAACCTTGCCAATTGGCTGATTTGGTATTTAGGGTATCAAACCATATCTCATTAACTTTATTCCGACTAATTTTAAAAATTTCTTTTAGGTTAGTTAGTTCAAATAAAATTGGGGCGACAAAAATATAAGTTGAAACGCCTGCTTGATTAAGTTTTTCTAAAGCTCTTATTCTCAATAATGGGGAACTAGTTTTCGGTTCTAAAATTTTAGCTGTTTTGTTATCTAAGGTAGTGATGGTGAAACCAATTTCAATTTCTGAAAATTTTTTAAATAAATCTAAATCTCTCAGAATTAAAATTGATTTAGTTAAAATCGAAACTGGCCATTGATGTCTAAGGAGTAATTCTAAACATCGCCTGGTGATTTGATATTTCTGTTCATAAGGGTTATAAGGATCGGTAATAGTAGAAAGAAAAACCCAATCTTTAGGTTTTCTTTGGAGCTCTTTGCCCAAAATTTCTGGGGCATTGATTTTGACCTCTAAAAACTGACCCCATTTTTCTGATAAAGGGCGAATGTGAGACAAAAAATCTTGGTTATAACAATAAACACAGCCATGGGGACAGCCGACGTAAGGATTTAAAGTATAACCATCATTAATTTTGGAACGATTAAGAATTGATTTTGCTTGGATGAATTTGACTTTCATTTCTTTGAGGAAAATTTATATTTAAAACAAAACGCCTTGACGATTTGTCTTCTCTCCTGCCGAACTTGTTCTGATAGAGGGTTCGTACTTAGATTTGTAATCTTTAGTCATTGGGAAAATTTTAATTCGGCCATAAACACCATCGTAACCAGGTTCTTTAATAACCTGACCATAACGCATCCTTAAAATTGCCTCAACCAATTTCGGCTGAGCAATTTTTTTAAGTTCCTCTTCGGATAAATTTAATAAAATATTAAATTCACTTTCGCCTTTTTTGATTAAATCATTATAAATGATAGTCACTGCTTTGCTTTGTGGACCTGTTTCTAAAACTTCAGCTAAAATTTCTTTCAAAGGGATAATGCTTTTATAGGCCGGCGCGTCTTTTGGTTGTTGTGGTTTATCTCTGTCAGCCAACTCTTCAACTCGGTACATTACACCAACAGTTAAAGGTCGACGACATTTTGGACAAATTCCTCTTTCTTTTTTAGTTTGTTCTGGTGTTAAACGAATTCCGCATAGTCGATGACCATCAAAATGATATTTACCTTCTTCGGGAAAAAACTCGATAGTATAAAGAAATTTCTGACGAGTTTTAATCGCCCGAATAAGATCAAAATAATTTGGTTCCTTTGGAAAATCAAAAACATTGGCTTCGCGGCCAAGATTTTCTAGTGAATGAGCATCAGAATTGGAAATCAAAGTGTATTGATCCAAATAAGACCAGCGCCAATTCATAGCCGGGTCGCTTGATAAGCCTGTTTCTAAAGTATAAATATAAGACGTTAGTTCCTCGAAACATTCTTCGACTGAATTAAAACCGGACTTAGAACCGAAAAGAGAATACCAGGGTGTCCAAATATGGGCTGGGACAATAAAAATTTCCGGAGAAATCTCTAATAAAATTTTAGTCAACTCTTTGGCGTCTAAACCAAAAATTGGCCGACCGTCTGATTTAAGATTATATTTTTCTCCTAATTTTTGATTAATTTTCTCTACGGTTTCCAAATTTGGCGCAAAAATTAACAAATGAATTCGGCGAATTTTGTCATTTTTAGTATAGATACAAGAAATTTCTGTTGTGCAAATAAAATTAGTTTCTTGTTTAGAATTTGAAAATTGAAAATTAAGTTGGTATATCCCCTCGTCCTTTTGTCTCAACTTTTCTTTTAACTCTTTAAACCAAAGTGGGTGAGTAAAATCTCCGCTACCTAAAATTTGTAGACCTTTGATTTTTGCCCATTGGTTAAGATGCTCCAAATCCATTTGTTTTGAAGTGGCTCGGGAGTATTTGGAGTGAATATGGAAATCGGCGATGTAAATCATAAAAATAAAAAATGGCAATTAAAAATTTCTGTTATTATTTATTGCGTTATTAAAAAGAAGGGACAGGTGCTACCTTCAGTTTAAAAAGGTTGTGAACCTTTAAAAGTAATTTTTAGCAGTTTCATTGTGCATAGTGTTGAGAATGATTCTTGGATTATCTCTAACACTATACAATTTGGTATGATTATTTGCCATACACTTGTTGGGGGTACGCTTTCATACCAAACCTAACCGTTAGCAATAATATCATAACTTGATTAAAATAATTTAGCAAGATGAAAGCGGGCTGTTTTAGCGCCCGCTTTGTTTATTTTTAATCATCGGAACATTTATCAAATTTATCACAAACAAATGAACACCATTTTCTTGAGGCCCAATAATCAGCCAGTTGAACGATTAAGTGTAAAACATGCCTCTGGGAAAGACATCTTTTTCTTAGGACCAGGGCTGGCGTTGATTCTGGTTGATTCCAGATCCCCATATGGTTTCTGACCAATTCTATCATATCTATCAAATCGGAATTGCAATAATACGTTGCTTCTTCCCTTGAATAAGTATTTAAAATTTCATTTAGCCATCGAGCGGCAATCAAACCGTGCTCGGGATGAGTTCTGTCGCCCCAGGGATCGCCATTCTTTTTAATATCGTGCAAAATTATCGCGCCAATAATTTTGTCTTTAATCAATTGGTCTGTAATGTCAAAAAATTTGAAAAGAGTTAAAGCAACTTGAATTGCCTTTCTGACATGAACTATAACCCCGCCCTCAACATTGTCTTCTGGCGGATGGTATTTGCCTGAAGAACTACAAGGCGCGGTCCAAAATTCTTTCGGCGCTTTATTCAGAGCTCTTTTAACAAATTCCCGAATTTTTTCTGACTTTATTAAATCCAGACAGTCATCTAAATCTTTTCTCATTGTTTGCCCTTTTCCATCTGGTCCTCCTTTATAAAGATTTAATTAAATTAAATCACATTTTTGAATTTTTGTCAAATTAGAAAATCTCGCTAAAATGAGATTTAATCTCTTGAATGGAATTTAAAAATGTCTCCGGGCAGAATCGAACTGCCATCTTAGCCTCCGGAGGGCTACGTTCTATCCATTAAACTACGGAGACAAAATTTTATATTTCACCTATAATTAAAAAAATTTTTTAGTTATCGTATATAACTGATACCAAAATTTGTTAAAAACTAAATCAAAAGTGCCGGCATATTTAATTTCTTCTCCCCCGAATCCTCTTTTAAATCTGGTAATACCTGGCCATTTATTTTCGTCAATACCCCAAAAATCATAAAATTGATAACCTAATTTTTTGGCCTGACAAATAACATCCCACTGCAACAAATGGGAGGCCATTAAATTTTTAGCCTCATCACTTGAAGCGCCATGGACATAAGTTGTCGTATCAGCAAAAAAAATAATAATATTAGCCGCTAAAACTTTATCTTTATATTCAGCCAAAAATAATTTAACAAAATTTTGATTAAAACTTAAAAGTTGATGATAGTAATTGTCAGAATAGGGCCGAAATTTATTCCTTCTTGCCGTCTGATGGAGGAGTTTCAAAAACTTTTCAATTTCATTTCCCTTACCCTCTCTTATTTGCACCCCCTGTCTCTTTGCTAAACGAATATTATATCTTGTTTTATAATGCATCGTTGACAACAACTCTTCTTCGGACTTTGACAGGTTTAAAATAGTAGTTTTCGATGGCTGAAGATCAGCCACTTTTTTAAATTTAAAATTTTGAATTTCAAATTTCGAAACCACTGGCGGTTCAAATCGTAAAAAAATACTTTTTTCTTTTTTGGCCAATTCAGTAATTTCTTTTATAAATAATTCTAGAATTTTTTTATCCCAAGAATTCAAAAGAGGACCGCGAGGACAATAAAGATAATTTTTCGAAAAAGGTAATTGATGTTTTATTACTAAAGATTGGCCCCACTTGCCTTTTAAATAAAAAATTTGTCGACCAAGTTTTTTTTGAAATTCGGCCCATTGCCAAGATTGTAAAAACTGGACCGGTTTTTGTTCAGCCACAACATTATTCCAGTTTTTGAAATCAATTACTTTCACAATTTATTGATTAGTTGATGATATTGATTGGACATGAACCCCAAAAATGAGACTGAGAGTAAATTTGTTTTTGGGACTAATTTGATTGACCAAAACTACATTAAC
>JBMFLE010000007.1:0-19731 GCA_049971355.1 Patescibacteria group bacterium
TTGTTTATTTTTTAGTAATTTTTCCCCCAAAATTTGGTCCTTCAAGATCTGGTTTAACTGACTTTTCCAGTTTGATTAGTCGACGTTTTGAATTAGGAACTGAACCAGCCGCCGTTAGTCGCTGGCAGCAACTCGGACCACTTTGGCAAGCAATTAAGCAAAGACCATTATTTGGTTCTGGTTTTGGCACAATAATTACTTATCAGAGTCAAGATCCACGAGCCATTGCTAAATATGGCGGTCGATATTCTACCTACGCTTTCGAGTGGGGATATCTCGATATTGTTTTGAAGATTGGATTTATGGGTCTGGCTGTCTATCTAATTTTGATTTATCAAATTTTTAGAGAAGGGATAAAATTAATTTTCAATTTTCAATTTTCAATTTTCAATTTTTGGCCAGCGTTAGTTTTTGGCCTACTATTGGGATTGATTGCTTTGGTGGCGGCTCATATCAGTAGTCCTTATTTAAACCATCCGCTCGGAATCGGCTATTTAATGCTTTGCAGTGCGATTTTATCGATTTTGTCTCCGAATACAAATTTGCCCCCGGCCAAGGGAGGACAAGAAGTTACAAAATGAGAACTTTGTACTATAAGAAAAAAGGGGAACAACCCCCTTTTTATTGATTTTTTCTTTTAGAAAGATTAAAATTGATGTATGCCAAAAGCTTCAATTCAAATTGTTACCTGGAACAGTCTTAAATTTTTACCTGATTGTTTAGAATCAGTTTTTAAGCAAACTTATAAAGATTTTTCAGTTTTAATAATTGATAATGCCTCAAATGATGGCACAATTGAATATCTAGAAAAAAATTATCCCCAGGTGAAGATGATAAAAAATTCTCGCAATCTTGGTTTTGCTAAAGCCCATAATCAAGGCATTTTAACTACCCAAAGTGAATATATTTTAGTGATGAATCCGGATATTGTTTTAGAAAAAGATTTTTTAACTAAATTAATTAAGGAAGCCGAAAAAGATAGACGAATTGGCAGTCTTGGCGGAAAGTTGTTAAAAATTAAATTAGGCGACATAGAAATCGGCGAAAAAATCAAAACTAATATTATTGATAGTACTGGTTTAAAAATTTTTAAATCGCGACGTATGATTGACCGCGGTGAAGGTGAAGTTGATAAAGGACAGTATGACAAACAAAAAGAGGTATTTGGTATTTCTGGCGCTTGCGTTCTTTATCGCCGAACTGCCCTTGAAGATATTAAAATTCCTACGAACTACGGAAACTTTATGAAAATACAAAAAGATAATTCGCAATTCGTAGATTCGCAGACCATTTGTAGATTAGCATCATCTTGGGAGTATTTTGACCAAGATTTCTTTTCTTATAAAGAAGATATTGATTTGGCTTGGCGACTGCAATTAAGAGGTTGGAAAGCAATTTATGTACCAGGGGCAAGAGCCTATCATTTTCGTAGTGTTTCAATTTCAAATCGGTTTTCTAAATCTCAGTGGGTTAATTTTTTCTCTTATCGTAATCATTTATGGCTGTTGTTAAAAAATGATTATTTAAGAAATTTTTTAAGTCATATCTGGTTTATTTTTTGGTATCAATTGGCTAAAGAATTTTATTTGTTATTTACTCAGCCGAAAGTTTTACTTAAGGGTAGTTTTGCCTTTTGGCAGGGATTTAGTAAAATATACAGGAAAAGGAAATATATTTTAAAAAATGCAAAAATTAAAGCCCGAGAGATTAAACAATGGTGTGAGAGATAATTCAAGCAGTTTGTTATTTACCAACTTAACTGGACTATTTTTTTATCTGAGAAAAAAATCCTGGCCGAAGCCAGGATTAAGGGTTAAAATTTGATGAGTTGAAATATTTCCGGTTTAGGCAGGCCGATAACGATATTTAATAGATCGAGAAAGAGTTTTGGTATTTCCAGAAAGGCTCTGAAGATAGATTTGAATGACCAAACCCAAACAGGGAGGAGAGAAATCTTTACCTGTTTCATATAAGGTCGGCGCAAGAGCCAATAAAGAATGATAATTCTTGGCAAGTGATACCAGGTTGAACAGAAAGTAATTTTTTCCCACCAAGAGAATCTGGGCAAAGAGAATTTTATATTTTCTTGAGTACTTCGAGCCCGCGGTTCAATAATGATTGCTCTAATCTTCGGGTCATTCATTGCTTCTTTGGCCATTTGGTGAGCTGTCGAACAACTAGAAAAGCAAAGAATTTCGCCAGTTCTCTCTGCTCTAGAGACGGCCTTTTCATATTTTCTGTAATTTTCGCTTTTTGGAGAGAAAAATTTTTCTGTCCCGAAAACTATTATTAAAGATCTTTTCATTTAACCCCCTTTTTAGAAAGTTTAGCAGAAAATTACAATTATGTTAAGGTCAAAAGTCTCAATTTAAGTTGAAAGTGAGATGTTTAAACGGGGTTCTTCTCGATAAAATTTTTGATTAATTTTTGGATTATCTGAAAATTATCAGGTGAAACCCAATGGATTCTTTTATCGCGTTTAAACCAAGTCATTTGCCGTTTGGCATAATGACGAGTATCTCTTTTAATTAATTCAATGGCCTGCTTAAGGCTGATTTTTTTATTTAAATAAAGTCCAATTTGACGATAACCAATAGCGTCCATTGCCGGAAAATTAAACGAATATTTTTTAACCAACTTTTTTACTTCTTGAATCAAACCAAGTTTAATTATTTTATCAACTCGCTGATTAATTCTCTGATAGAGTAGTGGCCGTGGAATTTTAACACCAATTTGTAGGACATTAAATAGGGGTTTGCCCTTTTGGCGCAATTGCGAGAAAGGATTTTTTGTTTTTAGGCAAACCTCTAGGGCTCGAATCACTCGGCGTAAATTTTCTTTTTGGACAAAATTTTTTGCTTTTGGATCTAATTTTAATAATTTTTTATAAAGATAATTCAACCCGTATTTTTTTGCCTGCTCTTCTAATTTTTTTCTTAATTTTCTATCTGGTCGAACGCGAGGAATTTCTAAGTTATCAACTATAGCTGAAATATAAAGACCAGTTCCACCTACTAAAAATGGTATTTTGCCGCGTTGATGAATATCTTTAATAATTTTAATCGCTAAATTTTTGAATTGGCCCACAGAAAACGTTTGATTCGGCTTAACAATATCAATCATATAATGGGGAATTTTCCGAACTATTAGTGCCGGGTGATTATTGATTATTGATTTTTTACCCTTTGGTTTGGCCGTACCAATGTTCATTCCCTTATAAATAGTTTGACTATCAGCGCAAATAATTTCACCCTGATATTTTTTAGCTAATTTAATTGCTAGATCAGTTTTACCTGAAGCAGTTTGTCCCAAGATAACGATTAATGGTTTTAAATTAGATTTTATTGACATTTTATTTTGTCATTAGTTCATATTTAAGGAATGTCAAAACATAGTAAATTAGACATTCCTTTTAATTTTTGATATAATTAGCAGGTTAAATGTAATTTTCACAGTAGTGACTATGTATTTTCAAGGATTCGAAAAATTTTTACTAACCCTAAACCCTACCAACATCATTTTATTTTTTATTTTTGGCGCTTTACTATGCTTGTTTTGGTTACTTTTTTGTTTATATTTAGATCGCCAGGCACCAGAACCAAAAAAACAAATTTTAAAAGTATTTTTTTGGGGCGGCTTTACAGTCTTTCCGATTCTTTTAATTACTGGACCAATTAGCTCTATTCTTGACCAAGTAAATTGGCCAAGTTTAGCGGTTCAAATTTTTATCTTTTCTTTTTTAATTGATGGCTTGTTTGAGGAATTGGCAAAATATGCTGTACTTTCAGATAAAGTTTATCATTCAAAATATTTTGATGAACCGCGTGATGGTCTAATTTACGGAATGATTGTTGGGCTTGGTTTTTCTTTTGTCGAAAATTTTTTATATAGTTTAATTTGTACTGACTTGAAGGAGGGACTGCAGTTAATTCTTTTGCGCGGCCTTTTGACTACTTCCATGCATTTTTTATCTGGCGGTATTATTGGTTATTATTTTGGTCTGGCAAAATTTCGAAACAAAAAACAATTAATTTTGCCGGGGTTGATTATTGCTATTTTGTTTCACGGTCTTTATAATACGATTCTTAGATTTGGTTCTGATTGGACATTTATCCCTCTGGCAATTTTATTAGTCGGGACATATACATTTATTATTCTGGGATTGCGGAAGATTGATAAAATTTTTAAGAAGCAGCCAGTCCAAATGGTGTAGCACTAATAATTTTTACCTTTTCAAACTCACCAATTTGGTAAAAGGGTGACTTTTTAATTTTTACGGTTTTAAAAGTTCTGGTTTTGCCATAAAAATTATCTTTGTCTTCTGAATCAACCAAAATCTCAACTATTTGTCCAAGATATTTTTTGTTTTTTTCAAAAGCTGTTTGTTTTAAAATTTCGGTAAGAATTTTTCTTCTTTTTTCTTTCTCTTTTTTTGGTACGTTGTCATTTAATTTAATCGCCGCTGTTTGGGGTCGAGGCGAATATTCGGCGATATAAGCCATATCAAATTTAATTTCTTTCATTAATTTAGTTGTATTTTGAAATTGTTTTTCAGTTTCACCAGGGAAACCAACAATTATATCGGTAGAAATAGCAATATCTGGTATTTTTTTTCTGATTTTTTCAATAATATTTTTGTAATGTTCAACTGTATATCTGCGGTTCATTTCTTTAAGAATTTGGTTGTCGCCTGATTGAATTGGTAGATGTAGGTATTCACAGATTTTTTTACATTTCACCATTGTTTCAATTAATTCATCAGAAAAATCTTTGGGATGAGAAGTGAGAAATCGTAACCAAAAATTGCCAGGGATATCGTTAATTTTTTTTAAAAGTTTGGGAAAATTGAGATTAGAAAAATAGCTATTTACATTCTGTCCAAGTAGACATATCTCTTTATAGCCCCGACCAATCAATTCTTTAACTTCGTTAATAATTTCCTCGGCCGGACGGCAGATTTCCGGACCGCGGACATAAGGAACAACACAATAGGTACAAAAATTATTACAGCCGGTTGAGATCGGTACATAGGCTTGAAAATTATTTTGGTAATGGGGATGAATATGAAAATAACTTTCGATTTGTTGACAAGGTAGATTTTTAAGTTTTTCTGGTAATTTTACTAAATCAGTAATCGGAAAAATAAAATCGAAATGCGGGATTAATTTTCTTTTATCTTCTTTCAAAATGCAGCCAGTTAAAATTGTGATCAAGGGTCTTTTTTCTTTAATTTTTTTCCAGATTTTTATTCGGCCATAAATTCTATCGATAGCTGATTGGCGAACAGAGCAGGCGAGAACCATAATTAAATCAGCCGATTCTTCCGAATCGGTTTTTTGATAACCAAGATTTTCTAAAACTGCAGCCGCCCGTTCGCTATCACTTTTGTTCATTTGACAGCCAAAAGTTAAAAGATAATATTTCATAGTCTATTATTTTAGCAAAGTGGTCGAAGGAATCAAGATACATTTGGTCTGTTAAAATTTTCTATTTTCAAATTCTTAAGAACATTAGAATAGCAAATTTTATTTAAATAAAAAATGGACTAAATTTTGGTCATTTAATGTCTGCCCAATAGTTCAAAGAACAAAAGGGCTCGAACCTCATCTCACTCGCTCGAATAAATTCGGCGAGATGAAAGGACAGGGGGCCGTCCGTTTCTACTATTTGAGATATTATTCCAGGTGCGTGATTTTAGTTAGTTGTTTAATTTTTTTCTTTAAGTTTGGATATTTTTTAAGATCAGGATCTTCGCTGATAATTTTAGTAGCTGCTTCTTGTGCTTCTTTGATAATTTGACTGTCAGAAAGTTTGGCTATTTTTAAAGTATTCAAATAACCGCTTTGAGTAGTACCAAATATTTCACCAGGGCCACGCATTTCCAAATCTTTTTCTGCTAATTCAAAACCATTTTTGGCTGTTAACAGCGCTTTTAATCTTTGATAAGTTTTAGGTCCTGGATTTTCAGCAAATAAGAAACAATATGATTGATAGATACTTCGACCAACCCGACCTTTTAATTGATAAAGTTGAGCTAAGCCAAATCTTTCTGCGCCCTCAATCATCATAATCGAAGTATTAGGCACATCAACCCCAACCTCAACTACCGTAGTTGAAACTAAAATATTTATTTTGTTAGCCAAGAAATCGGCCATAATTTTATCTTTTTCCTTAGCCTTCAATCGGCCGTGAAGTAGACCTATATTTAGATCAGGAAATATTTTCTCTTTTAGTTTTTTATATTCTTCTTTAACTGATTTAACGCCCAATCTATCCGAGGGGTCAATCAGAGGGCAAATGACAAAAGCCTGGCGACCTTGTTTAATTTGTTGGCGAATAAATTGATATGTTTCCTCCATCTCATTTGACCGAACTATTTTGCTAATAATTTGTTTCCGACCACTTGGCATTTTATCAATAATTGACAGATCTAAATCGCCATAAAGAGTGAGGGCCAAAGAACGAGGGATGGGAGTAGCGGTCATAGAGAGAAAATGCGGCCAGAACATAGACTCGGGCCGACAAAGTCCCTTTTCGTCAGTCTTAGTTTGTATTTTATCTGTGTTAGTTTGGCTAGCTAGCGCGGCGCGTTGTTCGACGCCGAAACGATGTTGTTCGTCAATAATTACTAGAGCCAAATTAGCAAATTTAACCTTTTCTTGCAAAAGAGCATGGGTGCCAACAATTAAATCAATTTCTCTATTTTTTATTTTAGTCAAAATATCTTCTTTTTTCATTTTCTTTTGTTCGAATATTTGTTCAGAGCGGGTTAAAAGAGCAATTTTAATCGGCCAATTTTTGAAAAATTTATTAAAAGTCTCGTAGTGTTGATGAGCTAAAATTTCTGTTGGCGCCAGATAAACAGTTTGATAATCATTTAAAAAGACATTTAAAATAGCGACCATCGCTACCACAGTTTTACCCGAGCCAACATCTCCTTCTAATAATCGGTTCATTGGCCGAGGTTTTTCTAAATCTTTTAAAATTTCCCAAGCCGCTATTCTTTGAGCCTCAGTTAATTTAAATGGCAAATCTTCGGTAAATTTTTGTGTTTCTTTTAATTTAAATTTAATTGATGGCGCTTTTTGTTTTTTAATTTCTTGACGAATGATTTGATTCTGAAGTTGAATCAAAAATAATTCATCAAATTTTAGACGATGAAGACAACGGTCTAACCATTTTTTATCAGAAGGAAAATGAATTTGTTCTAAGGCTATTGTGAGAGACGGTAAGTTATAAGCAATTTTAATCTCCCTCGGCAGCCAATCTTCAATTGCTTGGGTTAATGGTAAAACTTGGCGAATTAAAGAACGGATTTGTTTTTGACTTAAATTGGTGGTGGTTGGGTAGACAGGAACTAAGCGACCGGTATGGATCGGAGCTTTATTAGTGGCGAATTCATAAGATGGATTTAGAAATTCTAAACCGTAATTTTCATCATAATCAATTTTTCCGGCTAAATAGACTTCGGTCCCCGGCCTTAAAGCAGTGATTAAAAATGGTTGGTTAAACCAAACAACTTTAATTGAATCTGTTTTATCGGAAACAATAGCTTCGGTAATAATCATTCTTTTTCGTGGCGAACGATGATTGGCAATTAAATTGATTTTACCGCGAACGGTACCAGATTTTTTGCTTTTTAATTCAGCAATAGTTAAAATTTTACTCCAATCCTCATAGCGAAAAGGAAAATGATAAAGTAGGTCCTCAACTGTATTAATACCTAATTTTGTCAGTTTTTTAGCTGTTATTTGGCCAATTTTGTTTAATTGTGAAACAGGGGTATTAAGATTCATAATTTATGATATTTTAGCAAAAAATTAATTTTTGTCAATAAGATAATGTCGCTCTTTACTTTTTTTTAAAGAAGATTATAATTATAGATAATTTAAAGCATGGCGTTGAAATAGTAAGAAAGCAGTTTGTTTCCGGTGTATTCAGAATTTCAATATCGCAAACCTGTTTTTATGGAAGGATGGCTGAGTGGTCTAAAGCAACGGTTTGCTAAACCGTAGCCGTTTAAAAAGCGGCTCGTGGGTTCGAATCCCACTCCTTCCGCATTACCCCAAACAAATTTACTTTGTAAATTTAATGGGGTAAAAATTTTTAAAATTTACTCCAGTGACAGTCACCGAAAACAGGTCCCAGATAATCCGAAATTTCTAAAAAGACGGGGTCTGACCCCGGATAATGATTTTAAAAATGGGACAATTTTAATTAAAATGGATATAAAGATTAAATTCAATTTTGGATTTCGAAGTGAGCCCCTTTCGTGAGACAATTTTCTGCTTTTAATAATTTAGTTTGGGCCGTTTGAAACAGTTGATAAAATAATCCCAACCCACGAATTTATCCGAACACCACGAACTTACTTTAATTTATAAATTATTCGGAGTGTTCGGATATGTTCGGATTGTTTGGATGATGTTAATGTAGTTTTGGTCAATCAAATTAGTCCCAAAAACAAATTTACTCTCAGTCCTATTTTGGGGGTTCATGTCCTATCCAAATTTTCCAACAAAATTAAAATTTTCTCTTGTTGTCGTGACGAAGAACCCCCCTCTTGTTATCGCGATGAATAGGCTTAAATTTTTTCGGGCATCTTTTTCATTGCCTCCTCTAGAGAAAGGCCTTTTTGTTTTTCCGCTGCTACTTGCTGCCGGACTCTTTTTAAACACTTCTTACAATAAACAGGTCTAACCCCATCAGGAATAAAAGGAACAAAAACGGTTACCCCGCAACCATCGCATTTAGCCTCGAATTTGGCTTTCTGGGGCAACTGAGAGCCCTCCTCTACCAATCCACTCCAACGAACAATTTTTTCTTCAACTATCTTTCTGGGCTCAGAATATCTTTCTCGCGAAACTCTAATAATTTTATCCCTATTCCCTTCAGATTTCCCAATCGGCGGTAAAGTTGTGGCTGAAAACGGTTCGGAGGTAATACCGTCAATCATTAATTTAACATAAACTTCATACTTGTTTAAATTGACTAAATCTGTCTCATTAAATTGAGGAGCAAATTCTTTGGCCAAAAATTCAGCGTCCTCAGCGCCAACCCGATAGCAAATAATCGTCCCAGTGTTGCCAAAGACCGCTGATCTAACTTTTTCGTCAAGTTGAGCAATATATTGATGAGCCAAAATTAAATTAAGTCGATATTTTCTTGCTTCAGATAAAATATTAGCAAAAGATTCAGTGGCAAAATTTTGAAATTCGTCAACATAAAGATAAAAATCGCGTCTCTCTTCTTCTGGTATATTAACTCGACTCATTGCTGCCATTTGCATTTTGGTAATCATCATTGCACCCATTAAAGATGAAGCATCTTCCCCAATTCTTCCTTTTGATAAATTCAAAATTAAAATTTTTCCGTTATCCATCACCTCCCTTAAATCAATTTTTGATTTAACCTGACCAACAATATTTCTAATCAATGACATTGATAAAAATTGACCAACTTTATTTTGAATTGGAGCAATTGCTTCGGCCTGGAATCTATCTGGATATCTTGAATATTCTTCAACCCAAAAGGATTTAACAACTGGATCAGTTAAGCGGCTAACAACTTTTTTACGAAATTCCTTATCAACCAAAAGTCGCATGATTCCTAGAAGGGTGCTGCCCGGATATTCCAATAAAGCTAAAATCGCATTTCTTAAAACATATTCCAGGCGCGGGCCCCAAGAATCAGCCCAGATTTTTTTGAAAACGCCAATTAGACCTGAAGCAACAAAATGACGATGAAGTGGGTCAACTTGCTCTAAAATATTAAAAGCAATTGGAAAATCAACATCAGACGGATTAAAACAAATGGTTTCATTAATTCTTTTGGCTGGCACAAAATCCAGGGCCTTTTCTGCTAAATCGCCATGAGGATCAACTACGCACACGCCATGGCCAGCTTGAATATCCTGATAAATCATATTCTCAATAGTCGTAGTCTTGCCAGTGCCAGTTTTTCCAACCAGATACATATGTCGTCGACGGTCATCAGTCTTAATACCAAATTTGCGCCGAATATTACGGTAATTTGTCTCACCAAAAATAATAATTTCTTCATGATTGTGATTATGTGTTTTTTGATCAATTGTGGGCATATCACTACAAATTACAGATCAAATACAAACGTACATAATTATAGCACTTATTTAACTATTTGTAAATCCCCAAACGTCAACTCATATTTTCGTATATAAGTAATTTTTCGTATTTAGTAGCCTATGCTTACTTTATCTCCCGGCCGCCAGCCGTATTTAATTGCCGTGCCAGCATTAACTTCTAAAACATAATTAGCCAAACCCTTGGGTCGATAGCGAGGAATGTAATTATCAGTTGGGAGCGGCGCGTTCGACCAGATTTCCACAATTTCATTATTATGAATCCAAATAATATCCAAAGAAAATTTCATCTCTCTCATCTCAAACTCATAAATATCTGATTTAGGAAAAACAAAAAGCATGCCCTGATTATCTGCCAAACTCTCCCGACCGGATAAACCTTTATAAATCGCCGGCCGGGTGTCGGCCACTTCAACTAAAATTTTTTGCTCGCCAATTGTCACCTCACCCTGTTTGTAAGTATGCTGACCTAAACCACATCCCGTTAAACTAAAAATAAAAAACCAAAAATAAAAAACACAAATAAAATATCTAAAATTGACTAATGACAAATTTCTAATTTCCAATTTTGACATTTGAAATTTTATTTGACATTAGAAATTAGGATTTTGGAGTTCTAAGTGTGTGTTTTTGGTATTTCATTTTTTATAATTGGCAGCGAAGAGAAAACAAAAATTTATTTTTGATTTTCTCTGAGCGAACCAGTTGATGAGCGAAGCGAGTATATTTTATTTTTAGAAATCTGTCTTTCTTTGAAAGTAATATAAATTACTAAAAAAATCATTAGAATAATCAGAATACCCAAAATAATTATTTTACCTTGTGTTCGTAAAAACAGGGCAAGGCCTCCGAAAATTAAAGCCACAAGCCAAAGAAAAATAACTGCCGAACAGTGTGAAAAACCTATGTCTAAAAGTTTGAAATGGAGATGCTCGCGGCCTGCAGAAAACGGCGATTTATGTTCAATGAAAATCCGCCTGATAATCACAAAAAAAATGTCTAAAATCGCCAGGCCGAGAACCAAAAAAGCAGTGGCAATTTTCCCGCCGGAAATAATAGCTAGAGAGCCCAACATAAATCCGGCAAATAAGCTGCCTCCTTCACCGAGAAAAATTTTAGCCGGATGAAAATTAAAAAATAAAAATCCAAGCGAAGCACCGGCAAAAATAATGGCCAGAATTGCTACATCTGGCTGATAAAATCTAGTTACCAAACAAAGACCGGCAATAATCAGGCCACCGATGACCGAAATGCCAGAGACTAAACCATCTAAACCATCAAGTAATTTAGTGGAGTACATTAAAATCATTAACCAAACAAAAGTAAATAAATCAGCCAAAGGAGTAAAATGAAATGGCACTCCCTGAAAACGAAATATTTCAAATTTCCATTTATCAAAATATAAGTAACCAAGACCAAAAGGATTGTTAATATAACGGATACCAATACCGCTGATAATTACTACCAAAGCGGCTAAAATCGACCAAACAATTTGTTGTTTCGGCTTCAAATGATATTTATCATCCAAAAATCCGCCAATCATTAAAAAGATGCTCGCCAGCAAAAGACCAACAATTTGTTTAATAGTGACCAAATTTAAATTTTTTGGTAAAACTTCAAAAAAACTAAATTTCTTAACCGGCCAAAAGGGGCTAAAATAAATTAAAAATAGAATAATGAAGAAAGTCAAAAAAATTGCCAAACCGCCTAAAAGTGGCACTGGTTGAAGATGAATTTTTCTTCCACCTATTTCTGGCCAGTCAATGATTCTAAGCCTTAAAGCCAACTGACGAATCAGTAATGTAGAAATAATGGAAAGGAAAATTGAAATTATAAAAATGTGGATAAAAACACTTGACATAAATTTAAAGCTGAATCAAAACAGCCCCTTTAAATTTTATTTACTTTGTCTAAATAGTCCTGCAAAATAATCGCTGCTGCTCCGCTATGTTCGCCTTCTGACATCTTACTGGTAAATCTTTCGTCAAAACCTTCTACTGGAATTGATAAATTTTTTTTAAAAAACTTAATAAACTCATCAGTAATTTTTGCTTGTTCGGTAATTCGACCTGACAAACCAATTGGTCGGCCGACAACAATTTTTGTAATTTTTTCTTTGGCAATAATTTTTTGCAATTCTTTTAAAACAAAATCTCGCCCCTTGTTCTCTAAAACCAAATAAGGATGGGCAATTTTTATTTGCTGGTCAGCGATGGCTAAACCAATATATTTTGTACCGTAATCAACACCTAATAACATAATTCGCGAACAAGAAGCCAAATTAAAGCTAATCTAACGCGAATATTGTTTTAAGAGAGTCGGGCCCTCCCGCAGGGTCTCTGGCCCTACGGAGAAATTCGCTTTTTCCGCCAAGGGCCATAATTTTGGAAAATAATTGAAGCGGAAATTCGCAGATATTTAGCTTTTTATTTGGCGATTAATTAAATTTTAATTTCTTCTAATTTCACCTCCTGCCCCAGCCAATTTCTTGCCAATTCCTGAAATTTTGACGTTAAATCAGAGACTATAAATCTATGTTGCTCGCTTTTCTTTATCGGCACCTTAATTTTATCTCTCAAAAATCTATTGCTACCAACTCTTCCCCGCCCCATAAGGCGTTCTGGCCGTATCGCCGAAATATAAAATCTGGTATGCGGGCAAAACCTCGAATACTTTTTTGACCACTGTTAATCCGCCAATGCCTGAATCAAAAATTCCAATCATAATATTATGTCCATTTTAACATAACCAAAAAATTAGACAATCAACGCATTAATATTTCCTCACTGGCCATTCGTGCGAAAGGCCAGTAAAACAACCTGAGACCTAAAATAATATAGTCACTACTAAAAATTTAAACCTTCAACTTAGTAATATCATCTAATAATCTCGCAGTCCACTCTTTTAGATTGTGAACCACATACAAACCATCTCTTTTCTGCTCAAGCAAACCAGCTTCAACCAATTTTTGCAAGTGCTTTGAAGTACTCTTAAAGTGAAGATGGATATCTTCGGCAATATCGCTAACGCTTAGGACCGAGCTTTTGGCTAAAAGTTGTAATATCTCAATTCTTTTCTCATTAGCCAGGGCTTTTAAAATTTTAATTTCTTTTCTCATAAGATGTTTAAAAATCATTAAAAATTAACAAAAATTAATAATTTTTATCACTGGCCATTCGTGCGAAAGGCCAGTGATAAAAATAACACAAGAAATAAAATAACACAGGAAATAAATAAAAATCTAAAGAACTATAAATGGTCTAAAAAATAAAGTAATTCTTCCTTTTTCTCTTCCATTAACTCTTTATTTTTGGCTTCGATCACACCCAGCGGGGTCTTTTTTGTTATTCGGAGCATTCGGATACATTCGGATTGTTGGGATTATTTTAAATATTTCCCAATCTCCGGTTCGATTTGTTTTAAAAATTCTTCGGTTGGCTCGCCGGTATCGGGATCAAAACTGCCCTCAGGAATGGATAGATAAAGGGATTGTATTTTTTTGCCGGTCTGTTTTGCCTTCTTGCGACAGGATTCACGCAAACGTATCATTTGTTCAATATCATAATGAGAAACATAAGTTTCTTTATCCAAACTCTCTATTAAAACAGAAGGGTAGTCAATATCATCTTTGACAATCAGGGGCTGTTCTATTTTTTGGGTATATTTAGTTTGAATAGCCACTTCGGCAGTTGGTAGAGAAACCCATAAATCCATTTTTTCAAAAGCATCTTCGTCAGGATGGGCTATTCTCGGCTGCAAGCCAAATTTCTCTAAAGTCTTATAAACGCCCACTTGACCAACAATGCCCTTCCTAATTCCTTTTATTGGTCGGTCAGAAAATGATTTATAGATTGCTCCTAATTCTGACCAAAAAGATGAGGCGAAAGACTTGTCTTTAATTTGAATCAAAAGATTAGTAAGTAAAAAATGCCATTGAGTTAGATTGCGCATCATTTCTTTCAATTTTTCCCTCTCTATTCTCAATTTTTTATTTTTAGCCACACTCAATTCTTGTTCTATTCTCGCCACATCTTTTATGCCAAAAATTGCTTCAATTACTTCAACTGAATCAGGATTTTCTTTGATGAATTCCTGTTTTAATTCATCATATTTTTTGCCAAGCTCAACTGACTCTAAGCCCTGGCGATGAAGTTCTAAAATTTTAGTTTTTATGTATCCTAAAAACTTTCCCTCTGACTCCGGCGTGTATTTTCTTTCTGCTTCTCGCATATTTTTATCTTATCATATTTCCGTCTTTTTGGCAATAAGAATTAAATTAAAACCGTTTAAAATATTGGCTTTTAGTCTATCATATTGAATTTAGATTTTTTAAATAGATTCCTCAACTTGGCCGAACAAAAGACATAATAATAGCGATAAACGGTGCCAAAACGCGCTTTCAGGGGATAAAAACATCTTTCCACAATTCTTTCCACAATCTAATTATAACCATTCCTCAGTCTGCCGAACTAATAGCTGTCTGGCCTTTTGCGGTTCGGCCATTATTTCTTTGACAATATTTTCCATCCTCATTCCTTGCGAACCCTTAACTAAAATAACATCGCCAGAACTGAGATTATTTTTTAAGAATTGGCTTAAATTTTGTTGATTATCAAAAATTTTAATTTTTTCTTCATTCATACCAGAATCTTTTGCCCCTTCAGCAATATATTTTACTTCTTGGCCAAAAGTCAAAAGATAGTCAAATCCCTTTTCGGCAATTATCTCACCAATTTTTCGATGCTCATTCTCTGAACTGTCACCTAATTCAAGCATATCGCCAAGCACCACCCATTTTTTTGCTCCGGAAAAAACTTTTATTTCTTCTAAAGTTTCTAAAGCAGCCACAGTGGCTTTAGGCGAAGAATTATAAGTATCATCAATAATCAAGGTATTTTTGAAACCAATAATTGGCTTCATTCGACCGGGCGG
Source organism: Patescibacteria group bacterium (assembly GCA_049971355.1). GTDB lineage: Bacteria > Patescibacteriota > Patescibacteriia > UBA2591 > UBA4787 > JBMFLE01. The sequence continues at coordinate 15,053 of JBMFLE010000007.1, forward strand.
AAGTTCAAAATCTTTTAGGGTCTCGGAAATTTCAATTAAATTGAGATCGAAAATTAAACCAACTGCTGCCGCGGCTAAAACAGAATAAATTGCCGACCTATTCAAGATTTTAGGCAAAAAAACCGGCACAACACTACCGCTGTATTTCATTTTAAACCGCAGTCCATTAATTTTAGGATAGTCAGTAAAACTTAAATCTTGTTCAACTTCAATCTCTACGGCTCTAACATCTGCTTTCTCTGAGAGACCAAAGGTTAAAATTTTTGCTTCAGCTTTTTCTTTCATTGCTAAAACGCGAGGGTCATCAGCGTTTAAAATCGCCCAACCGCGAGACGGTAAATGGCTAACAATAATTTGTTTTTCTTTGATTACATTTTCAATATTTTTAAAAAATTCTAAATGACTTGGGCCGATAGCTGTGACAACACCAACCTGACAGGGGGCAATTTTAGTTAGATATTTAATATCTCCGGGATGGTCGGCGGCCATCTCTAAAACCAAAATTTTTGGATAAGTTTTTTCCAGAAACCAAATTGAGCCAATCGCCATCCAAAAAACCCTTAACCAGCCAGCCAAACTTTTACCTGGCGACATTCGACCTAAAATAGTTAATGGTAAACCTAATTCATTATTATAATTTTTTAAACTCCGTCTAACTCGAAATTTATCTTTTAAAACTACATAAATCGCTTCTTTAGTTGAAGATTTACCGACACTACCGGTTATGCCGATAATAAAAGGCTTGTACTTTCTAATTACTTTGACGGCGAGATGGCGCAAAATTTTTTGGACAATTTTTTTGACAATTTTTTCCATATCAAAATTACCTGTTAGGCTTGATATTATAATATCTTAAAATATAAGCGGCAATTTTGCCAAAAATCGGCGCAGCGGTTGACTCAGCAAATCGACCCTTTTTTGGATTATTTATTTTTACCAAACCGACAAAAACTGGATTATCGTTTGGACCAAAGCCAACAAATGAATGAATTATTTTTTCTGAATAGCCGCCACTTGGATTAGCTACTTGAGCGGTCCCTGTTTTACCAGCAATCCAATAACCTGGCACTCTGGCTAATTTGCCATAACCATTTTCTAAAACAGAAACCATCATTGCTGAAAGGGTTACCGCCGTTGCCGGTGAAATAACTTGACGAATAAATTTAGGCTGATTCTGAAGAATTGTTCCGTCTGAATAGATAATTTTATCAACTAAATAAGGTTTCAGCAACTTCCCCTGGTTGGCAATGGCGGCAATGGCTGTTAAAATCTGAATTGGGGTTACGGAGATACCTTGACCAAAAGAGGCGGTGGCTAAATAAATTTCGCTAGATTTTTCTAAATTAGAAATGTCTCCCATTGCTTCTCCTGCTTGTTCAATATTTGTTAAACTATTAAAACCAAAATTTTTCACATAACTGCGAAAAGTTTTCAAACCTGTTTTCCTGGCTGCAAAAACTGTGCCGGTATTAATGGATTTTTCCAAAACATTGGTCATTGTTTTTAAGCCATGAGCCTTCAAATCCGAATTTTTAATTGTGTAACCGCCAATTTTAACTTCTCCAGTATCTTGATAAGTTGTTTCTGGCTTGACGTTGCCACTATCTAAGGCTGCGGCCAGAGTAATAACTTTAAAAACTGAACCCGGTTCAAAGGATTCTGAAACCGCTGAATTAAAAAACTGACGATAATTTTTAGTCTTTTGATAATTATTTGGGTCGAAATTTGGCCAGTTACAAAGAGATAAAATTTTCCCTGTTTGCGGCTCCATAAAAATTGCTGTTCCACTTTCTCCTTCAACTTCTTTTATACCCTCTTCAAGTGCCTGACAAGTATAATACTGAATAAAACGATCTAAAGTTAAAACAACATCTGCGCCATTTTTTGGTTTTTTGACAATTTTTTCTGAATCTAAAATTAAGATACCTGATGGTGTTTGCTCGGCCCGGAGTAAACCTGGCTGACCAGCTAAATCACTTTCTAAAAACTCTTCAAGACCGTATTGACCAATTGGCTGGTCATTTTTAATTCCGACAAAACCCAAGACGTGACTAAAAATTCTTCCTTCCGGATAATATCTTTTTAAACTTGACTCCACTTTTATACCGGTTAAATTTAATTCCTCAATTTCTTTTGCCTCCTCTTCGCTTAAATCTTTTTTTAATACCTCGTAAAAATCTGCCCGATAAGACAGTTTTTCAACTAAATTTTTGAATTCTTCGGATTCTTGCTCATCTGCCGAGGCTTTGGCGGAAGTATGGTTTGAGATATTTAAAAGACGAGATATCGCCAATGCTGTTTCTTTTGGATTTTTAATATTGGCTGGCACGGCATAAAGTAAATATGACTTAACATTAGTGGCAAGAAGATAACCATTCCTGTCTTTTATCCGGCCTCTTTCAGCTATTAAAATACGGTTAACTTTTCTACCCATCTCTGCTCTTTGGTTATAAAATTTAAATTTTATAACCTGTAATTCAAAAAGCCGACCAATCAGCAATAATCCTAAAATAAAAATAACAATTGTTAAAAATTGTAGACGCGAATTTCTCATTAACATTATGAATAAAATTATAATCAGCAGGCCTACTTGGCTGCCATGGTTGTTATTGGCAAATTGAAATAGTCAGCCTGAGTAACTTTGACAAAATTTAATTTTCTAACCACTAAATCCAAATTACTTGTCGACCCTAATTGACTAAGTTTCATCTCCATTAATTGGTTATTCGATTCCAGCTCTTTAATTCTTTCTTTAAGCGCTTCTATCTTGAAACTATAGACTGAAACAAAATTTGCTTCTATAAGATAAGCACAAACACTCAAAATGATTAAAGTCAAAAAGCCAATATTTAAAATTTGATTTCTTTTGGCGTGTTTTTGCTGACCTTTGATTGAATTACCAATATAGAATGGAGTCATACCAAAATAATAATTATTGATTATTTATCATTGATTATTTTTTATTTACCCCGCCAAATTTTAATCTGGACGAGAGATGAAAAATATTTTTTAAAAAACATTTAGCGGGGTAAATTGATTATTGATTATTAATTATTGATTATTTTTTCTGCGGCTCGCAATTTTGCGCTCCTAGCGCGAGGGTTATTTCTGATCTCCTCCTGACTTGGTCGAATTGGTTTTCTCGTCAAAACTCTTAGCTGCAAATTATTTTTAAAAAAATTTTTAACAATCCTATCTTCTAATGAGTGATAAGAAAGAATTACCAACCGGCCACCTGGTTCTAAAATCTCAACTGCTTGTGGTAAAGCCTTCTCTAAATTTTCTAATTCATTATTCACTGCAATACGCAAGGCTTGAAAAATTCTCGCCAATGATTTTCTCCGAAATTTTCTGCCTAATGTTTTTTTAATCAAATTAACAATTTGGAGGGTATTGATAATTTTTTCTTGTTTGCGAATTTTAACGATTTGGTGGGCAATCAATTTAGAAAATTTTTCTTCACCAAAATTTTTAAAAATTTCTATTAAATCATTTTCTGAATATCGATTTAAAATATCTTTAGCCGTTGTAATCTGTTTCTCCGGATTTAAACGCATATCTAAAATTTCATCTTTTTGAAAACTAAAACCGCGTCCACTTTTTTCTAAAAGATCTGATGATAGTCCGAGATCAAAGAGTAATCCATGTAAAGGACAAAAAAATTTTTCCTTAACAACTTTTTTTAAATTAATAAAATTATCATTTACTAAAATTAATCTATTATTAAACTTTTGACTTTTAGCTTTTAATCCTTCTACAGCTTCTCTTGATAAATCAATTCCCAACAATTTTCCATTTGGTCCTGTCAATTGTAAAATTTGAAAAGCATGCCCACCCCCGCCGATTGTACAATCAATAAAATTTTGATTTGATCGTGGATTAAGATATTGGATAACTTCATTTAAAAGAACCGGCTTATGAATGGTCATAATTTTTATACACCTAAATTTGAAAGTGCTTCAGCAATATCTTGGCTCTCTTCTTCACTTTTTGATTTATATTCCTCCCATTTAATTTCATCCCAAATTTCTAAACGATTATAAAGGCCAGCAATCACTACTTTTTTATTAATCCCGGCATAATTCCGAAGGTAGTCTGGTAAAATAATCCGACCTTGTTTATCCATTTCCACATCCATTGCCCCAGCCAACATCAATCTAGAGAAAGCTCGAGTCTTGGACTGCGACAATGGCAACTGGGCTAATTTTTGGGCTAAACTCTCCCATTCCTTTTTAGAATATAAAAAGAGGCAAGTATCAATTCCTCTGGTTACTACTGCTCCCTTGCTTAAATCTGACCGAAATTTAACCGGTATGGCTAATCTAGACTTATCATCAATTGTGTAATGGTATTCGCCAATAAACATATTTAAAAGTTATCCATGACTTAATTTAAATGGATAGGAATTTATCCACAGTTTTTATAAGTTATCCCCACTTTTATCCACATGTTCCCATTATAAACCATTTTTAACCACAAATCAAATCCAACCTGTGGATAACTTTTAAAATCCTCAAAAATTTCGAAATCTAAAAATGAACAAACTTTTACCAATACCTTTATCCAATACCTTATAATGAAGTGAGCCCCTTTCGTCGGACATTCAAAAATATCTAATTCCAAATTTCTAATTTCTAATAAAAATCTAAAAAATCTGAAGTAAGCCGCTTTTGTGGAAC
>JBMFLE010000008.1:0-19619 GCA_049971355.1 Patescibacteria group bacterium
CAATCCGAACATATCCGAACACTCCGAACTAACGTAAATCATCCAAACAATCCGAACGTATCCGAACACTCCGAATATTCGTGGCGTTCGGGTAAATTCGTTGGTTAGGATTATTTTATCAACCGTTTCAAACAGCCCAAACTAAATTATTAAAGTGGAAAATGTCCCACGAAAGGGGCTCACTTCAAATTATAATTTGTAATCAGCGAGATTATGACTTCAGGGCAAGTAAAAATTTTAATTTTTAGTTTATTAGTTCTTTTAGCTGGCTTCTTTTTTTGCTGGCAAACAATTAATATTTTCAAGGTTGCCACCATTCAGATTTTCAATTTAATTTATTTTGGCATCAGCTTTTTGCTCTTTTTGATTTTCCTTTTATTATTTTATATTTTGTCTGAAAATCGAGGGGCTGTTTATTTAACAATCTTTTTATTAACTTTATGTTTTATTTTTATATATCTCTGGCAAATGGGAATTAAATCTTTTAATTTTTATTTTCTGGTCTTAATGTTTATATTTTTAATTCTCTTGATAGCTGCTTATGAGTTAATAAATTTAGAAAAAGAGGACCGCCTTAAATTAAGTTTAGGTAGAATTTGGAAGCGCAGCTTGTCCCTAATTATAATTAGTTTAACTTTATTTATTTGTTTGATTTATTATTTTCATCCCCTTCTTAAAATTAGTCAGGAAAAGATTGAGCTTCCGCCGCAACTAATTAAGTGGTTAATGAAACCAATGGCTGGTGTCTTTAGTAAAATGTTACCCTTTTATAATCCTGAGATGACCATTGATGAAATGTTGGCGATTGGTATCTTAACCAGTGACCAAAAAAATTTAATTCAATTGTTAGGTCCAGAAATTTTATCAAAAATTCCTCAAGAAAAATTGATAACTGGCGATTTTAATGAATTACTAAAAGATCCTCAAATCAAAGCTCTGATTGAACAGCAATTAATCAAAGAATCAAAAAATATAAACCAGCGTTTGGTCACCCAAGAGCGAAACGAATTCGCCCGTTCTTTGGGGATTAAATTAAGCGGTAAAGAAACTATGGACGAAGTGCTAAGTAAGTTGATTAATTCTAAATTAAAAGAATTTATTGGTCCATATTATAAATATATTTCTTTAGGCATTGTTGTCATTCTTTTCTTTTTGTTAAAATTTATTTTTGATTTAGTTGGTCTTATAGCTGTTATTTTTGCTCAATTGTTTTTTACTATTTTACGGGCAGTGAAGATAGTTGAGATTGTTAAGGTGACTAAGGAAGGAGAAGCAATAAAATTATAAGGTTTGAAGTGAGCCCCTTTTGTGAGACAATTTTCCGCTTTTAATAATTTAGTTTGGGCTGTTTGAAACGGTTGATAAAATAATCCCAACCCACTTTAGTTTATAAATTATTCGGAGTGTTCGGATATGTTCGGATTGTTTGGATGATTTACGTTAGTTCGGAGTGTTCGGATATGTTCGGATTGTTTGGATGATTTTAATATAGTTTTGGTCAATCAAATTAGTCCCAAAAACAAATTTACTCTTAGTCCCATTTTTGGGTTCATGTCCATTAACGATTTTCAATTATGGCTAAAGATTATTATCAAATACTTGGTCTTAAAAAAGATGCCTCGCCAGAAGAAATAAAGCGGGCTTTCCGCGAATTGGCACAAAAATACCATCCTGATAAGCCAGGCGGTAGCGCGGAGAAATTTAAAGAAATAAATGAGGCCTATCAAGTTTTGTCTGATCCAGAGAAGAGGAAATTATATGATCAATATGGTGAAACCTTTGAACAAGCCAGAGCGCGCGGCGATTTTAGTGGTTTTGAGGGTTTCCGTGATTGGGCTGCTTGGGCTGAAGCAATGCGAGGAGCTGGTCGAGGTCGAGAATTTGACTTTGAAGACTTAGGTTTCGATTTAGAGGATTTATTCAGTGATTTTTTCAGCTTTGGTGCTGGTCGACCAAGGAAGGCTAGAAAAAAAATAGGCCATGATATTGAAATTGAAATGCTAATTGATTTTCACGAGGCAATTTTTGGCACTGAACGTGAGATTAGTTTGGATAAATTTATTATTTGTCCAAAATGTGGGGGCTTAGGGAATGAACCAGCTAGTAAATTGGTTATCTGCCCAAAGTGTAAAGGAAGTGGGCAGATTACCCAAAGTCAATCAACTTTTTTCGGCGTCATTAGAACAGTCGGCACTTGTCCAAACTGTCAAGGCGAAGGAAAGGTAGCTGAAAAAAAATGTTCTCAATGCCAAGGCGAGGGAAGAATTAAAAAAAGGCAAATTTTAAAGGTCAAAATTCCAGCCGGAATTGATGAAGGGGGGATTATCAAATTAAGCGGACAAGGGGGAGCAGGAATTAAAGGTGGTCGGTCAGGCGATTTGTATATTCATATTCGAGTTAGACCAGATCCATTTTTTAGAAGAAAAGGTTTTGATTTATATTCCGAAGAAGAAATTTCAATTTCCCAAGCTGTTTTGGGTGGCAAAAAAACAGTTAAAACTATTGATGGTCTAGTCGATTTAAAAATTCCAGCCGGCACGCCATCCGAGCAAGAATTTAAATTATCTGGAAAGGGCGTGCCTCATTTACATGGTCGAGGTAGAGGAGACCAAATTATTAAAATAAAAATCAAAATTCCCAAACATTTAACTAAAAAACAAAAAGATTTATTAGAAAAATTGGGCGAGGAGGGATTATAATATTTGTGCCAAGAGAACAAATAAGGACAGGCCTGGTTCCTTGCCCCGCATCCTATGCCGCCATCGTCTAGTGGTTAAGGACACATGGTTCTCAGCCATGAAACCAGGGTTCGACTCCCTGTGGCGGTATAGGCTGCGGGGTCAGCCAGAAAGCCTAGGTTTAAATCCCAGTCTAGGTTTAAATCCCAGTGGGGCTAGATCATTAGAAATAGTTTTTAACAGTGACCTCTGGACTACTTTATTATATTTGATATATTAATAATAATTTTTATTATATTTGATATATTAATAATAATTTATGGAACTAAACAAAGAAATACCAACTAAATCAGAAGGGCCGGAAATTAAGCCGGAAATTGAAGAAATTATTAAACCAGAGATAAAACCGGAAGTTTTAGAAAAAAAAGAAGTACCTCAGCCGGAAAAAATAGGGGAGAAACCAACTGCTAAACCATCAGTAGTCGGTTTGCCATTTTTAAAAAAGAAACCAGTAGTTGTTTTAGAAAAAAGTGAAACAATTAAAGAGATTGAAAATATTTTGTCTGAAGGACTAGAACCTGTTTATCAAAATTTGCCCGAAGCGCTAAAAGAACAATTTAAGAAAAAAGGCGAAGAGACTGCTTCAAAAATTGAAAAGATAATTTCTCAAGCCAAAATTGCAGTTAATAAAATTTTAAATTTAATCTATAATTGGTTGAAAATGATTCCTGGTATTAATAGATTTTTTTTAGAACAGGAAGCCAAAATTAAAACCGATAAAATACTTGCCTTGGCCGAAAGAAAGAAAAAACAAAAACTTTAAATTTAAAATTTGTAAATTTGCCTTATGATAATTTGTTTATCAACCGAACAAGACAATTTAGATTCTTTATTAAGCACTCATTTTGAGAAAGCTAAATATTTTATTTTTTTTAATACAGAGCGGAGAGAAATAGATTTAATTAAAAATCAAGGTGGAATTTTTAGACGCAGTAAGGCCCATCTTTTAGTCGCTGAAAAAAGACCGAATTTGGTAATTACTGGTAATATTGAGCCTGATTCGTATGATTTTTTGAAGGCTTCGGCTATTAAAATTGCTTCGGGTGTTTTTGGTATTTCCGGTCGTGAAGCAGTCGAAAGATATTTGCACGGGCGCTTGAGAGAGGCAGAACAAATACCAGGAGCGGGAAGAGGCAGAATTCTTTAATTCATAAGAGGAGTAATTTATGGAGCCACAAAATATTCAATTTCCGCAAATCAATATAACTAATGTTAGTCCCGAAACCGGTCTTCGGACTGTTGAGGAAGTTGGTCGCGGTTTTTTGACTGGCAGCGGTCTGTTTTGGGCTTTGATTGCAATTGGTTTGGTTTTAATTTTATTTATTTTATTTCTATTGCTTAAATTTTATTTACGAAAAATAACCAGAACATCGGCTGCTTTTCAAAAAGTTGTTCTTCTCATTACTGTTCCAAAAGAATCAATTGGCGAAGAGGCTCAGAAAAAATCTATTAAAGAGTTGCTTTCACCAACTGAAACCTTTTTTGATAATATTGGCGGTTTACGAGCTCAACGAGGCTGGCGGAGCAGTTTAGTCGGAAGAACTGATCATTTTTCTTTCGAAATTGTTACCGGTAAGGATGGAGTGATTAGTTTTTATGTCACTATTCCTAAATATTTACAACAATTTGTTGAACAACAAATTCATGCCCAATATCCAAGCGCTCAGATTGATGAGGTTGAAGATTACAATATCTTTTCACCTCAATGCGTAATTGAGTCTGCTTATTTAAAATTAAGAAATCATTGGATGTTTCCAATTAAAACCTATCTGCATTTAGAAGGAGCAGATCCTTTAAATGCTATTATTAATTCTCTTTCTAAAATTGAGCAGGGTGATGCAGCGGCAATTCAAATTGTTGCTCGTTCAGCAAGAGGCGAGTGGCATCAGGTTGGCGCCAGAGTTGCTTCGGAAGTGCAGCAAGGCAAAAAATTAAAAGAGGTAATGGGTAAGAAAGGGACCTTGAGTGGCTTGTTAGAGATTTTTTCCCCAAAAACTGAATCAAAAGAAAAAAAAGAAAAAGAAAGGCCCTATCAACTTTCACCAATGGAGCAAGAAATTGTTAAATCCTTGGAAGAGAAATCTTCTAAAGCCGGCCTGGATGTTAATTTGCGAATTTTGGTTGTGGCAAAAAACAAAGAAAAGGCTAAAAATTATTTACAAAATATTGTCAATGCTTTTGCTCAATATACTGGTTATGAATATGGTAATGGTTTTAAACCAGTGATGACTGGTCACTCTTCTAAAATAATTCGCGATTTTATTTATCGCAATTTTGATGAAGGCAAGGGTTTTATTTTGAATACCGAAGAAATGACCAGTATTTTCCATCTGCCTCTGCCAACAACTGAAACGCCTAACATTCGTTGGCTTTTAGCCAAAAAAGCGCCAGCCCCAGTCAATATTCCAACTGAGGGTTTGATTTTAGGCAAAAATGTTTATCGTGGTCAGGAAAAATTAATTAGAATTAAAGATGATGATCGTCGGCGACATGTTTATATTATTGGTAAGACCGGGACTGGTAAATCTTGGCTGATTGGTAACATGGTGATTCAAGATATTTTAGCTGGTCATGGAGTTGGTGTGATTGATCCTCATGGTGATTTGATTGAAAGAATTTTATTACATATTCCTAAAGAAAGGGCTGATGATGTTGTTTTATTCAATCCGTCTGATACAGAAAGACCAATTGGTTTGAATATGTTAGAAGCAAAAACAGAGGAGCAAAGAGATTTTGCCGTCCAGGAAATGGTTGCTATCTTTTATAAATTATTCCCACCGGAAGTGATTGGTCCGATGTTTGAACATAATATGCGCAATGTGATGTTAACTTTAATGGCTGATATTCAAAATCCAGGGACAATTGCCGAAATTCCAAGAATGTTTTCTGATCCAGAATTTGCTGCCCAATGGGTTAAAAAAGTTCGTGATCCAGTGGTTAGGGCCTTTTGGGAAAAAGAAATGGCCAAAACTACTGAATTTCACAAATCGGAAATGCTTGGTTATTTAATTTCCAAAGTTGGTCGCTTCGTTGAAAATGAAATGATGCGCAACATTATTGGTCAGAGTCATTCTGGTTTTAATTTCCGTGAAATTATGGATAATCAAAAAATACTTTTGGTTAACCTTTCGAAAGGTAAAACTGGCGAGGTGAACGCTAATTTATTAGGTTTAATTTTGGTTTCCAAATTACAAATGGCGGCTATGGGGCGAGCTGACATGCCAGAGGAACAAAGAAAAGATTTTTATCTTTATATTGATGAGTTTCAAAATTTTATTACCGAATCTATTACCACTATTCTTTCCGAAGCAAGAAAGTATCGTTTATGCTTAAATTTAGCTCATCAATATTTAGGTCAATTACTGATTGGCAATGATCCAAAATATCGCGATGCGGTTTTAGGTACAGTTGGGACAATGATTATTTTTAAAATTGGCGTTGAAGATGCCCAATTCCTTGCCAAGGAATTTGCTCCGGTTTTTAACGAATATGATTTGATTAATATCGAAAAATTTAATGCTTATGTGAAATTGTTGGTTGATAATCAGGCGACTAGACCTTTTAATATGCAAACTTTGCCGAAAGTACCGGGAATACCGCCAGCTAATCCGGAGATTGCTCAACAGATTAAAGAATTATCACGAATGAAATATGGTCGTCCGAAAGAAATAGTTGAGATGGAAATTTTGGAACGTTCAAAACTTGGCGAGCCGGAGAGGAAAATGGAGATGGGATTAGAAAAAAATTTGTAATTTTATGTTTATAATTCTCTTTATCTTGCTTATAATTGTAGTAGTTGTTACAATTATTATTTTTTATTTACTTTTTATCGGCATGCTTTTTTATGTACCCTGGGTACCATTGAGCCAAAAAGAGGTTGAAAGAATCTTAAGTTTAGCCGAAATTCAGCCAAATGATGTTCTCTATGACTTAGGTAGTGGTGATGGTCGAATTATTATTAAAGCGGCCCAAAAATATAAAATTAAAAAAGCGGTTGGTATTGAAATCGCCTGGCCATTAGTTCTTTGGTCAAAATTAAAAGTTAAATTAGCTGGGCTTGGCGCCCCGGTTCAAGTTAAGTGCGGTAATTTATATAAAGCCGACATTTCCGAGGCGACAATTGTGGTTTTATTTTTAATGCCTGAGGCTATTGAAAAATTGATTCCAAAATTAAAAAAAGAATTGCGTCCGGGAACAAAAATCATTTCTGCTGTTTTTAAAATTAATAATTGGCCGGCTTTAAAAATTGATAGACCGAGAGCAAAAGATAAACCAATTTACCTCCACACCAAAATTTGATGTGGGGTAAACTCAATATTTCAATAGTTTAGAATTTGGAAAATTGAGATTTAGATATTGTTTTAAAATTGGGAATTGGAAATTATTTGAGGCTTATTTTACCTAATAAACTAAACTATGGTTCTCTATCGTAAATATCGTCCACAAACGTTTTCCGAGATTATTGGTCAAGAGAATATTATTAAAACCCTGGAAAATGAAATTAAACAGGACAAGATCGCCCAGGCTTATTTATTTACTGGACCGCGCGGATTAGGAAAAACAACAGTGGCGCGATTGGTCGCCAAGGCAGTTAATTGCGAAAATCGAAAAAAAGGACAAAGCGAGCCTTGTAACCAATGTTTTAACTGTCAGGCAATTATGCGTGGCCATTTTTTAGATTTAATTGAGATGGATGCCGCTTCGCAAACTGGAGTTGATAATGTTCGGGAAAATATTATTGCCTCAACTCGTATTCCACCTTCGCGCGGAAAATATAAAGTCTTTATTATTGATGAGGTTCATATGCTTTCAATTGCTGCTTTTAACGCTTTATTAAAAACATTAGAAGAGCCGCCGTCATATATAATTTTTATTTTAGCCACTACCGAAATTCATAAAGTGCCAGAAACGATTATTTCTCGTTGCCAAAGATTTGACTTTGTTAAAGTTGATTTAGAAAAAATTGTTAAACGTTTAGAAAACATTGCTGCTTTGGAAAAAATCAAAATTGCCCCAGAGGCTTTACAAACAATCGCCCAACGTTCCGAGGGTTGTGTCCGCGACGCAGAAAGTCTATTAAGCCAAGTAATGGCTTTAGATGAAAAAGAAATTACAATTGAACAGGCAGAGATTGTTATTCCTTTAACAAAATTAAATTTAATTATTGAATTTGCTGAAAAGATTTTTAAAAAAAATAAAAAAGAGGCAATTAGTCAGATTAACCAATTACTGGAAGAAGGGATAGACCTTGAACAATTTACTAAAGATTTAGTTGAATTTTTAAGGAAAATATTGTTGGTTAAAATTGGGATTGATGAGAAGAAGATTTTAATATATTTTGACAGTGTTACTAAAAATAAAATCCAAGAGTTAGTTAAATCAATTGAAATTAAAAAATTAGTTGAAATTGTTGAAGAATTTATTTTAGTCCAGCAAGGTTTAAGTTATGCTGAAATTCCTCAATTACCGCTTGAATTGGCAGTGATTAAAGTTTGTTCTGATTTTTAAATTTTATTTTTAACGATTGCGGGGTCGTCTAAAGGTAGGACGGCAGGCTCTGGACCTGTCTATCTTGGTTCGAATCCAAGCCCCGCAGCCAATTATGGAATGGCGAAAAAGACTAACAAATTTTTGTAACTTTTTAATTGGACTAACTTGTCTAATAGTATTTTTGACCTTTATTTTAGAGTACGGATTTTATTCGTTCGAATACCGCTTGACTCTTCATCAGATTCAGATATTTGCGGCTGGTTTTTTAAATTTGACTATTTTGCTAAAATTACTTTTGGCTTCTAGGCGGTTAATTTATTTAAAAAATAATCGGGGTTACTTAGCCCTGATTATTATTCTTTTAATCCTAACTAATCTTATTAATACTTATGGTCTACCCAAACCTGTGATCGATTTTCTGACCCGCTTCCCCCAGGTTAGCCCTTATGTTTTTGCTGTTCAGCTTTATTTAATTTTGTTTATTTGTCTTGTTTTTGCTAATATAAATTGTTGGATATCTAAATTTAGAGGCACAATTTTAAAACCATTAATTTTAATTCCTATTACTTTTGCTTTGATTATTTTGATTGGTACCCTGCTCTTACTTTTACCAAGAGCAGTGCGTTCTTCAGAGGAAATTTCTTTAATTGATGCCTTATTCACTGCTACCTCGGCTACTTGTGTCACTGGCCTAACCGTTCAAAATACTGGCCTTTATTTTTCCAGATTAGGCCAGTTAATTATTTTATTTTTAATTCAAATTGGCGGCTTAGGGATTATGACTTTTACTACTTTTTTTGGTTTAATTTTGGGCCGCGAATTTGGTTTGCGCGAAAGAGCTTTTTTGGGCGAGGCCTTAAATATCTCAGCTTGGTATAAAGTCGGAAAATTAGTAATAAAAATTTTACTTTTCGTTTTTTTAATTGAATTAATCGGAACTGTTTTACTTTATATTCAATTTACTCCTTATTATGGCCCAATTTTTCACAATTTTTATTTAAGTCTTTTTCATTCCGTTTCTGCCTTTTGCAATGCTGGTTTTTCACTTTTTAGCAATAGTTTTATGGATTTTCAAAATAATCTTGGGATAAATTTAACTATTACTTTATTAATTATTATCGGTGGTTTGGGCTTCCCGGCAATTTTCGATTTGTTAAATTGGTTTAGAAGTAAAATCAAAAAAGAAAAAAAATTTTTAACCCTTCATAGCCGAACAGTTCTAATTACCACCTTAATTTTAATTGTCGGCGGTGGGTTTTTGATTTTTATTTTTGAGAACAGCCATCTTAATCATTTAAGTCTAAGCGACAAATTGTTAGTTTCTTATTTCCAATCAGTAACAACCAGAACAGCTGGTTTTAGCACCTTATCAATTGGCAATTTATTGCCGGCTACGGCTTTAATTTTAATTGTTTTAATGTTTATCGGCGCTTCGCCTGGTTCAACCGGCGGCGGCATTAAGACCTCAACCTTAGCTGTTATTATTGCCACATTAAAGTCTTGGTTGACCGGCCGTTCTTCGGTTCGTTTATTTAAAAGAAGTTTGGTGCCAATTGTTATTCGCCAGGCTTTTACTATTTTTTCTTTGGCTTTATTGTGGATTAGTTTATGTACTTTGGTTTTAAGTCAAACCGAAAAAACCAATTTATTAGATGCGCTCTTTGAAGTTGTTTCTGCTTTTGGCACAGTTGGTTTGTCACGAGGGATCACGGCGAACTTGACAACTATTGGTAAATTGATTATTATTTTAACGATGTTTGTCGGCCGAATCGGGCCCCTGACTTTATCTATCTATATTGCTAAAAAGGGGATATCCGAGCCATTTAAATATCCGGAGGATAAAGTGATAATAGGGTAATACTTTAATTTGTCGTATATGCATAAAATTGCCGTTATTGGTTTAGGACAATTTGGTCAAACAGTAGCCGAAACCCTGACCCAAGAAGGGGCAGAAGTTTTGGTTATTGATAAAAATGAAAAAATAATTGAAGATTTCAAAGATAAAGTTGCTTTAGCAGTAGTAGCTGATGCCACTGATGAAGATGCTTTAAAAGCGCAAGGAATCGAAAATTTTGATGTGGTTATTGTTGCCACTGGAGCAGAAAACTTTTTAACTACCATTTTAGTTACTGCTTTATTAAAAAAATTAGGAGTTAAAAAGGTGGTAGCCCGTGGCATCCGAACTTCTGACTCTCATCTAGAGGAAAGAATTTTAGAATTAGTTGGTGCTGACAGGGTTATTCTTTCCTCAGTTGAGACAGCAAAAAGATTAGCTCAAGAAATATTGGGAACACATATCTTAAGTTACATCCCAATTTCTGCCGGTTATAGTTTAATAAAAATTAAAGCACCAAAAAAATTTGCTGATCAGGCGATCAAGGATCTTAAATTAAGAGATAGGTTTAAAGTTAACTTAATCGGTATTGAAAGAGATGAAGAAGTTAACTATTTGCCACGCTCAAGTGAAATTATCAAAATTGGCGATTTATTAATTATTGTCGGCAGAGAAGGTGACGTAGAAAAATTTAGCAAAATTGATGGAGAATAAAAGTTATTCAAAAAGGGGATTCAATTAATTTGGTCTACTTTTTTATTTTTAGGAAAAGTGTATAATTAGATTATGTCTCATCTTAATTATTCAAAAAAATCAAAAGAAGAGGTATTCGCTGAGTTAAAAACCGGGCCGATAGGTCTATCTGACAGTGAGGCTAAGAAACGTTTAGAGAAATATGGTTATAATGAGATAATTACTAAACGATTACGCTGGTTTGATATTTTACTACGGCAAGTTGCCAATTCAATGTTTTATCTTTTAATCATTGCCACTATTATCTCTTTAATTTTAAAACAAATAACTGATGCTTTTATTATTTTTATTATTTTGATAATTAATATTGGCTTGGGATTTTTACAAGAATACAAATCGGAGAAAATATTAGAAAAACTAAAAGCTTATATTGTGGCTAAAGCAAAGGTAAGACGAGAAGGCAAAAGAAAAATTATTGAGCGGCGCAATTTGGTTCCTGGCGATGTGGTGATTGTTGAAATAGGCGATATTATTCCGGCCGATATGCGGATATTCAAATCAGAAAATTTATTGGTTGACGAATCAATTTTAACTGGTGAATCATATCCGATGCCGAAAGATGAATCAGCGCCAGTTGGTGAAATTAAAGAAATTTACGAAGCAAAAAATTTAGTTTTTAGCGGCACGACTGTGGTTAGAGGTCACGGTGAAGGAATTGTTATTGCTACTGGTAAGTCCAATCTGATGGGAGAGATAATTAGACTAACAACCGAAATTAAACATCAAAGTCTTTTTGAACAGAATATTGCTAAACTTAGCAAATTTATTTTAAAATTAGTTTTTTTCACCTTAACTATTGTTTTTGTAATAAATTTAATTGTTAAACGAGGCGCGATTGATGCCAGAGAATTATTACTTTTCACAATTGCCATGGCTATTTCTGTTATCCCAGAAGCTTTGCCACTGGTTACCACCTTAACTCTTTCTAGTGGTGCTTTAAAAATGGCTAAAAAAAATGTGGTAGTGAGGCGGCTTTCAGCTATTCATGATTTAGGCAGCGTTGATATTTTATGCACTGATAAAACCGGTACTATCACTCAAAATATTTTAACCGTCACTCAGATTTTCGCCGCAGACAAAGAAGAATGGTTATTAAAAGCTTTAATGTCTTCTCCTTACCTAGAAAAACAAGATAAAAAATTTATTCTTGAGCCATTTGATAAAGCAATTTATCAAGCTTCTTCAGAAACTGTTCAAAACAAAATTTCTTTTTATCATAAATTATGGTTTCAGCCCTTTGATCCAAATTGTCGCTATAACACGATAGTGGTAAAAGATAAAGATCAAAAATGTTGGTTAATTGTCAAAGGAGCGCCAGAAGAAATTATTAATTTATCAATTCAGAAAAGAAGGGAAAAGATAATTGAAAATTTTGACAATGTTCAAAAAAAAGTTGAATTAGAAAAAATTTCAAAAATCGGACTGATGGGTCAACGAGTTTTAGCTATAGCTTATAAGGAAATTGACAATCGTCAGCAATATTCGGTTAATGATGTAAATAATTTAATTTATTTAGGATTTGCTGCTTTTTCTGATCCCCTAAAACCAACAGCTAAAACAGCAATTAAAAAGGCGCAGCAACTGGGTATTAGTGTTAAAATTATTACCGGTGATTCTCGCGAGGTGGCTGAAGTGATTGCCAGGGAAGTTGGCTTACCTGATACCAGTAAAAGGGTTTTTACTGGCGCTGAATTAGACAAAATGTCTAAAGAAGAGTTTTTGATGGCTATTGATCAAGGAACAGTTTTTGCCAGAATTTCACCGATTCAAAAGTATAAAATTGTTGAAGCCCTGGAAGATAAATATTCGGTTGCTTTTTTAGGTGAAGGGATTAATGACGCTCCGGCTTTAAAATTAACTCACGTGGCTATGGTCGTTGATTCTGGCGCCGATATTTCAAAAGAAGCAGCTGATATTATTTTACTAAAAAAAGACTTGAAAGTAATTGTTGATGGTATCACTGAAGGCAGGAGGGTCTTTTCTAATGTCATAAAATATATAAAATATACTTTGATTGGTAATTTTGGTAATTTTTATGGCATGGCGGCTATTTCACTTTTTGTTCCATTTTTGCCAATGTTAGCGGTTCAGATTTTTTTACTTAACTTATTAAGTGATATGCCATTGGTAGCAGTAGCAACTGATCATGTTCAGATTAAAGAAATCGCTAAGCCACAGAAATATAATTTTCATGAGCTGGCTTTTTTCTGTATATTTTTAGGACTAATCAGTTCTTTTTTTGACTTAATGTTTTTTGCTATTTTTAATCGTTTAGGTCCGGAGATGCTACGAACGCTTTGGTTTATTGCCAGTATGTTAACCGAGTTAGTGATTATCTACAGTATTAGAACTAAATTTTTCTTTTTGAAAGGCGGCTGGCCAAGTTGGCAGTTAATAGGATTTAGTTTTTTAGCTACAATTTTAACTGTTTGGATTCCTTTTAGTCCGATAAATTCTATTTTTCATTTTGTTCAACCATCATTATCTAATCTGTTATTGATTATTGGTATAGTGATTATTTATTTTGTCTGCACCGAGGTAGTCAAACTAATGATCGTCACCGCTTACAGGGGACAGTCCCCCCGAAATCAAAAGCGCGCAAATTTTCTGATTTTCCCAACACTCTTTATCACTTAATTTGTCGCGGGAACAATCAACAAAAGATTTTTCGATATAAACGAGATTATCGATACTATTTATCTTTGCTCAGAAAACTTAAACAAAAATACAATTTCAAATTGTATGCCTATATTCTAATGCCAAATCACATTCATTTAATGACTGAGCGCGGAAAATTTAGTCTCTCGAAAATTATGCATGAACTTAATACCGCTTATGCCATATATTTCAACCAAAAATATCAACAGTCAGGGCATTTATTTCAAGATAGATTTCAGAGTATTATAGTTAATAAAGAATCATATTTTTGGGAACTCTCTCGTTATATTCATCTTAATTCGGTAAGAGCAGGTTTAGTCTCGCGACCAGAGGATTATCCCTGGAGCAGTTATCCTATTTATTTTTACAACCGAAACGATAGCTTGGTTGATAAAATGGAAATTTTAAATAAAATCTCAGGAACCTACACTCAACAAATTAAAAAATATTGTAAATTTGTGGAAGAGGGGATCTATTTAAAGAAGGATAAGATTGATAACCTTGCAGCGATTTTTGAGAATCGGTCGTCGATTTTAAAGAGACCCTCTAAAAGTTAATATTTAAGCACTATATAGAGGGTTGAATTTGGAGGGACTGTCCCCATATGGATAATATTGAAATTGCACAAATTTTTAATCAAGTTGCTGATATTCTCGAAATCCGAGGCGCTAATCAATTTCGGGTTGGCGCTTATCGCCGGGCTGCTCAAGTAATCGAGGCCCTACCTAAAGATATTAATGAAATTTATCGCGAAAATAAATTAGAAGAAATGCCGGGAGTGGGCGAGAGCATTGCTTCGCATATTAAAGAGTTGATTAAAACAGGTAAATGTAAAGAATTTGAAAATTTAAAGAAAAAAGTGCCGGCTGGATTGATTGAATTGATGCGTATTGAAGGTCTCGGTCCGAAAAGGGTTAAATTTTTATACAAAAAATTCGGCATCAAAAACATTCAACAATTAGAAAAACTTTTGGTCAGCCACCGACTTTTAAAAGAAAAGGGCTGGGGAGAAAAATCTGAACAAAATATTTTACGCGGAATTGAACTTTATCATCGTTTTAGTAAACGATTTTTGCTTGGCAAGATTTATTTTTTAGCTCAGGGAATAGTTGATAAATTAAAAAAATGTCCGGAGATTAATCAAGTTGAGTTATGTGGTAGTATTCGTCGAATGAAAGAAACAATTGGTGATTTGGATATCTTGGCCACAGCCAGAAATCCAAAAAAAGCAATTGATTTTTTTTGTCAATTACCCGAGATTCAGGAAGTGCGCGCCAAGGGACCGACTAAAGTTAATGTTTTACTCCGTCGCGGCCCGGAGGCAGATTTAAGAGTGGTTAAGCCAGAATCATTCGGTGCCGCTTTACATTATTTTACTGGTTCAAAATCTCATAATATTGCTATTCGCCGAATAGGTGTAGAAAAGGGATTGAGAATTAACGAATATGGGGTCTATAAAAAAATTGATGGCAAGTTAAAATTAATTGGTGGCCGGATAGAAGAAGAAGTTTTTAAGGCAGTTGACTTGCCCTGGATTCCGCCAGAGATACGAGAAAATACTGGCGAAATCGAAGCGGCTTTTAAAAATCAATTACCAAAATTAATTACTCTCAAAGATATTCAAGGCGACTTGCATAGCCATTCAAATTGGTCTGATGGGGCCCAATCCATTTTAGAGATGGCTGAAGCAGCTAAAAATTTAGGCTACAAATACATTGCTATTACTGATCATACGCCCACAGTCGGCATCACTCACGGTTTAACAGCCGAAAGGGTTTTAAAACAAATTAAGGAAATACAAAGTCTTAACAAAAAACTCCGCGGTATCCGCGTTTTGGCTGGCATTGAAGTTGATATTAGAAAGGATGGTTCCCTTGATCTGCCAGATAAAATTTTAGAAAAATTAGACATCGTTGTTGCTTCAGTTCACACTGCTTTTCGTCAATCAAGAGAAGAAATGACCAAAAGAATTATTAAGGCTATTCGTAATCCGAATGTTGATATTATTGGTCATCCTACTGGTCGGCTTATTAATGAAAGAGAACCCTATGAATTAGATTTGGAAGCGATTATGACAGAGGCAAAAAGAACCGGTACAATTTTAGAATTAAATTCATTTTGGAATCGATTAGATTTATCTGATGTTAATTGTCGATTAGCAAAAGAGAGGGGGGTTAAAATTGCTATTTCAACTGATGCCCACAACGCCGCGGAGCTGGAGATTATAAAATTTGGCGTGGCCACAGCCAGAAGAGGATGGTTGGAAAAGAAAGATGCAGTAAATACTTTACCTTTAGATAAATTATTAAAATTGTTAAAATCACCCAAATAAATATGAACAAAAAATTGGCAAAAATATTTTATGAAATAGCGGAAATGTTGGAAATAAATAGTGTGCCCTATAAACCAAAAGCCTACAAAAAAGCCGCTCAAACAATTGAAACACTTCAAGAAGAAGTTTCTACTATCTATAAAAATGGTGGACTAAAAGCATTAAAAGAATTACCAAACATTGGAACAAGTATTGCTCAAAAAATAGAAGAATATATCAAAAAAAATAAAATTAAATATTATGAAGAATTAAAAAGAAAAACTGCTATCCGTTCTATTGTCACCCATTATTTTCAAACTAAAGGACTGTCATTAGATAAAATTAAAAAAAGCGCCAGAAAAAAAGAAATACTCTATTCACGATTCACCAGACCGGCTAAACAACTTTTGGAATTAGCCGGTTCTGTCAAAAAAGCTAAAGAAGCAATTTCTAAAGTAGCTGAATGGGCGAAATCGCGTAATTTAGACTATGCGATTGAAACGGTTTTTAAAAAATGGCTGGAATTAGATAAACTAAAGCCAAAAGAAATTGTCAAAAAACCATTTTTCCAAGACCAGCCTATGGTTTGGAGTTCAACTGAAAAAAAATGGTATGTTGTTACTGATGGTGGTGAATGGAAAGAATTTGTTGGTGATGAAAAAGACATTGAATGGAGAATTGTGAAATAGATTAGTAATAATTCGCGAGAATATTTGTATGATTAGCGATTTAAATATTATTTTTTTCGGGACGCCAGAATTTGCGGCAATTATTTTGGATTCTTTGATAAAGAATAACTCCAAACCTGTAACAGTTATTACCGCGCCTGATAAACCAGTTGGTCGTCATGCCTACCAGCAGGCAGGAAAGCAAATTCTAACCCCCCCACCGGTCAAAGTATTATCTCAAAAACATAACATTCCTATTCTCCAGCCAGAAAATTTAAAAGAAAACTTAAATCTTAAATCTGAAATCTTAAATCTAAAACCAGATTTATTCATTGTTGCCGCCTATGGTCTAATCTTGCCTCAAGAACTTTTGGCTATCCCCAAATACGGCTCACTTAACATTCACCCCTCTCTTCTCCCAAAATATCGAGGCCCTTCGCCAATCCAGGCGACAATTTTAAATGGCGATACTGAAACTGGGGTAACGATTATTTTAATGGACGAGAAAATGGATCACGGACCAATTCTCGCCAAGTGCAAAAAACAAATAACTAATAAAATTACGACTGAAGAATTAACAAAAGAATTGGCTGATTTAGGGGCCAAATTATTGATTGAAACTTTACCAAAATGGATAAATGGCGAAATAAAGCCAATACCACAAGACCATTCAAAAGCGACTTTTACTAAAATCATTAAAAAAGAAGATGGGCAGATAAATTGGAGTAATTCGGCTCAAGAAATAGAGAGAATGGTTAGAGCTTATTGGCCATGGCCGAGTGCTTACACGCGAATCCAAACCACAAAACCCAAGATCCAAAATAAAATTTTAAAAATTATTAAAGCCGATGTTTTAAAAATTGAACATCAAAAACAACCGGGTATGGTTTTTTTAACAGAAAACAAAAAACTATTGGTTGCTTGTAGGGAAAATGCATTAATTTTAGAAGAAGTCCAACTTGAGGGAAAAAGACAAATGACCGTTCAAGAATTTTTGAACGGCTATCCAGAAATTGTCGGCTCGTATTTAGTTAACAACAAAATCTCGGCTAACTTTTAATGGGCCTTTAAATTCTTCAATAATGACAAGGGTTTTAGAAGTCCCACTTTCCGGGGACTGTCCCTCTAGTCATAATAACAAAAAAGACTCTGGCGAGTCTTTTTTGTTTAATATGTTGATGTTTTACGATTCGTCACCGCCAAATCTTCGACCACCACCACCGAATCCGCGGCCACCAAAACCGCGTCGCGGATTGGACATTCGGAATTTTCTTTGACATTCAGGACATCTAATTCTATCTAATGATTTGTTCGGATCTGGATTAAAAGGAAGTTCTTTAATCTCTACTCCGCAATCGCAACATTTGATATTCAAGGCTGAAACATCATACATTTGTCTTGGCGGACGATTAAAACCACCGCCACCAAAACCACGATCATTACTATAAGGCATACTTATTTTAACCCTTTTGCCAAACTTATCGGAACTAATTTATGAATGTATTAATAATTAGTCCGAATATTAATAATTTTAAGTTTAGCGCAAATTAGAGACCTTTATGTTTGGCAAAAAAGGTTCAGCCTGAGGTGGATCCGCCTCTTGGCGAAAATTTAACCTCACAATTTTAACTGTTTTAGCTGCACTTAATTTTTACCAAACTGACCCATCCGAATAGCGCGCCTTCGTCCCGGTCAAACTTAGGACTCCGGCAATCCGAATGCGCCCATCCGAATAGTTTATGAAAAAAATTTACTTCATCTAATTCTTTGATATCTTTTGTTTTTCTTTTTTAATTTATCAGATAGTATTATAACAGACTGAACTAATTTGTCAATTCAAGTTATCCCCGAGGATCACGTCTCTTCTCGGTCACTCTAAATCCCAGATATTTGCCGAGCATTAATCTCGTGACTGCTTCAGTGGCTGGGATAGCGCCAAAAATTAACATCGTTAGAGGGAAGAGCAACCATTGCAAAATCATAAAGAGATATTTGTAAGGTTTATGTTTAGCTGGTCGGGGCGGTAAAAGAATGGTGCTAAAAATTGCCGAGAGAAAGAGTCCTATCATTGCAATGGTCATTAACCATTCTAAAATAAAAGGAGCGTTCAAAACAATACCTTCCTGAATATTTCTTTGTCTGGCTACCCAAATTGGCAAATATCCTAAAATTAAAATTATAATTGGAACTGTTGCCCAAGAGCAAGACCCTTCATATTGTGTCCAAAAAGGAGGCCATTTTTTTAGCCAAGGCATTTTTTTATTTTTAAAAAAATTCCAGAGCATCCAGGGAACATTTTCTACGCCGTAACCCCAACGAAGCATTTGTTTATACTGATTAACTAAGGTTCGCCAAAAACTACCGCAATAAACTGTATCCATTGAAACCGAAATATAGAGCGGCACAACTTTATAGTCACCACTATAATGATTAAGGCAAATCAAAAAAATTCTCGAGTCTTCACTAACCACATCTTTTGGCCAAAAGCCGACTTCAACCAAGGCTTTAAAACTCATTGAATGTGAGGAAAAAGTAAAATATAGCTGTGGTTTTGATAATTCAGTTAAAAGCCAAAAAGTTGTGCCGCGAGCGACTACTCGAGTTAGGGCCGGAGAATCCCAGATATTATTGTTAAATACAGCAACTGGCTGAAAGCTTGTTCGGGTTGGATTAGGAACGGTTAAATAGCGATAAGTTAGATAACTAAAATACTTGGGGTGGACACAAGTGTCAATATCAAAACAAGAGACAATAATATTTTCATAAGGAATTTTTAACTCATCAATTAATCTTTTAACTTGATGACCAGCCCAATTAGTATTTGAACCCTTGCCCGGTATTTCGGCTAGCAAATTTTTGGGATGAAGCGAGATTAATAATTTAAAAAATTTATCACCATATTTTTTTACAATTTCATCGCTAATTCTTAGAAATCTCTCTTTATCTCTTTCCTCGCCGGCCAAAACAACTATAAATTTATCTTTTGGATAATCAAGTTGACTTAAAGCATATATTAGAGTTTCAATAACTTCAGGTTCTTTGTAAACTGGTAATAAAATGCTATAAATAGGTAAATCTTGATCGTGAAGTTCTCGGATTTCGGCTTGTGTGACTGCTTCGTAAAGTTCAAATCTTGCACCAGCTAATGTCAAAACAAACTTAAATCC
>JBMFLE010000009.1:0-19341 GCA_049971355.1 Patescibacteria group bacterium
TCAAAAGTTGGACCGATAACATCCATTTCTTCTTTATAGGTTGCTAAAATAATTAAGTGGAAAATATTTTGCCAATCTGGCAGTTTTTTAACTTCAGCTAACCAATCAATTTTTATATTTTTATGAAATTTATTCCAAGCAATGATTAAAAAAATTGATAGATAAATCACTTTCATTAGCCAATAAAAATCAAAAATAATTATAAAATAAATAGCCCACAAAGGTTTAATAAAAGACAAAACAATTGAACCGATTAAAATCGTCCAAACAGTAATGCCAGGGAACATTTCTAGAAGGCGATATTTTTGTTTATCGGTTAACATACCAGATTTAGTAAATTAGTATAAATTTGTATTTTGTAGTTTCTTATTTATGTCGTTCAACAGTGAATCGAAAAATAGAAAATTTTTCTTTAGCTGGATTAATGCCGGCCTTTTGACAAGCAATCAAAATTTGTTCATCAACCGTTTCAACATCTTCAATATCTGGCAATAATAAACCAGTTCGGCCGTCATCAGTTTTGACAATGATGCCATATTTTTTAACATTCAATTTATCAATTGAATCAATCGGCTCTGGTTCTGACAAAACATCAACTGAAATTTCTAAATCATCTAATTCGTCTTTAGTAATCGGATAAAATCTTGGGTCATGAAAAGCAGCAGAAATAGCATTGTGGATAATTTCTTGAGCAATATTTTCTTTGGTTGGCAGAAAGGTACCAATACAACCGCGCAATTCACCATTTTTTTTGTGAAGAGAAACAAAGACCCCGGCTTTATTTTTAAACATTTCTGGAGGCAAATCTGGCGGTGGCTCAATAAGCCGATTCTCTTTAAGATAAATCTTAATTGTTTTTTTGGCTAAGTTAACAAAAATATCAGGCATATTTTTATATTAACAGAAATAATAAAAAATTCAAAGGCCAGATGGATAATTCACCTGGCCAAATAAAGTTTTTAAAATCGGGAGAATTCTGTTTCTGGATAAGTATCATGAGTCTCCTTCTGTTCCGGATCAAAAAGGGTATTGGCTATGACGAGAAAGGTGGTACCGTCTTCCGTGATCTTATAGGAATGCAGAATGTAGGGGGGTATCCTGACCCCTCTTTTCGCACTGAGGCGAACTACTCGAACACCACCGTAGCAGTCTTTAAAGGTCAAAATTGCCCTACCGCTAATTACAAAGAGTATTTCTTCTCGCAACTTGTGGAATTCTCCACCACCAACTGCTCCCCTTTTCAACCGGGTAATATAATAGATGCGGAAGCCGCAAATTTCATCTTTCTTTACGCCTCGTCTTGCTAGACGTTCTAGCTCTTTCCTATTGTAGCTAAAGAACTTAAAAAGCTGGGATAAATCCATTCTAACTAGAACCCATAGCTCACCTCCGCTCTTCGTCCGCCAGGATCCATGTGCTTCGACTTTTTTCACTTGGTCTACCTGGGGAAACTTTCTTCCCATTATAACCTCCTTTTTATGTTGTTAATATAATAGCATAAAGTTTACTTTTTGTCAAGATTGTTATATAATATAAGTATGTTAACAAAGGTTTATCAAGATATTAAATCACTCAAAGTTCAAGGAGCCACAGCTGTGGCCAGGACTATTATTTCTACCTTAGGGAAATATGGGGTAGGGGATAAGGCTAAAAATTTGACTATTTGGCAAAAGGATCTTAAAAAAGCAGCTAACTATTTATTATCAGCTCGACCAACTGAACCAATGGCCCAGAACGGAGTTAAATTTATTTTTTCTGAATTGAGATTAGCTAAACCAAAAAATATCGAACAAGCAAATAATTATTTTAAAAAAGCAGTTAATGACTTTTTGATTTTGATGGAAGATGCGGCTCAATTAATTATTCCGATTGGTCAAACTGTGATTAAAAATGGCGATAATGTTTTAACCCATTGTCATTCCTGGTTAGTCGAACAAATTTTAATCGCCGCAAAGAAATCAAACAAAAATTTTCATGTTTTTAATACCGAAACCAGACCTCTTTTCCAGGGAAGAATTACTTCCCGAAAATTATTAAAGGCAAAAATAAAAACTACTATGGTTACTGATTCTTCAGCTGGATTTTTAATTTCACAATATTCAGGCAAAGAATTAATGATGAATAAAATTATTTTAGGGGCCGACGCTATTTTAGAAAATGGTTCGGTGATAAATAAAATCGGCAGTTATGGAATTGCTGCTGCTGCCCAACATGAAAGAACATCTGTTTATATTGCTGCGTCTCTGTTGAAATTTTATCCCAAATCTTGGATTAAAATTGAAGAACGTTCGGCAAAAGAAATCTGGTCAAACGCGCCAAAAAAATTAAAAATTATTAATTTTGCCTTTGATTTAGTTCCGGCTAAATGGATTAATGGGATAATTTGCGAAGCAGGAATTATTAGACCAGAAAATATTAAAAAAATAGTTAAAAAAATTTATCCCTGGATATATGACTAGTGAATATTTAAAATTTAAGGGCTATTTAACACCCGGTTTTAAACCAGATCCAAATAATTTTATTATTTGTAATTTTTATCTGGAACCAGCTAAAGACGTTAAATTTTCTGAAGCAGCAGTAGCGGTGGCCGCTGAATCATCAATCGGTACCTGGACCGAGGTTGGAACTTTAAGTGTTAAGACTAGACGAGAATTGGCGGCCAAAATATTTTATTTAAATCCAAAAAAGAAAGTCGTTAAAATTGCTTATCCATTAAAACTCTTTGAACCAGGAAATATTTCCCAGTTTCTATCTAATTGCGCTGGCAATGTTTTTAGCATGAAAATCGTCAAAAATTTACGCTTAGAAGACGTGGAATTTCCTAAAAAATATATTCAATCTTTCCCTGGACCACAATTAGGTTTAGCTGGTGTGCGTCAAAAAATTGGGGTATTTAATCGACCTTTAATTGGTGCGATTATCAAACCAAAATTAGGTCTCTCGGCAAAGGAGCACGCTCGCTGCGCTTACGAATGTTTTATTGGTGGAGTAGATTTGGTTAAAGATGATGAAAATTTAACTAACCAAAATTTTAATCGATTTGCAGAGCGGGTTAGATTAACTCTTAAGTTAGCTAAAAGGGCAGAAAAAGAAACTGGTGAAAAGAAAATTTGTGCCTTCAATATTAGCGCGCCAACTGCGGAAATGATTAAACGCGCCAAATTTGTTAAAAAAATGGGTGGTAATTGTATTATGGTTGATGTCGTCACTGTTGGTTTTTCAGCTCTGCAAGAATTACGTCATCAAAATTTAGGTTTAATTATTCATGCCCATCGGGCCATGCACTCAGCCTTTACTCGCAACCCAAAACATGGAATTTCAATGTTGGTTTTAGCCAAATTATTAAGATTAGCCGGGGTTGATCAACTACATACTGGAACTGTGGTTGGAAAAATGGAAGGAGGAAAAGAAGATGTTTTAAAAATAAATAAGGCCTTAAAACAAAATTGGCCAGATGTTAAACCAGTTCTACCTATTGCTTCTGGTGGTTTACATCCTGCCTCAGTATCAAAATTAATTAAAATTTTAGGCAAGGATTTAATTATCAACTTTGGCGGTGGCATTCATGGACATCCGCAAGGGACTTTAGCCGGCGCCAAAGCAGTTAGGCAAGCTATTGAGGCAACCATGAAAAATATATCACTAAAAGAATACGCTAAGAAGAATTTGGAGTTAAAAATTGCGTTAGAACACTGGAAACTATAACATTAATAATAAATTTTTAAATAATGCATATGAAACAATCATTTTTTCTTTGCGCCAAGCCATTAGATATTAGTACCGGCTATCCTTGGATTGCAGTTATCCACAAAAAAGATGGCCAACGATACGGTCTCAGGGCCGGGGATGAGTTAAATTTTCATTGGAGACAAAGAAAAACAGTGATCACAATTGATATAACTGACACTTTAGTTGATCCTGGCCAAATTGGTTTATTCAAAGAAATTTTAGAACATTATGAGATTAAGAGAGGAGAGTTAATTGAGTTAAGTTTAGCTAGTAGACCAAAATCAATTAAATCTATTCAAAAAAAAGTTTTGGGCAAAAAACTTTCTTATCAAGAAATTTATTCTATCATTTCCGATATTGCTGAGTATCGTTTAGGAGAAACAGAGATTGCCTTTTTTATCGCCAGCGCTTTTGGTCAAAATAAATTTTCTCTTCAAGAAATTTATTATACAACTAAAGCAATGGCACACACTGGCAAAATTTTTAATTTTGGTAAAGTGGTAGCTGATAAACATTCAACTGGTGGTCTGCCTGGTAATCGTGTGACGCCAATTATTGTTGCTATTGTTGGTAGTTATGGATTTATTATACCTAAAACATCTTCTCGGGCAGTAACTTCAGCGGCTGGTACAGCTGATACTTTTGAAGTTTTAGCACCAGTGACTTTTAAAAGTCAAGAAGTTGAAAAAATAGTTAAAAAAGTTGGCGCCTGTTTGGTTTGGGGAGCAGAAAAAATCGCACCTGCTGATGATAGAATTATCAAAACCTCATATCAATTAGGTATTGAACCGTATACTAAAATGGTTATTTCAATTATGGCTAAGAAAGTGGCAATGGGTATTACCCATTTGGTTTTGGATGTACCAGTTGGGCCAACAACTAAAATTCAAACTTTAAAAAGAGCTAAACAAATTAAAAAATTATTTCTCTATTTAGCGCGTAAATTTAAAATTAAGGCTAAAGTTTTAATCCAGCGCTCAGTTAAGGGCCCGATTGGCAGGGGAATTGGTCCAGTTTTGGAGGCGCGAGATATTTTACGCATTCTTCAGCAAAAAGAAGATCGACCAAGGGATTTGGAAGAAAAATCGATTCAATTGGCCGGAAGTTTACTCGAATTGGTCGGCAAAGCTAAAAAGGGGACTGGTTCTTATTTGGCCCGCAAAGCCTTAGTTAATGGTCAAGCCTGGCAAAAAATGCAAGAAATTATTAAGGCCCAGGGTGGTCAACCAATTGATTCAGAAAAATTAAAATTAGGGAAGATTAGATATAATATTAAGGCTAAAAACAGCGGTCGGGTTATAGCTATCCATAATAAAAATTTAGTTGAAATTTGTCGTTTATTAGGCGCGCCTGGAGAAAAAACCGCTGGCGTTTATTTGCATAAAGTTGTTCGCGAACCGGTTAAAAAGGGTGAAATTTTATATACTCTTTATACGAGCAGTATCCTGCATCTTAATTTAGCCAAAGAAGCGCTAAAAAAGATTTGGATTTATAAAATTCGATAAGCTACTTATTGTTTTTCAACTTCAAAATTTTAAGAATTTCCCAAAAAAGTTATCCACAGGTTAACCCTTGCTTTTTATTTTTTTTCTGTTTTAATAAATAACGGAGCTCAAGGTCCAATCTCTACTCTTCGGAGTAGAGAGAGGTTCCAAGGGCTCCTTTTATTTTGACTTAAATACGATGACTAAAAATTCACGGCCGTGGCATTTTTGTCATCAAGAAGAAAAATAGTTTTCTATCTAAATAATAAAGAGGTATCATTTTTTGTTTTGATACCTTATTTTAAGTAAAATGTTTGATGTTTAGGTAAGTTTAAAATTCATTACTAAATAACCAACCCCAAACGGACCTTCGTAAGATAATAATTCGGGTTGGTAATTAAAATTTTTAATAATACCGAGAAGAATTAAAATTGAACGCAAACCGCATTCGCCGGCTTCTTCTATTAAATTAGAGTCAAGCTTTAAAATTTGGTTAACAGATTTTTTCTTAAGCAAATCAATCAATTTTTTGTCAAAAATTTTGCCCTGAGGCGAATAGCCAGCAGGCGCATCAAAAGTTAGACGATGTGAAAGATCGCCAGAAGCAATCACTGCTACTTTTTTATTGGAAAGCATGATTTCCTCTTTTATTTTTTCGCCAAATTTAAGATGTTTTTGAAAATCTAAAAATGAATAACCGATTGGGATAATGGAAAAATTTTGAAGATTTTTTGTTAAATAATAAAGCGGCACTAAAACACCATGGTCTAAATTTGGTTCACTAACCATTGTTGTTGGTAAAGCAGTCTCGGTTTTTTCTCGAATTTTATAAATCAGTTCTAAATTTCCGTTGAACTCCATTTTTGTTGTCAGATCACCAAATTGTTGAAAATTACCAAAATATTTTTCAGCTGCATTAAAACAAAAGGCATCGCTAAAGATAGGTCCATGAGGCGAGATAATTATAATTATCTCTGGACTAACGGCCGCGATTTTCTTTTCCAATTTCTCTAGTGCTTTGATGGTTTTTTTTACAATAATAAGATTTTCTTTACCAATGGTAGGAATAATAATTGGCGGATGAGGTGTGATAGCAGTAAAAGAAAGCATAGTAATTTTGATAGTTATAAGTTATTAATATCTAATATCTCACCTATTGGATGAATATTCAAAACATTATCTGGAACAGTTAAAATATTTTCCCATAAGTACCCAAGCGCCTCAAAAGTTTCTGGATTAATAATTGGTCGTCGTTTGCCTCGACTAATAACATAAACCGTTGATTGATTGCTGCTTTTTACTAATGTACTATCAGTTAACTTAATTGGCTCGCCATTAATAAATTTATTGAGCTCCTCGGTTTTAACTTTTATAATTTGATTATATGGAAAATTATTCTTCAAAATTATTTTGTCGATAATTGGATATTTTATTTCGTCTTTTACATAATAAACAGCGCCAGATAATTTATCTTGAAGCAAGGCACCATTAGGATAAGGAGTGGTAATTGGCCTTCCTTCCGGATACTGATCTAAATCAGAATTTTCCGCTAAATTAACTTCTTCCGGATTAAAACCTATTTTACGAAAAACTTCTAAGGAAGCGATTTTTCTTTTAAGACCATCAACAAGTAGATATATCTCACCGGTAGATGCCTTTAATAAAGAATAATTTGGAAAAGTCATTGGTTCGCCCCTTTCATATTGCTCCAAATCTTTTTGGCTTATTTCAATAACTTTATCAAAACTATAACTGGCCAAAAAAACAGCTTTAGAATAGAACGGTCGGCGTTTACCGTCTTGAATTAACCAGACGCCTTTATCATTTTTGACGCGGACCAAAACGCCGTTTGGTAATAGTCCTTTTTTAGCAAACCATTTTTGCCAAATTTTCCAGAATAATTTACTGCCTCTAAGATAAGGAGTATAGTTATATAAAGCAGCCGTAGCTAAATTTTGTGGCCTAACCAAGTGGCCGTTAATTTTATAAACTTGATTTGGGCGAAAACGAAATTCCCAAGGATATTCTAAAAAATAACGTAAGCGCCAGGCAGCCCGATCAACCTGGGTGGCGAAACCACTAAAGCGGCTAACTGGTCGACGATAATCATAACAAGCAAACCCAGCTGCCCAATCAAACTGGCTGGGCTTAACCATCTGCTGAGTAACTAAATTTTGTTCTTTTTGAACTAAAGTGATGAGGACCTGGGGATTAATTTGGTGACGCTGGCTGGCATTGTAAATAATTTCGCCGGCATGTTTTAATTGGTTGTCTAAATCTTTACTAAAATAATTAGCCAAAGCACCATTTTCTTTTTTTAAAAATTCAATAATTTCTTCCCGACTCATTGCCTGCCAATTGGTTAATTCGTAATCAGAGATTAGATAATCTGGGTTAAAAGAAAAAGGTTCTGCCTTAACAATCAAGGGTAGCCAAAGCAAAATAATACCAATTAAAATTAGATATTTGGTCATTATTTCAATTCTATTATTTAATGATAATTTTTCTATCTTTTACGTCAATTTTTACTTTTTGATTTTCTTTAATCTCACCGCTGATAATTTTAAGAGCCAAATTATCCAATATTTCTTTTTGGATAAGTCTTTTTAATGGTCGAGCCCCATAGATTGGGTCAAAACCTCTTTCGACTAAAATTTCTTTGACTTGGTCGCTGACAATAATTTTTATCTTTTTCTCAGCCAATCTTTTTTCTACTTGCTGAATTTGTAAATCTACAATTTTTTTAATTTCTTTTTTAGTTAAGG
Source organism: Patescibacteria group bacterium (assembly GCA_049971355.1). Lineage (GTDB taxonomy): Bacteria > Patescibacteriota > Patescibacteriia > UBA2591 > UBA4787 > JBMFLE01. The sequence goes on from JBMFLE010000009.1 coordinate 7,979, forward strand.
CATGGAAGAGAATAATTTCATCAACACGATTCAAAAATTCTGGCTTGAATTTTTCGCGCAATTTTTCATAAATTTTATCTTTAATAATTTTTTCTGAATCAAGTTTTTCTTGTTCTGAAACAAAACCAAAACTACCGCGCTGAGCGTACTCTTGAATTAATTCCGAGCCCAAATTTGAGGTCATAATTATAATTGTATTTTTAAAATTAACTACCCGGCCCCTAGCATCAGTTAATCGTCCCTCGTCTAAAATTTGAAGCAGGATATTAAATACTTCAGGATGAGCCTTTTCAATTTCATCAAAAAGCACCACGCTATAAGGTCGGCGGCGAATAATCTCTGTCAATTGACCGCCTTCTTCGTAGCCGACATAACCAGGCGGTGAACCAATCATTCGGGCAACAGTATGGCGCTCCATATATTCGGACATATCTAATCGAACAATAGCCTGTTCAGTGTCAAACATAAATTCAGCTAAAGCCTTGGCCAACTCTGTCTTTCCAACACCAGTTGGACCGATAAAAATAAATGAACCAATTGGTCGATTTTCTTCGGAAATACCGGCCCGACTTCTTCGAATAGCATTGGCCACTGCTCTTACCGCTTCTTCTTGATTAACTAATCTTTTATGGATTTCGTCTTCCATTCGCGCCAATTTTTCAGTTTCTTCTTTCAACATTTTTGTTACTGGAATTCCGGTCCAAAGAGAGACGACTTTGGCAATATCGCTAGCCGTTACTTCTTCTTTCAATATGCGATTACTCTTTTGAATTTTTGCTAATTTCGACTGTGCTGCAGCCAATTTTTTTTCTGCCGCAGGAATTTTGTCGTATTTAATTTCTGCTACTTTTTGTAAATCTGCTTCTCGTTGGGCAATTTCAGATTCTTGTTTTAATTTATCAATTTCTTTTTTTGTTTCTCTTATTAAACTAATAATTTCTTTTTCGGTTTTCCATTGAATTTTTAAATTTTCATACCTTTCTTTAAGGTTAGCCAGTTCACCAGTGATTTTTCTAATTTGTTTTTTAGATTCTTTGTCTTTTTTGAGAGCAGTCTTTTCAATTTCTAATTGATGTATTTTTCTTTTTAATCTATCAATTTCTTCTGGTTCACTTTCAATTTCCATTCTCAAAGCTGAGGCCGCCTCGTCCATTAAGTCAACGGCCTTATCCGGCAAGAATCTATCAGTAATATATCTGGCAGAAAGTTTTGCCGCAGTTACCAAAGCGTCGTCGGTAATTCTAATACCGTGGTGAACTTCATATTTTTCTTTAATGCCGCGCAGGATGGCGATAGTATCTTCAATAGATGGTTCGCTGATGTAAACCGGCTGAAATCGTCTTTCCAGGGCCGGATCTCTTTCAATGTATTTTTGATATTCTTTTAGCGTAGTTGCGCCAATACAATGTAATTCTCCGCGTGCCAAAGCAGGTTTTAACAAATTAGAGGCATCAATTGCACCCTCAGCCGCGCCAGCGCCAACTAAAGTATGCAACTCATCAATAAAAAGAATATAATTACCGGCTCTTTTTATTTCTTTTATCACTGCCTTCAAACGATTTTCAAATTCACCACGAAATTTAGTGCCAGCAATCAGACCCCCCAAATCTAAAGAAATTAATTCTTTACTCTTCAGAGATTCGGGAATATCGCCACTAACAATTCTTTGAGCCAAACCTTCGACAATTGCAGTTTTACCAACCCCGGCTTCGCCGATTAAAACCGGATTATTTTTTGTTCGGCGAGAAAGTACTTGAATCAAGCGTCGAATTTCATCATCTCGGCCAATGATAGGGTCCAATTTTTCCTGCCGCGCCATTTCAGTTAAATTTATAGTGTACTTTTCTAAAGCTTGATATTTTGTTTCTGGCTCTGGTTCGGTCACCCTTTCGCTACCTCGAATACTGACCAAAACTTCTAAAACTCTATCATAATCAACATTAAATTTTTTTGCTATGTCTTTAACTATTGATGGAACTCGTAAAAGACCAAGCAGTAAATGCTCAGTGCTGATATATTCATCTTTTAAACGAGAAGCCTCTTTGTTTGCTTGGAATAAACTTTTTTGGAGTAGGGGGGTAATATAAACTTCAACTAAACCGCCGCCAATTCTAATTTTAGGCAGGTATTCAATTGCTTGTTCTAACTCTTTCTGAAATTTTTCAATATCAACTTCTAATTTTTTAAGAACGGCTAAAACAACTCCTTCTTCTTGTCGAATTAAGGCTAACATTAAATGGGGTGTATCAACCTGCTGTTGATCATGCTCCATCGCCAGATTGTGCGCCTCTTGTAAAGCCTCTTGGGCTTTAAGAGTAAAGTTATTCATATGGATAAATCACTAATCATATTAATTTTATCACGAATCACTACGAATATTTGTATTGATTCGCGGGGCCGCCTTGGCGGCCAAAATTCGTGTTATTATAGCAAAGTATTTAGCACTCGTCAAGGGGGAGTGCTAATTTTATCTCCAGAGAACGCATTGACTTATTGACCATTTTGGTAACAGTCACTTTTCTGACCAATTCTCTTTAGGGGGCCTGATTTAATAGTAATAAGTTTTTAGAAAAAAGTAAAGGGCGTGCACGACCTAATGATACACTTTACACTAAAGGGGGTTAAAAATGTTGAAAAAATTAGAATTAACTAAAAAACTGCATTTTAAAGAAGCTAAGCAATTAAATCGAGAATACCTTTTGAATTGGCTTGTTTTAATATTGATAATGAAGGTGAAAATGAAAAAGAGAATTTTATGGCCGGTAAAATCAAGAGGTGGAATATGGTTGCGATCGCCGTGATATTCCACCTCTAATTTAAGTATGAATTATGTCAATAATGAATAATAATTACAAAAGGAATCTGGGCTTATTGCTTTTGGATTTGAAGACCCGTATTGAAGAGGTGCTCTACCCGAACTTTCTGGACGTAAAACCCTGGGAGATCATACAAAATCGTGCTAAGGAAATATTTCATGGACCATTATCTTAGGGCATTATTCTGCCAGGGGAGCCAAAAGAGGCTCCTCTTTTTACTTATCAATAAAAGCGATTTTTTCTCCGCATTTTGGACACTTTCCATCTTTATCAAATCTTTTAATTTGATAGCCAATTCGCTCAATTACCAGTTCGCTGCATTTTGGACAATAAGTATTTTCTCCGTCATCGCCGGGCAGATTGCCAGTATAAACATATTTCAAACCAACTTTTTTGCCAATTTCAGCAGCCCTGTGGATAACTTCTGGCGGGGTAGGGGAGACATTCATCATTTTGTAAGCTGGATAAAATCGAGAAATATGCCAGGGAGTTTCTGTCCCTAAATCATTTTTGATAAATTTTGCTATATCCTCAAATTGAGCTCCCTGATCCGTGTATCCAGGAATAACCAAAGTTGTTACTTCAACCCAGATTTTATATTTCTTCATCCATCTTAAAGAATCTAAAACTGGTTGAAGTCTTCCACCACAAATTTTTTGATATAAGTCATCTTGAAAAAATTTTAAATCAACATTAGCTGCGTCTAAATAAGGAGCGACTAATTTCAATGTTTCTTTGCTCATATAGCCATTAGTCACCCAATTATTTTTCAATCCCTTCTTTTTGGCTAATTTCATCGTCTCTAAAGCATATTCAACAAAAATGGTCGGCTCGGTGTAAGTATAAGAAATACTTGGTACTTGAAATTTTAAAGCTTCTTCAACAATTTTTTCCGGCGGCCAATCTTCGCCAAAAATTTCCCTTCTTTCTTTAGGGCTTTGAGAAATGTCATAATTTTGGCAATTTAAGCAGCGAAAATTGCAACCAACTGTGGCGATTGAGAGCGAATAACTGCCGGGCAGCCAATGAAAAAATGGTTTTTTCTCGATCGGATCAATATTAATAGCCACAGCTTTGCCGTAAACCAAAGAATAAAGTTTTCCGTCCTGATTTTCTCGAACGCTGCAAAATCCGCGTTTGCCATGAACAATAATACAGCGATGGGCACAGGCTTGGCAGCGAACGTTATTATTCTTTAATTTTTGATAGAGTAAGGCTTCTTTCATCTAACCTACCAATTACGAATTTTATTTGAATTACGAATAGATTAAATATATCATAAAATCAAAAAAACAAAAGAGCCCCAAAATGTTTCGGGGCTCTATTTAATCTATTTAAATAGCTTAACGGACTCTTTTTCAATCATCAATTTTTCACACGTTTTCCAATCTTCTAATAGGCATTTTTCTGAATATGTTTTTATGGCCTTTAGTGCCCAGTACCAGAATTTATCTTCGCTAATATTAATTTTTAATTCCTGAAGAATCTGCCAACCCTTTTGCCAGGCTAAAAACTCTCCGTAGGGACAACTGAAGTCAGAAGAAAAATCTGTTTTAGCATATGGGCAAATAGAGGTGTCTAAAAAGAGGCTGGAATTTATAGCCAGATGACCTAATTCATGAGCAATAGAGGATTCAACTTTACCATTCTTTTTTGACATTAAAGCAAGGTCTCTTTTGTTGATTATTAAAACACCTGGGAAACTAAAACTGGAGTAATAACATGCCCAAAAGCCCTCCAGCAGTGCGCTTGACGGTATTCCCAATCTTATATTATGTTGCCGAATATAATTTAGTAACTTTTGACCATTTTCTGTGGCTTGAAAGAGGGTAAAGACTTCTGAATGTCGCCATCTTTGCCACCAGTTATTAGGTTTCCAAAATAAATGCCATAATAATTTAAGGAGTAGAAAGAAAAATATCAGGACAGCAAGAGCCTGAATTAAATCTAACATTGTTACCTCCTTGGAGAATCTAAATATCTATTTCTAAGATTATCACAATTTTGTTAGGTTGTCAAGTCTTTATTTTATGCTATAATTTGACCGGCTACTAAATACGAATGGGTAATTTCATAAAGTTATGAAGATTAGAAGTTTTATCGCCATTAATTTACCCCAAGAAATCAAAGATTATTTGTCAGAAATAATTTCTGAATTAAAAAGAAAGAATCAGGGATCTGATATTAAGTGGGTTAATCCAGAAGGTTTACATCTTACCCTTCATTTTTTGGGCTATTTAGATGAGCAAAAATTAGAAAAAGTTAAAGAAATTATCAGCCAGAGCTTAGAAGAAAATCCTTCGGTAGAAGTAAGGCTGGAAAATTTTAATGGATTTCCAAATTTAAATCAGCCGCGGGTTTTATTTGTTAGCTGCCAAGAAATTGGCGATAGAGTAGTGCAAAGCATTCAAGATAAAATTGGCCGCCAGCTAGAAAAAATTGGTGTTGAAATTGATAAAAGACCATGGCAGATGCACATCACCCTGGCAAGATTAAAAATGCCAAAGCAAATTCGAATCGGCCAGCTGACGGACGAAATTCGAAAATTACGATTCAAAGTTAAATCAATAGATTTGATGAAAAGTGAATTAAGTCAAGAGGGGGCGAAATATAGTATTATTGAAAAATTTCCCCTTAAACCATCACTATAATATTTTATATTTTAAGGTAGAGGAAAAATTGAGTAGCGTAACCAGGGATGTCAAGAAAGAAATTGGTCTAGGGGTCTCATATAAAAATAGAAGCCAGATAATGTCAAATTAAGTGCGCCATTCGTGCCAAAATTTGTGGTTATTCGCGAAAATATGATTTCAATTATCATCACAACCTACAAAGAAAAAGACACTTTGCCAAAAGCCGTTCAGGCAATTCTAAATCAAGTGCGGACTAACGCGGACTTGACGCGGACAGAGGCGGAATATGAAATATTGATTGTTGGACCCGATCAAGAAACCGAAAAAATCGCTAATCAATTCGCTAGAAATTATCCAGAAGTGAAATATTTGAGAGACGAAGGAGGGGGTAAGCCAGCAGCTTTAAATTTGGCTTTTAAAGAAGCGAGGGGAGAAATTTTAGTTTTAACTGATGGCGATGTGTGGATAGAAAAGGAAAGTTTAAAATATTTACTTAAACCATTTGAAAATTTAAAAATTGGCGCAGTTAGTGGACGGCCAATTTCAGTTAATCCGCGTAATAACCTATTTGGCTACTGGTCTCATTTTTTAACCGAAGCTGCTCACCAGATGAGATTAAAAGGGAAAAGATTCCCTTGTTCAGGCTATCTTTATGCTATTAGAAAAAAATTAGTTCAATCAATACCAGAAGATATCTTATCCGAAGATGTGGTAATCACTGAGATGGTCCGTGATCAAGGATATCAAGTTGTTTATGCGCCAGAGGCAAAAGTTTATGTCAAATATCCAAACAATTTTAAAGATTGGCTGGAGCAAAAAGTTCGTTCTACTGGCGGTTATACCCAAAAATTAAAAGTTGGAAATTTTAAATTAAGAGTTAATAAAGCAAGAAATTTTGTTCAAGAAATTTTATATGGATTTAGATTATTTTTTATCTATCCAAAAATTCTAAAAGAATTTTACTGGACTTTTTTGCTTTATTTGGCCCGACTTTATCTTTGGTTTTTAATTTTTTGGAAAATAAGGGTTAAACATAAAAAATTTACTGAACTTTGGTCGAGAATTGAAAGCACAAAATAAAAATGTTATTATAATATTATGGTTAGAGTACGCTTTGCACCATCACCAACAGGATTTCTACATATTGGTAGTTTGCGCACCTGTCTTTATAATTATTTATTTGCTAAGAAAAATAAAGGTAAGTTAATTTTAAGAATTGAAGATACTGATCGAGAAAGATTTGTGGAAGGAGCCATAGAAAATTTAATTGAAACTTTAAAATCAGTTAGAATTACTTGGGACGAGGGACCCGATTTAGCTGAAATCAAAAATTCAAAAGTTATTATTCAAAAGGGTAAATATAAACCATATATTCAATCGCAAAGAATAGAAATTTATCGCAATTTAGCCCTTCAATTAATCAACAATGGTTATGCTTATTATTGTTTTTGCACACCAGGGGAATTAGAAAAGGTGAGACAAGAACAAATAGCTAAAAATTTACCACCGCGTTATGATGAAAGGTGTCGAAAATTAACTCAAGAAGAAATTTTACGCCGATTGCGTGCCGGAAAACCTTACGTTATAAGATTAAAGGTGCCAGAGACTGGAACTATTAAGTTTAAAGATTTAATTCGAGGAGAAATTGAATTTGACCTCTCTCTAGTTGATGATCAGATTTTAATTAAATCAGACAACTGGCCAACTTATCATTTGGCTAATGTAATTGATGACCATTTAATGAAAATTACCCATGTTATTAGGGGAGAGGAGTGGCTGCCAAGTGTACCAAAACATTTGTTAATTTATCAAGCATTTAATTGGCAACCACCACAATTTGCTCATTTACCCTTGCTTTTAAATCCGGATCGAACTAAATTATCTAAACGGCAAAATGATGTAGCAGTTGAAGAATACTTAGCTAAAGGATATCTGCCGGAAGCTCTATTAAATTTCATTGCTTTATTAGGTTGGAATCCTGACATCGATCAAGAAATTTTTTCAATTAAAGAAATAATTAAATTATTTTCTTTAGAAAAAATTCAAAAGGCCGGGGCTATTTTTAATCAAAAAAAATTAGATTGGATGAATGGATACTACATCCGCAAGAAAAAAATAGATGAGTTAACCAAGATCTGCTTGCCTTATTTAATTCGAGCAGGATTAATTGAGCCAATAAAAAATAAAAAATACACAGCAAAAGTTAAAAAATTTATAATAATTAAGACGAAAGAAATAGTTGATTTTGAATGGTTAAAAAAGATCGTTGCTCTGGAGCAAGAAAGATTAAAACGACTAGATGAAATAGGGGAGAGGACTAGATATTTTTTTGTTGATCAATTAGAATATAATCCATCAATTCTAATTTGGAAAAATATGGGTAGCGAAGTTGTAAAAGATAATTTAAATATGGTTAAAATGGAATTGGAAAAAATATCTAAAAATAAATTTACGGCCAAAAATATTCAAAATAAACTTAATTTCTTAGCTAAAAAATACGGAACAGGTGAAACTTTTTGGCCCTTCAGGGTTGCTTTAACTGGACTAGAAGCTTCACCGCCTCCAGCAGAAATTGCGGAAATTTTAGGTAAAGAAAAAACTATTCAAAGAATAAAAGAGGCGATTAAGAAATTAATATGAATATATCATTTATCCAATTAAAATTAACAAAAAGACATTTTTTATATTTTTTATTTACTTTTTTAATTTTTAGTTTTTTATTTTTGATTTTAATCTCTAACGTTAGAGCAGATGAAATTTCTGATTTACAGGAACAAATTAAAAAATACCAAGAAGAAATTCAAAAATTAGAAGAACAGAAGAAAATTTATCGAGAAAAAATAGAAGCAGAGAAGAAAAAGGCAGTTTCTTTAAAAAATCAAATCTCTATCTTAGATAATCAAATTTTTAAAACAAAAATTGAAATTAAAGAAAAAGAAACAAAAATTAAAGAAACCGAACTCTCAATTAAAAATATTCAAATTAAAATCCAAGATCAGTATCAGCAAATAAAAAATAGAAAAAATCAATTAGCCAATTTACTTCAAACTCTCAATCGTTACGATAATAAAAGTCATTTGGAAATAATTTTATTGAGTAGTTCGGTATCAAATTTTTTTAATCAAATAAAATCTATAGAAAATCTTCAAACTAGTCTTAAAGAAAATTTAGATAAAATAAAATTGGTTAAAGACGGTTTAGAGGCCCAAGAGAAAAATTTAAGATTGGATAAAGAAAAATTAGTAGTCTTACAAAAGGAATTGACGGATAAAAAAAATCAGTTGTCTTTAGAAAAGGCGGCAAAAAAACAAGTTTTAACTGAAACTCGTGGCGCAGAGTGGAAATTTCAAAGTCTTCTAGCAGCGGCAATTAGCGAGCAAAAACAAGCAGAAAGAGAAATTACTAATGCCGAAAAATTAATCAGACAGAGGTTAGCTGAGCAAAAAGAAAAAGAAATGTTAGAAAGGCTAGAAGAAGAGGCTGGAGCAATGATTTTTTCTTGGCCGGTACCACAAGATACAATAACCTGTGGTTTTCATGATCCAGATTATCCATTTATTAAATGGCTAGGTGAGCATTCGGGTATTGATATCCGGGCAGAGCAGGGGACAAATGTTCGAGCGGCAGCTGTTGGTTACGTGGCTAAAGCAAAAGATGCTGGTTTTGGTTATAGTTATATAATGTTAATTCATCGAGATGGATTTGCTACCGTTTATGGTCATTTGAGTAAAATTCTTGTTGAAGAGGGAACTTATGTTCGAAGAGGACAGGTTATTGGTAAAAGCGGTGGACTACCCGGCACACCAGGTGCTGGCAGATTTTCCACCGGTCCACATTTACATTTCGAGGTGAGATTAAACGGAATACCTATTAATCCAATAGACTATTTAATATGACAGAATCTAAAGGAAAATTTACGACAACTCAATATCCGAGTATCGTCGGTTCGCCAACGGGTTGGTGGCATAAACCAATCAATCCAGTTATTTCAATAATTATTTTAGTACTCGCCCTGCTTTTTGTCTTTCTTCTGGGTGTTTGGTTCGTTATTGAATATGATAAAATTTATTTAGAAAGTTTGGGAACTCTACATTAATCTCTATTTTTAAGTGGATGATATTTGCGAAGCGTTTCTTCGGCATATTTATCTGAAGCATGAACATAACGTGTTGTAGTATCTAATGATTCATGACCCAAGAGAATCTGAATAGCTGCTGGATTAGCCCCTTTCTCAGCCAAATAGGTGGCAAAACCATGTCTTAAAGAATGGGCACTAGTGGGAACATTAATTCTTAAAATTTGGCGATAAAATTTAATTTTTGCTTGTAAATAATTAGCTGAAAGGTGTTGATTTTTAATGTGAGCATTTCGACCTCGTTTAGCTATAAATAAATATTCAGAAGGACAACTGCCACGAATTTTTAAATATTCATCGACAAAACTTTTGGCTCGGGGAGTCAAATAAACAAATCTTTCTTTTCTGCCCTTGCCCATTATAAAAATTCGTCCACTCTCATCTATCTGGTCTAATTTTAATTTAATTAATTCAGAAATTCGCATTCCGGTAGAAAATAAAACCTCTAAAGCAGTCCTATTTCTTAAAGCGACGAATTTATTTTTTTCGATTGTCATAGGCGCTTCTATTAATTTAATTAAATCTGCTAACTCGGCAACTTGAGGATGTTTTTTTTCAGTTTTTATTGGTTTAATATATTCTGGTAAGAGAGGGGATTGATAATCAATCTCAATCAAATATTTTAAATAAGTTTTCAGGGCTGATAACATCCGGTTTATTGATCGACTGCTTAATTTTTTTTCTGCTTTTTTGTTGATAGCTGTTTCTCGATCAATTGAATTTAGATAGGCTTTATAGTCATTAATTGTTAGTTTGTCGCATTTAGAAAATGGTATTTTAGCAATATTTAGAAAATTTTCAAAGACTTTCAGGTCTCTTTCATAATTATAATAAGTTTCCTCGGAATAATTATTAACTTTTAGACTTTGGAGAAATTCGTCAAAATAAGGTAGTTGATAACGCATAGGGGATAAGAATTTATAAATTATTCTTTAAAAATTGAGTGTAAGGGATATTATACTCACTTATTTTTAGTATAAATCTATTAAAATATAAGTCAATTAAAGTTATCCACAGGATCTATCTAAAATAAGCTTCAAAAATAATATTTACTTATAATAAACCCTATTTCCAAATCTTAAATCAATATATTCTAAATCCTTTCTTTTCTCCGGATCAGATAACTGGTTTTTTAAAATAAATTCTAAATTGGTTATTTGTTGATTGATATCTTCAGTAGGTGCAAAATAAGCCTGCCAGCCTTCATTGGAAATAGCTTTTAACCCAATAATGCCTTGATCGGTATTGATTTCTATGGTTTTAAAGATAATCCCATCCGAGATAGGTTTCTCTTTCTGAATTAAATTTAAGGCAATTTTAAGTGTTTTAGCTAACAAGGAATTTTGCCAAGTTAAGGTTGTTTTATCAAAAATTATCGGATCATCTAAGTGTCGTAAAATATTAGAATGAGGATAAATTAATTGGCCGGTTGAACTTAAATAATAATCTTTATCCCCTCGAATAGAAATTATAGCTGCTGGTTGATTTTCAGTAAAAGTAACTATCAATTGAGCTGGCCACTTTTTTTCTAATTTAATCATTTTGAGTCGTGAATCGTTGAGCAATTTATTTTTTATTTTTGATTTTGTTAGACTTAATAGAGTATTCCGATGAAAAACAAATAAAAATTTTTCTTTCATTGTTTCTTTAATTAAGTTATAAATTTCCTGTTCAGAAATTAAATAATCCATATCTTGATTATTTTGTTTATTATTACGTTGAATAATTATTTGTTTGATAACTAAATATTTATTTTGCCAAAATAACAGACCAACAGAG
>JBMFLE010000010.1:0-18367 GCA_049971355.1 Patescibacteria group bacterium
CATTATACCTCATTTTGGTAAGGTTTTTTATGGCAGAACCAATATCCTTTCGGTTATATTATTTATGACTTAATGCGGTTGACTTGACAAATTTTTATAGTTTGCTATATTTAATAATGTCAGGATATAAATCTTTTCACAGGGAGGGGATTTTCACGGGGAGTAGGGATATAAGGATAATTTTCAGAAGGAGTTCTATTCACCTGAAACCTGCTTATCGGGGTCTGTCAACTGACAGACCCCTCTTTCTTTTAGTTGTTTCACTCTTTAGTAACTTCGTATTATCTTTAACAACCCCTGATGAATCAATCCGTTACTCGCCACTAAATATTTATCTTGAATCATCCAATCTTTGCCTTCAAAATTCGTCACCCGACCGCCTGCTTCTTGAACTATCAAAACCCCGGCTGCGGCATCAAACGGCCGTGGACCTAAAATAACAGCCCCGTCTAAACGACCAGCGGCAAGATAAGCTAACTCTAAGGCGCAAGAACCCAAATCGCGATGATGTTCACTTTTAGAAATTAAATTCGGATAAAGTTTTAAAATCAAATACCGATCTTTCTCTCTAGCGCTATATCCACTGGTTAAAAAAGCTTTATTAAGTTGACTTCTTTTTGAAACTTTTATTTTTCGACCATTCAGAAAAACACCTTTTCCTTTTTCAACAAAATATAATTCATTAGTGATTGGCGCGTAAATCACTCCCAAGATAATTTCTTGTTGATAGGCTAAAGCAACCGAGAGACAAAAGAGAGGATGACGAAAAGAAAAATTTGTCGTCCCATCTAAAGGATCAATTAACCAGAGGAAAGGTGACTTTGAATGCCAATTTATCTTACCTGATTCTTCAGTTAAAATTTGATGGTCAGAAAAATTTTTTTGAATTAAATTTAAAACGATTTTTTCCGCCTTTTTATCGGCTGAAGTAACAATCTCAATTTTACCTTTATGGTCAAAATGAAAATTTTTCTTTTGGAATTCTCGAAAAAGAAACTGACCGGCCAACTTGACGGCGTGGAGAGCAACTTTTTTTGATTTTTCCAAAATTGTAGGGTCCATAAATTTCTAAAAGTTATCCACAGGTTAAATCTTGACTTTTATTTTTTTTATTTTATAATTAAAACTGTTGATAACCCAATTTAGTCTCCTATATAGGAGAAACCATGCCGGTTAGGCTTAGGGGTTCATCAACAGATGGAGGATGTAAACTTTTGTAAACTGGGGTTTGCTATAAATAAAAACGCAAACCCCTCTTTCTTTTACCGAAATTATCAATAAATTTCAATAAGTTTCTATAATTTTTCTAATATTTTTAATTCCAGTTTATCTGTTTCTGGATCATAAATTGCGAAAGTGGCTTTATAAAACATCCCGGCTAAAGTACCTGGATTAACCAACCGACAATTACCGACTTTTTCCTCCCAGGGTTTGTGAGTGTGTCCGTAGAAAACTAGATCATATTTACCGCTTTGGGCTAATTCTTTGCCTTTTTCCGGTTGATGGGTAAAGGCAATCTTTTTACCATCAAGTTCTATCTCTCCAACCTGGCTGTAAATTTTTACATTTTTTAAATCTTTAGCTAATTTTTCTAACAATTCAGAGTCGCCAACATTGCCGTGAACAAAGTGAAGTTGACCAGAAAATTTTGGCAAAATCACTTTAGTCAAAATTGACGGAGCGCATAAATCGCCGCAGTGAATAATTAAAGAGATGCCCCGTTGATTAATCCAACCCAGGGCTTTTTCCATATTCGGCACATTGTCATGAGAATCGGCTAAAATAGCAATTTTCATAAGGCATAACTATTGGGAATTAGTTAATTTTCGGACCATCCTGTCTGTCGCAGACAGGAATTGACCGAAAAATTCAGCAATTTTTTCTCTAAATTTTTGGTATCTACTACTAATTGTATTATAACTCAAATTTAGAATTTTAGCAACTTTACCCTATTAGAAAGTCCCACCCTTTCTAACCAGGTTTACCAGCTATATTCCTCACAGAAAATACACTTTCTTCCCCTTAAAATTTTTCCAGAAACTTAAATTCCATTTTTGCCAGTTAAATACTATGTTTTTAGTCTATAACTGGTCCGAATTTTAATCAATTCCCAAAATTTATTTGCTTTTTTGCTTCTTTCCTTTTCTCTTTTTTTCTTGCCCCCCTTCTGGATTTTTAATTTTCATTCTCTGATTTGTATGCTTCGTAGTAAATCAATTCAAATGGAACGTGTAATTTCGTTGATACAACTTTACCCTGGTTATGTTGCTTAAGACGTTTTCTTAAATCGTCAGTTGATCCAATGTATAATTTGTGATCTTTTTTGCTTTTGAGTATATAAGCCCACCCACCAATCCGTGATAATAAAAGGGAATCATCGTTTTCATTGTCGTTTGTTGATTTATTTTTTATAATTTTTTGTTCATTACACATATTGGTGGGTGGGTAAACGTAAAACATATTTGGTGTGGGGGCATGCTGAAAAACTGGCTTTGTCAAACGATTTTGATGAAATTAAATCGTTTGCGGAAAAAATTGGAACGAACCGCCGCCTGTTGGACAGAAAATTGATTTTTGATTTTGTCCGTCCATTTGATTTAATCCCGAAATATAAAGAAAAATGTGAAGCGAGCCGAGCCCCCGCACCAGAGCAAGCTCGGTGCGGGATAAACTCCGGCGAGGCGAGCGAGCAAACAAACTACCCGCAAAATTCGCAATGTTTAGATTGGTCGGGGTAGGCGGAATCGAACCGCCGTCACACCCACCCCAAGGGTGCGTCTTACCATTAGACTATACCCCGCTAAGAATTCTACAATATTTAAAAAACAAAATGGCAAGATCTGATTAGATTTTGAGTATTTATCAAAATTTAAGGGGTATGAACGGTTAATCTACGATTATTTTCTTTTGAGCGTTTTCAAACATTTGCTACAAATTTTAATTTTTTTCCCAGCTACTTTTTTAGTAATTAAATTTAAATTTTGCCATCTTTTAGTGGCAACCATCGAATGGGAGCGGGAGATACTTCTTTGCGACTGACGGCCGCAGATAGAACATCTTCTAGACATATATTTGATTACTGATTATTGATTATTGATTGTTAATATAACAAAAATTAAGAGTTTGACAAGGGGGGCCTGATTTTTAATAATCACTCTATCAAATTGCCAGATTTTATTGAACATCTATAATAATGGAGAATATGATTCTCGCCACCAATAAAAAAGCCTATTTTGATTATGAAGTTTTAGAAACCTATGAAGCTGGAATTGTTTTAACTGGTCCAGAAGTTAAATCTGTAAAACGCGGCCAAATCAATTTAGTTGGTGGTTATGTAACTATTGACAATTCCGGTATTCCTTGGTTAATTAATACTAATATTGCTCCCTATCCACCGGCTCAACAGATTCAACAAAACTATAACCCAACTCGTTCCAGAAAATTGTTATTAAAGAAAAAAGAAATCGATAGTTTAATTGGTAAAACAAAAATAAAGGGCTTGACAATTGTGCCTTTAAAGTGTATACTAAAAGGCGGATTAATTAAAATAGAAATTGGTCTTTGCCGAGGCAAGAAAAAATGGGATAAAAGAGAAAAAATTAAGAAAAGAGAAGTTGAAATAAAAATGAGGCAAGCACTTAAATCAAGCACTTAGTAGGATAAAGGGGGTGTTCAATAATTGACGAGGAGATAAGAAATAAAAATGGCTTTCCGTAATCAGAAGTACGTTAGTCTTCCGAAGCATATAAATGCCAATTTATTTGCTAAAGTAAGACAGGCTTTAATGCCTGCTTACAACCTTGCTGTAGCTTAAAATCTGCAGCCATCGAAATTGTGACTCCTGCTAGCAATTTTTCGGTGTTATTCAGCAGGATGGGTTAAGAGAGTAAGTCCTGACTCTTTTAACTGAAAAAATCCGGACTTTGATTAAAAGGGTTTTGTTCGACTTTCACCTTTTAATCGAAAAAAGAGTCGAACTATGAAAGTAAAAATTTTTATTTCTTCTCCTACGGACAGGGGTGCAATGCCCCTCATCTCCACCAATTCTATTTGTACTTAATTTGTAATCTGCAGTAAATTTGAAATACTATCGTCTTAACAATCAAATTACTACACCAAAAGTTCGTCTAATTGACGAAGCGGGTAAATTTTTAGGCATCATTGAAACTACTGAGGCTTTAAGAATGGCCCAAGAAAAAGGGCTTGATTTAGTCGAAATCAATCCCAAAGAAGAACCGCCAATTGCCAAAATAATGGATTTTGGTCAGTTCAGATACCAGGAAGCCAAAAAAGAACGAAAACAAAAATCTAAAAAAGTTGAAGTTAAAGGTGTCCGTCTCTCTTTGCGAATCTCTAAGCATGATTTAGAAATTAAGGCTAATCAAGCAAAAAAATTTCTTAGCCAAGGAAATAAGATTAAAATTGAAATGAATTTAAGGGGTCGCGAAAGGATGCATCTAGATTTAGCTGAAAAAATGATTAATGATTTAATTAGTCTAATCGGCCCAGAAACTAAAATTGAGCAACCATT
Source organism: Patescibacteria group bacterium (assembly GCA_049971355.1). GTDB lineage: Bacteria > Patescibacteriota > Patescibacteriia > UBA2591 > UBA4787 > JBMFLE01. Next base: position 4,532 of record JBMFLE010000010.1, read on the forward strand.
AAATAAGCAGGGCGGGGGGCTAACAATATTAATCAGTAGATAAATTTCTGAAATTTATAGTGACTATGAAAAAAGTAAAGCAGTTGATTGCCAAAAGAGTAAAAATTACTAAAAAAAAGAAAATCTTGCACCGTGCTTGCGGACAAGATCATTTTAACGCTAAAGAATCTTCAAAAATAACTAAAAATAAAAGGCGTGAGCGCAAAATATCTAAATCTTTTCATAAAACTATCTTGAGGGCACTATAATTTATTTCTAATTATATGACCAGAGTTAAACGTGGTAAGGCCCACTTAAAACATCGTCAACACCTTCTTAAAGAAGCAGGGGGTTATAGATTGGGCAGAAAAAGTAAAATTAAATTGGCGAAAGTCGCGATTTGGAAAGCCGGTGTTTATGCTTATCGGGATCGTCGCCGCAAAAAAAGAGAATTTCGCCGCTTATGGCAAATTCAAATTAATGCCGCCTGTCGAGAGTATGGTTTAAGTTATTCAAAATTTATTAATACTCTAAAAAAGAAAAATATTGAACTTAATCGTAAAATTTTGGCTGATTTAGCTCAAAATTATCCAGCAGTTTTTCAAAAAATTATTGAATTTGTAAAATAAAAATGGTCCCGTGGTCTAGTGGTTTATGACACCTCCCTGTCACGGAGGAAATCGCCGGTTCGAATCCGGTCGGGACCGTTTTTTATTTAATCCAAACCCGCTTGTCTCAGATAATAAAAATGTCAGACAATATATTTTTAACTTCTTTCTTGGAAATATCACGATCGTGATATTCCCAGGAAATATCACGATCGTATAAAATAAAGGAATGAATTGGGCCCCTTTCGAGGGACATTCAAAGATATCTAAAATAATTTTGCCACAGCCCATTGAAAATGGGCTGTGGTTGAATTTTGCCGCCCAACGAAGTTGGGCGAGCCTCGCCCCTTTGGGACGGGAATTTCGAATGAATTAATTTTGAATTTTTAATTGTACTTTTGAATTTTGAATTTTGAATTTCGAATGAATTTCGAATGAATTAATTTTGAAACAAATTCGAATTTAGAAATTAAAAAATTGATTCGAAATTCAAAATTGGAAATTAAGAAATTGAAAATCAGGGTTTAAAAATTACACAAGTTGTGTCTCATTTTTGGGTTATGTCCATTTAATCAAAAATTTAGTCAAGACACTATTTACTTATTCGGGCGAATAAGTAAATAGTTAAAATAAAAACAAATAAAAATCTAAATAAAATAAACCCCAATTAACTGACCATTATTTATTAATAGGGAAAAATATTGAGAAAATTGAGAATGACCTCCATTTTTCAACAGAAAATTGGGAAAGTAATAATTTTGGAAGACTGTCCCCTATCTTTTAAATTTTTTCTAACTCGGAATTTGAATCAATCAAATTACGGTAAATAAAAAAATAACTGTCTCATTTTTTATCTGGTGCCCCTGCTGGGAATCGAACCCAGATCAATAGCTTAAAAGGCTACTGCTCTACCACTGAGCTACAGGGGCAGATTATAACTCTCTACCTTTTTCAACTCTAATTATTCCACCTTTTTCTAAAATTGCTATATCGCGACGGCCAATTTTACCGGTTAATAAATAATTTGCCAAAGCATTATTGACTCTTTCTTGAATCACTCGACGCAAAGGTCGGGCGCCAAAAATTGGGTCAAAACCAGCCTCAGCTAACTCTTCAATTGCCTCATCGGTTGCTATCAAAGTAATTCCCTTGGCCATCAATTGTTTGCTTAATTTGTTCAATAATAACTTAGCAATTTCTTTAATCTCCTTTTTACCTAATGGTTTAAAAACAATCACTCCGTCAAAACGGTTCAAAAATTCCGGCCGAAAATATGGTTTTAGTTTTTCCCTAATTAAAATCTCTTGAATTCTCAAAACTGTCGTACCTTTCATAATTTCTTCTTGAATAAAATCGGTTCCGGCATTTGATGTCCCAATTAAAATTACATTGGTAAAATCAATTGTTCGACCCAAGTTGTCAGTCAACCTTCCATCATCCATTATTTGCAAAAAGACATTTAAAATATCTGGGTGGGCTTTTTCAATCTCATCAAGGAGAAGAAGGGTGAATGGATTTTGTCGTATCTGTTCTGTTAATTGACCCCCTTCTTCACTACTTGGTGAGCCAATCAAACGATAAATACTCTCGGCAGTTTGATATTCGCTCATATCCAATCTAACCATTTTATTTTCATCGCCAAAATAAACTTCAGCCACAGTTTTTGCCAATTCTGTTTTGCCAACACCGGTCGGACCCAAGAAAAGTAAATTAACAATTGGCCGCTTAACATCACGCAATTCTGTTCTGGCTCGACGCAAAGCCGAAGCAACCATATTCACTGCCTCATCTTGGTCAATAATTCTTTGATGAATTTCTTCTTCGAGTCTCAATAATTTTTCGCTTTCTGCCTCGGTAATTTTTGTCACTGGAATACTAGTTTTCTCCGCCACAATTGCCGCCACATCTTCGGCCTGAACAACTGTCTGGCGACCACGTTTATTTTTGACATAAATAGCCACCTCTTTTAATAAGTTTATAGCTTTATCTGGTAAAAATCTCTCAGAAATATAACGCGTAGATAAATCAACTGCTTTAGCTAAGGCGCCATAAGAAAAATAAATCTGCTCTCGACCCTCAATTAAAGCTACATTCGCTTCCAAAATTTGAATTGTTTCGTTTTTACCCGGCTCCTCAATTTCTACTTTTTGTAAAACTTCACCTAAAGATTTATTTTCAATATATTTGCGATATTCAATCGGCGTTGTCGTGGCTAAAACTATAAATAAATGTTTTTTTAAGACATCGGCTAAAACTTCTGAAATATCCAACTCTCCTTCAGTAGTCTTGACGCCAATCATATTGTGAATATTTGGGATAAAAAGAACAACATTGCCGGCCCGAACAATTTCACTGATAATAATTTGAAATCTCTGCTCAACTTCACCTGGCTGGGAAGCACCAGCCACTAAACTAGCCAAAGAAAGGCTAACTAATCTCTTATCTTGGAGAAGAAGGGGCACTTCTTCGGTTACCATTCGTTGGGCTAAACCATTAATAATCGTAGTTTTACCAACACCGGGATTACCAACTAAAACAACTCCGCGTTGGCCGCCCTCAATAACCCTAAATATTTCATCAATTTCTTTTTCCCTATCCATACAGGGGGCCAAATATCCGGCTCGAGCAACTTGGGTTAAATCTTGACTATAAGCATCAAGATAAGGCGTAGCGATGGCAGTCATTGCTCGATTCATTGCTCCCTTCGGCTTAAACTGGGCCAGGCCAAAAAAGCGTTGTCTCTCGCGTCTTAATTCTTCATAAACATCAATCCAGATACAAACATTTTTAATTTCGTCAATCCCGACTTCTAAATCATACAAAATTTCTTTTATCGGGCCTTCATTGGCAACTAAAATTTGTAAAATTTCTAAAGCGCCAAGTTCCCTTTTTTTCTTTTCGCTTGCCAAGTCATAGGCTTGAAGAACAATTTCTTTTACTTGACGCGATATTTGCGGCTCAATTATTTCCGCTTTTGACAAAGAGGCTAAAACTTTGGCGATTTTCTCGCTTAATTTTTTCCAGTCTAAACCTAAACGATTTATTGCTAAACTTATATTAGAACTGGATAAACCAGCGGCAAAAATATGAATCGGCAAAATTTCTTGATGACCCAATTTTTTTGCTAAAAGCCAGGCCTCTAAAAATATTTTTTCTACTTCTTGAGAGAAGGCTTCAGCAGCATTAATTTTAATTTTACGACTTAAACGGTGAATTTCCGGCCAGGCCATCGGCAATGTAGTTGTTACTCGAATTGTTTTTGGCCAAACTTTCTCTTTTTCTTCGGCTATTTGTTCAAAACGATAAAACAGATAACAATCCGTTAAAATAGAAAACCAAAAAATTAACATCAAAAAATGTTTTTCAGAACTCCAGAAGCTCCAATATTTGTCCAATTGAGAAAGATTAAATTGAACTCTAATTAAAGCGCTTAAACCAATTAAACCAAAAATAAATAAAATTAAGTGAATCAATATTTGGATTATAGTTTTAATCTTGTCTAAAAAAATTTGACTTTTTTTGAATTTTTTTTCAAAATACAAAAGATAACCGCCGCTCCAGCTATATAAGCCTCGGCCCTGACATTCTGGACAAATTTTTTCTCCCACTCGGCCTTCGCCCTGACAAGTGGGACAAGAAATGAAATCCATAATCTCTCAAATAAGTTTAATTATTTGCCAAACAGCTACGATCGGCAAAATAATCCAAATTATCAATAAAGCAAACATTAAAATACCACCTATTAAAAAAATGATTAAATAAATAATTAATTGAATCAGGCGCATAAAAAAACTAATAATCCTACCTTTCCAATCATACTGACCAAACATTGGTTTAAAAAGGTATTTGATTAAAATTCCTAGAGCCAGGTATTGACTTAAACCTTTCAAATTATTAACAAAACCTTTGGCTCTTTTTTTAAGCCCGGTTGTATACCACCAAATTGGAAAATAAAGAATATCTAACATAGCAAAATTAATATATTTTTAACACCAAGGGGGCGCCTTCAATCTTAAACTGCTCGCCAGTCAATGGATATTTACCACTCACTTTTGGTTTAAAAATTATTTCCTGAGATTCTATATTTTGAGGAGCAGTAGATAATCTCAAAACAAAGCGAATTTCTCCCGATTCACCTAATGAAACTTTATCTAAATTAAAAATTTGCGAAGGGTTCCAGATGATTGTTCTACTTTTTTCACTTGACTCAATTAACCAGTTACTTCCTTCTTTCTCTTCTTGTTCAGAAAACCACTGCCACTTTGAATTTGTTAAATTTTGCCAATCAATGAATTGCCCGTTTAAAATTTCAATTTTAAAATTTAAATCCTCAATTTGATTACCAGTATTTTGATAAACTAAATGGAGAGGTAATTCCTCTGTCCAATGGAATTCTGTTTGTTTATTAGTTGAAGAAAGAGAAAAATTTAAGTCAGCTACTCTCAGAGCAATTTGTTCTGAAAGACTATCCTGAATAAAAATTTGACCTTGATTATTAACCAAACCAGCTAAAATTTTAAATTTTAGAGGTGCTTCGAAAAATTGTGAAAAATAACCCTCAAAATAAAGCTGTTTTTCCGCCAATGGCTCAAGCATTTTTACTCGCCAAATAGCCTCCGACCCCTCAATGTTAAAATTAACATTCTCATCTGATATTTCAGGCGGTATAATCACAAAACCATTTGGCACTTCTAAAACTATTTTAAGATTGTTGACAGTTTGTTGGCTTAAATTTTTTAAATCAATCTGCCATTGTTTTATTAAACCGACAGGAATTTCCCTTTCAATCCCCAAATTAATTGAAAGAATCGGCTTAACAAATATATCAAATTTTAATTCTTTCTGAAAATGCGAACTAAAATCTTGAAATTCGAAATCAAGAATTCCTTGAAAACTTTTTAAATCATTAATTGATTGGCTCGGCTCGAAAAAGTATCCGACTAAATTTATCATTTTACTCTCACCGCGTCTAATTTTGCCCAAAGACCAAGTGCAACCATTTAAAAGTGTCTCGCTACAAGGTTGATCAGATTCAGTTAAAACAAAACCGTTAGGGAAATTTATTCTCAGCTCAGCAGCCTTTAAGTCGGCGAACTCTCGATTAACTATGGTAATAGTATAGGCAATTGGCGCTAAACTTTCAACCTCGGTTTGACCAGAAAAATTAATTTCAATTAATCTCTCGCCCACCCCCTTCGGCGATTTGCCAAAAATTAAGATACTAGCTAAAATAGCGCCAGCGATCAATAAAATGATAAAGATTAATAAAATAACAAACTTGTGCCAAAATCCAGATCTTGGCGAAGAAGGTTGTCTGCGATAAATAATCCGTCCTCTCCCAAACGGCGAGCTTTGGTAAGAGGTCTTTTGAAAAAAAGATAACATAAAGTAAATCAACATCCCCTCGCCCCGCTTCCTTCTACTGAAACTATCTATTTCCCGTCGATTCAATGGTCTGAACTACCCTGGAATTTGGTTTCAATGTCTCGACAAAAAGAATATGATCACGATTAATTCTCATTTCATTTGTTGGTCCATGAATTTCCTCGCCCAATTTTATCAAGGTAAATTGCGGTTGCTGTTCTTTAGATTGTTCAGTTGTTAACTGCTGAACCTGTAAATAATAGATATTGTGCAAAACAAGAGTTTCTTTTGTTTCTTTAACTACCTTACCAAAAAAAACCTGACCGTTAGTCAAAAAAACTGCTTTCCAGGTTTTACTACTACCACTTAACTCAAAAGTTTTTCCACTAAGAATCCAGAGTTTTAACCAAACGACAATCAAGAGTAGAATAATAACAATCACCACAATTAAAACCAAAAGACCTTTCTTTGATTTCGGCCGAGATAATTGGGGCACTGCCTGGGGTTGTTCTAAAATTGGAGTTGTTTGTTCCATAAACACTTTAAATTACAAATTAGAAATTCGGATTTAGGATTTTTATATTTCAGTTGCCTCCTTATAAACTTCTAAAGTTTTAGCCGCTGTTTTTTGCCAATCAAATTCTTTAGCTTTTTCTTTGCCAAGTTGACTTAACTTCTGCCATAAATCTTGCCGAGTTAGTAGATCAAACATTGCCTGACTAATTTCCGCTACATTTAAAGGATCAACTAAAATCGCTCTTTCTTCTGCTATCTCAGGCAAAGAAGAAATATTGCTAGTAATTACCGGCACGCCATTAGCCATTGCCTCAATTACTGGCAAACCAAAGCCTTCATATAAAGTTGGAAAAACAAAAACTTTTGCCCCCTCAAAAAGCGGATCTAAATCATCGGCCTCAATATAGCCCGGCAGAATAATATCTTCTTTATATTTAGAATGACTGATTTTTTCATCGATTTTTTTAAAATTGAAACCAGGGGCGCCGGCCAAAACTAACTGGATATTGGCTATTGGATGCTCGAGACTAGATATTTTATCACGCAGCCGCTCATAGGCTTCAATGATTCTAAAAATATTTTTCCTTGATTCAAGTGTGCCGAGGAATAACAGATAATCATTTTTTATGCCGAATTTCATTTTTATTTTTTCTATTGTGGCTGAGTCTGATTTTCTAAAAAATCTTTCATCCACGCCGTGGTAAATAACCCTAACTTTTTCACTTTCAACGCCAAAAATTTCTCCTAAATCTTTTTTGGTTGAATAAGAAACGGCAATAATTTTTTTAGCCATTTTAATTGCCTGAGGAATTGTGGATTTTAAAATAGTTCTTTGTTTTTTAGTATTATAAAGTTCGGGGAATTTATAAACCGTTAAATCATGGGCAGTAACAACAGTTGGCGCTCGATACGATTGAGGCAAATTTAATGTTGGCGAATGAAAAACATCAAGTCTATGGCGAGTTAAAAAAGCGCTAGCTAAAAAATGCCAATAGCCGCCAGGCAAAAATTTCGCATATTGAATAAAGGGAAAAAACCCAACTCTAACATTTTCTTGCTTAAATTTAGCCAATCGCCTATTTTGGACTGTTTTATCAAAAAACAAAAAATAATCATTTTTTTTGTCAATTTTAAGCAGATGACGGATCAGTTGATAGGTATAATGACCGATCCCTGCCCCCTCTCCCTTTTCCGGATTCAAAATTGTCCGAGCATCAATACCAATACGCATAATATATAGATGATACGAATTTTGGCCGCCAGGGTGACTTCAATTTGTAAATAAAATTCGTCTGGCTAGTAATTATTATACCGAATCTAAAAATAAAACAAAGTGTCAAGTGTGGAAAACAATAAAAATATTGCTTAAACTCTTGAATTTATAAATTAGATTTGATAGAATAATAGTGAATAATTCCTGTGGCCAGAATCCAGCCAATCCCAGTTTTAAAGGATAAATATCTTTTATGCAAAAAACAATTAAAAAAATTATCAGTGAGATTTTGGTTTTGGTAACTAATTTATCTGATAAAAATTTGATAAGAATTATTAATTTAATCCAGAAGAACTTTTTAAAAGACGCCGAATTTATTCAAGGAGCGGAGAAAATGAAAAATGAGATTAGAGCAGGCGAGACCAAAAGCAAGTTTGTTTTATTAAGAAAAATTTTTAGAAGTTTATCAAAAAATGCTCAGCGAAAAATCGTTGAGAATTTTTTGTTAAATGAGAGCATTCTCGGCCGACTCAAAAGAAGGCAAGTACTGAAAAAATTCGGAATTAATCCACCCTGGACAATGGTCATCAGTCCGACAGCCAGATGCAATTTAAGATGTCGGGGCTGCTATGCTGGCGAATATAACAAAGAACACGATCTGCCATATTCAGAAGTGGACCGGATTTTGACCGAAGCTAAAGAATTGGCCATTTATTATGTCACCATTTCCGGCGGCGAGCCTTTTTTCTGGCCACATCTTTTAGAAATGTTTGCTAAACATAATGATGTCTATTTCCAAATTTACACCAACGGCACTTTAATTGATAAAAAAACGGCTAAAAAATTAGCCGAATTGGGTAATGTGATGTTGGGTATTTCGGTTGAAGGATTTGAAGCAGAAACTGACAACCGAAGAGGAAAAGGAACTTTTGCTAAAGTGATGGAGGCAATGGATAATTTGAGAGAAGCTGGCGTTTTATTTGGATTTTCCGCCACTCCAACTAAATTTAATTCCGAATTGATTATGTCCGACAAATTTATTGATTTCTATATTAATAAAGGTTGCGCTTTTGGTTGGTATTTTCAATATGTGCCGATTGGCGTTAAGCCCGATGTCCAACTGATGAGCAGGCCGGAGCAGAGAAATAAATTGCGCCTCAGGGTTAACGAAATTAGAGAGCAGAAACCTATTTTTATTGGTGATTTTTGGAATGACGGTCAGCATGTTGGCGGCTGTATTGCTGCCGCCCGGCCAGGTGGTTATTTTCACATTAATTGCCGCGGCGATGTTGAACCGTGTGTTTTTTTACAATTTTCAGTTGATAATATCAAAGGCAAAAAATTAATTGACGTGATTCAATCCGATTTTTTTAAGGCTTTTCAAAAGGCCCAACCTTATTGCGCCAATGGCAATTTATTAACGCCTTGTGCTTTAATTGATAATCCTCAAATTTTAAGAGAAATTGTCAAAAAATATAATGCCAAACCATCTTATCCTTCGGGTGAAAAAATTATTAATGATCCGGAGATTACTAATTTTCTAGATAATTATTCTAAAGAATATAAAAAAATCGTTGATCCGATTTGGGAGAAAGAATTGAAAGCACAATATCCTTGTTGGAAAGACAAAAATTTGTTATAAATCAATAGAATTATGCCTATACCGAGTCTTAAAATTAAAAAATCAAATTCTTGGCAAAGTCGGCTAATTAAAAAATCGAATCGAAAAAAAAATAATTTAATTGGCGGTCTTTTTCGTTTTATTATTCTTTTAATTATTTTTGGTTTGATATTTATAATTTTCAGCTTTATCTCGCTTGGTTACAACCTACCTGATCCGAATAAACTTCTGGAGCGGGCTGTGGCCCAAAGCACAAAAATTTACGACCGAAACGGTAGAACTGTACTTTATGAAATTTTCACTGATCAACGCCGAACAATGGTTTCTCTTTCTGATGTGCCTCGCGATTTAATTTTTGCCACCATTGTTATTGAAGATAAAAATTTTTACCGCCACCCCGGTTTTGACTTACGCGGAATTATCCGAGCCGTAGTGATGGACGTTCTCCATTTAGGTAAAGTTCAGGGCGGATCAACAATCACTCAACAATTTATTAAGAACGCTCTTTTAACCCCCCAAAAAACTTATGCTCGTAAAATCCGAGAATTAATTTTGGCTTACCAAATTGAAAAAAATTTTTCCAAAGAACAAATTCTTCAAATGTATCTCAACGAAATCCCTTATGGTTCAAGTGCCTACGGAATTGAGGCGGCCAGTCAAATTTATTTTGGCAAATCAGCCCGTGATTTAACCCTTGATGAGTCAGCTCTTTTAGCCGCTTTACCTAAAGCTCCAACTTATTACTCTCCCTTTGGCCAACATCGTGATGAATTGGTTAGCCGAAAAAATTATATTTTAGATTTAATGGTTGAAGAGGGATATATTACTCAAGAACGAGCTGAATTAGCAAAAAACATTGATACGCTTAAAAAAATTGTTTCTCGTCGAGAAAATATTATTGCCCCTCATTTTGTAATGTATGTTAAAGATTTATTGGCCGAAAAATATGGTGTCAGAATGGTTGAACAAGGTGGTTTAAAAGTTATTACCACTTTAGATTTAGATAAACAAAAAATTGCTGAAGAAGAAGTGATAGCCCAAACAGAAAAAAATTGGAAAAATTTTAATGCTAGCAATGCCGCCTTAGTTGCTCTTGATGTTAGAACCGGCCAAATTCTGTCCATGGTTGGCTCTAAAGATTTTTTTGATAAAAAAATTGATGGCCAGGTTAATGTGACAATTCGGCCGCGACAACCAGGTTCTTCTTTTAAACCAATTGTCTATGCTACAGCTTTTCAAAAAGGATTCACACCAGAGACAATACTTTTTGATGTTGAAACAAATTTCGGTCCAGCCGGTCCGCAAGGTCAAAATTATATTCCAAAAAACTATGACGAAAAGGAACGCGGCCCAGTCACTATGCGTCAAGCTCTGGCTGGCTCATTAAATATTCCTGGCGTAAAAACACTTTATTTAGCTGGCTTAAATAATGTTTTAAATTTGGCTCAGCAAATGGGCTATACTACTTTGACTGACCCTTCTCGTTATGGCTTATCTTTAGTTTTAGGCGGCGGTGAAGTTAAGCTTTTAGAGCATACAGCTGCTTTTTCAATTTTCGCCCGCGAGGGTAAAAAAATACCAACCATAGCAATTTTAAAAGTTGAAGATTCAAAAGGTAATGTTTTAGAAGAATGGGGTCAGGAGAATTTTTCGACTGAAGAAGTGATTCCGGCTCAAATTGCTCGCCAAATTAATAACATCCTTTCTGATAATGAAGCGAGAAGTTTTATCTTCGGTGCTAACTCGCCTTTGTATTTAGGCGAACGACCGGCTGCCGCCAAAACCGGCACCACTAATGATTGGCGCGACGGCTGGACAATTGGTTACACACCGCAATTAGCTTGCGGCGTTTGGGTTGGCAATAACAATAATGACAAAATGAAAAAGGGAGCTGACGGTGTGGTAGTAGCCGCACCAATTTGGCACAATTTTATGATCCGGGCTTTAGCCAATGAACCAATTGAAAATTTTACTCAGCCGGAGACTTTGACTGTAGAAAAACCGATTTTACGAGGTGAAATTCCCGGCGACTTAATAGTCAAAATTGATAAAGCCTCGGGAAAATTAGCCACTGATTTAACTCCTCCCAATTATATTATTGAAAAATCTTATAAAACTTATCACAGTATTTTACATTACGTTGATAAAGATAATCCTCAAGGACCTCCACCGGAGGAACCAGGTCGTGACCCCCAATATTTTGCCTGGGAAGAAGGGATTAAAAAATGGATGGAAAAAAATAAAATTAATTTAGAGGGCCCACCGACTGAATATGATGATTTACATACTTTAATTAATAAGCCGAAAATAGAAATTGTCTCGCCATTAAATGGAGCGACAATTAACGATCGTCTGTTAAAAGTTGATATCGCCGCCTCTGCGCCACGCGGTGTTCGAAAAGTAGAATGTTTAATTGACAATCAAATTGCTGATCAAATTTATAACTCACCTTATGAATGCTATTTGAACTTAACTGGTTTAACTCAGGGTCTTCATAAAATCAAAGCTATTGCTTATGATGATATTGATAATAATAACGAAGATGAAATTGAAATTAATTTGACAAATATTTTTAATCAAACAATAATTTGGCTCTGGCCTCAACCTGGGCAGATTATTTATCAAGAATCATTTCCTCTCACCTTGAGTATTCTTACTCCGCTGATTCAAATAAAAACTTTAAAATTTTATGCCTACAATTTAAATAATTATCAAAGTAAATTAATAGGCACAGTATTTAATCCTAATCAAGCCGGCCGTTTCAATTTTATCTGGCCAGATGCTGAATCAGCTAACTACGAACTTTGGGTAGAATTAACTGATTTAATTGGTCAAACCTTTATCAGCGACAAAATTACAATTAGTATACGATAGTCCGGGGACAGTCCCCCCAAATTAAACCCTCTATATAGTGCTTAAATATTGACTTTTAGAGGGTCTCTTTAAAATCGGCGACCGATTTTCAAAAATCGCTATCTGGACAATTGGTCACTCAAAACTGATTATATTATAGCACAACAAAAATTTAAGGTAGGACATGAACCCCAAAAATGGGACACTGTTTGTGTAATTTCTACTGTATCTGTACCAACGCTGGGCTTTCTGTTAGAATTCATAAAACTTTTTATTTTTTAATTTTTATATTTGATTTTCACTGGCGTCGCCGAGAGGATTCGCCACCCCAATAAATATCAAGGTGAGCGTCGCTTATTTTTTACCTTAAATGATATTAATAGTGTCGTGAGAGGGGGTCGAACCCCTGTCGATTGCCCCAGCAGGTTTTGCGCAGCCCAGTACTAAATTTTGTTTATACTGGTGAGAGGATTTGAACCTCTAACCCTTGCAGGACATAATTCCTCGCCTGCCAAGGTTATGCCAGAGGTGGGAGTCGAACCCACAAGCCTTTCGGCGCTAGGCTCTAAACCTAGTGTGTTTACCAGTTTCACCACTCTGGCATTACGGGCAGGTAAGCTAGGCGCGTATACCAATTCCGCCACATCGGCAAAACTAATAAGGGGTAAATCTACCATTCCGCCACCTCGACAAAAATCATCAGGAAAAAGTCCCCTGTTTTTTAATGCCGCGGGAGGGACTCGAACCCTCAAGATCTTACGATCATCAGATTTTAAGTCTGACGCGTATACCAATTCCGCCACCGCGGCATTTTTATCTCACTTCTAAACCCTTTAAATATCTAATTGTCTCAGACAAATTATGAGTATGCCCCCCCTTCTCTCAATAATCCCCTTTGAAATTCTTCCCTAGCCCCTTCTATTGTTTTAGTCATTTCTACTCGATAGCTCTCTAAAACCCTTTCTTCTTCTCCCTGCGCTTCTGTTATAAAGAGGTTTTTCAAAATTTGCTCAATTTCAGCCTTTGCCTTCGGGATTTCCAAATTTTCTTTACCGACTCGCTTAATAATTAAAAAAATTCTCTCTAAAACATTCCTGTTTTTTACTTCAGGGGGCAATTTTTCTGCCTCTCTGTTCATAGAATTTGCCTAATTAATTAGTCTTAAAAATGATTAACTAATTATTTTTGAAATTTGATCAAATGTATTTTGCCATTTAATGTAAACTGTTTGAAAAACAGCCGCATATTTTAAATTAAGAGTAAAAATTTTTGATTCCTCATTGATTAGCAGTTCAATTAGTTTTTGTTTTTTCTCTAAACTTAAACTCGGCAATTTGGCAATCAAAAACCCTTTCTCGTCATAAGTAAGAAACGAAGATTTCTCAATTAAATTTTTAAGTCGTTGGTCAATAGTCATATAAATTAATTGATATTAAATTAATCGACCAAGAATAACATTTAAAAACTTTACCATTCTGCCAATCCATATATTTAATGATAACACTTTTAGAAAAAAAATCAAGACTTTGCACTCGCCTATGGTATAGTTGACAGCAGAAAGCAATTGGTAGGTACCCCTAAAATTAGACACAGAGTGTATTCCGCGGTATTCTGAAAATATATGAAAGGATATCCATCGCTCACTCCCGAGCAAAAAAGGGAGATCATAGCCCGGATTAAGG
>JBMFLE010000011.1:0-17962 GCA_049971355.1 Patescibacteria group bacterium
CGCCTGCCTCGCCTTGACGAGCAAAGGTGAGTCGAGGCGGATTGGTTAGGATTATTTTATCAACCGTTTCAAACAGCCCAAACTAAATTATTAAAAGCGGAAAATTGTTCCACGAAAGGGACTCACTTCAAATTATGATAATTTTCTATTTTCTATTTTCTATTTTCTATTTTCTAGTGGCCATTTGGCAGCCAAAGTGGGCTTTATTTTTGATTTGCGTTTTATTGCCGACATATCAAATTCGTTTTCAATTTCTCGGCCTGCCAACCACTCTGCTTGAAGTAATGATTTTAATCCTGTTTATTGTTTGGTTTTTTAAATTTAAAATTTATCGATTATCCAACATCCAGCATCTATCATCCAGAATCCAATCATGGCTTTGGTTGATTTTGGCTTGGTTGGTTGCCGGGCTAGTGGCAGTGTTCGTTTCGCCTAATAAATGGGCAGCGCTTGGTCATTGGCGGGCCTATTTTTTGGAACCAATTCTGCTGTTAATCGTATTTTTGGACATCAGTCACCGTGAGGCTAAAAATTTGGGGGGTTTGACCCCTCAGAATTTTAAGAGGTCAGACCTTAGAAAAAATATAATTTTGGCTTTATCTATCTCGGCTTTTGGCTGTTCTATTTGGGCGATTCTTCAAAAATTTCTCGGCGGCGGAGCGATGAGTTTAGAAACTTGGCGCTATCCCTTAACTGAGGTTTGGCGAGCAACCGGCCCATTTCCACAGCCAAATTTTTTAGGTTTATATTTAGCGCCGATTATCATTTTGGCATTCGGTCAGTTGATAGAAAATTTTAAAAACAAAAGAATATTAGCTATTAGTTATTGGCTATTAGTTATTATCGCCGGTTTACTGGCGATAATACTGGCTCGGAGCGAAGGGGCGATTTTAGGGATTTTGGCTGGTCTAATTTTTTCGGCTTTAATCTATCGAAAGAGCAGAAAATGGGTTGCTATTGGTTTGATAATTTTAATCATCATTGGATTTAGTTTGCCAATTACGCGAAATTATTTTATTGAAAAAATTACTTTTCAAGACTTTTCAGGCCAAATTCGTTTGAAAATTTGGTCTGAGACATTAACAATGTTAAAAGATAGACCGATTTTTGGGGCTGGTTTACGCGGCTATCAGACAGTGATTGAGAAATATCACCAACCCTATTTTTCAACAGAAAGACCGATTCCTTTAGAAATTCACCCCTATCCTCATAATATTTTTTTAGCCATTTGGTCTGAATTAGGTATTTTGGGCCTGATTGTGTCTTTATGGATTTTAATCAAATTTTTCTACCAAGGATTTAATAAGATAATTCAAACAATCCGAACATATCCGAACACCCCGAATAAAGTTTTTGATATTTCTTACCCAAGGCGGATCAGCGCCGAGCTGATATTTTTGATTCTTAATTTAAGCGCCATGATTGCCTTGCTCGTCCATGGCACATTTGATACTCCTTATTTCAAAAATGACTTGGCGGTTTTATTTTGGTTGATTGTCGGATTAATGATTTCTAATTTTTATAGATAATCGGAAATTATTAAATTGCTAATTACTTCTGAGTTGAGGCAGGTCTTGGCTGGATATTTATTTTTGATAAGATAAAAAGAAGTTAATTTGGTGGGGTGGCAGAGTGGACGATTGCACCGGTTTCGAAAACCGGAGTACCCGAAAAGGTACCGCGAGTTCGAATCTCGCCCCCACCGCCAATATTCAGATTACGACTATTAAATTTATGAAATCTAAAAAATATCATCAAAGACAAAAATTTTCTTTCCTCACGGGCAAGACCTACTTGGCGATGCTTAAAAATAGTGTCGGTTCAAAATTATTCAGAAAATTTTATGTAAAGACGAGAAGAAAAAAGGTGGATATTTTAAATAATGGTAAACTTTCTTGCGCATTTTATGTTTCATCAATTTTATATTTATTTAAATTAATAAAAAACATTCACTTCACCGTAGATTCAACAGTGAAGGATCTTCAAAAATCCGGTTGGGAAGTTGTTAAAAAACCTAAAGTTGGTAGTGTTATTGTCTGGGAAAAAATGGATTTTGGCGATGGCGACATTCATAAACACATTGGTTTTTATATTGGAGATGGTAAAGCAATAAGCAATAGTTCTAAATTTGGTTATCCAGTGAAACATAGTTGGCCTTTCCGCCCCAAAAGAAAGGTTGAAATAATTCTTTGGAATCCAAAATTAAAAATTGACTAAAATTCTTGCTAATTTTTAAATTTGAATTATACTTTATTTAAAAGTTTTTTCTTAAATTGTTTTTAATTTGAACAATATGACTTCACAAATTTTTTTAGTAATTTTTGCGATATTAGTGCTTTTGGTTTTGTGGATTATTGGCACCTATAACCGTCTGGTGAAATTTAGAAATCGAGCTAAAGAAGCATGGGCTGACATTGATGTTCAGTTAAAAAGGAGATACGACCTAATTCCTAATTTAATTGAAATAGTCAAAGGATACGCTATTCATGAAAAAGAAGTTTTTGAAAAAATAACTGAAGCAAGGGCAAGAGCAATGGAGGCAAAAACAATAGAAGAAAAGGGTCGGGCAGAAAATTTTTTATCCAACACTTTAAAAACTCTTTTTGCTGTTGCTGAAAGTTATCCTGATTTAAAGGCTTCAGTTAATTTTTTAGAATTGCAAAGAGAATTAGTTGATACTGAAGACAAGATTCAGGCTGCCAGAAGATTTTATAACGGAAACGTGAGAGATTTGAATACAATGATTGAAAGTTTTCCGGCAAATCTGATTGCTTCTGCTCTCGGCTTCCAAAAAATGGAATTCTTCGAGATAGAGGGAGCCGGAGAGAGAGAAGCGCCCAAAGTAAATTTCTAAATCCTAATTAATGCCTAATAAAATTTCAAATTTTTAAATGTGAAGTGAGCCCCTTTTGTCGGACAATTTTCCGCTTTTAATAATTTAGTTTGGGCTGTTTGAAACGGTTGATAAAATAATCCCAACCCACGAATTTATCCGAACACTCCGAACTTACTTTAATTTATAAATTATTCGTGGCGTTCGGATTTGTTCGGACTGTTTGGATGATTTTAATTTATAAATTATTCGGAGCATTCGGATAACGTTCGGATTGTTTGGATGATGTTTTAGTAATTAGTCATTTTTAATATGGCCACTCTTTATACTTACGCCGAAAGTAATACCCGCAAAACATGGTTGTTAATGACTGGCTTTTTGGTTCTTATTATTGGCTTGGGTTGGCTTTTTAGTTATTTGTTTGATAATCAAATAATTTTGATTATTGCTCTAATTTTTGCTTTTTCTCAGAGCTTTTTAAGTTATTGGTATTCAGATAAAATTGTTTTAGCAATGACCAGGGCAAAACCGATTGAGAAAAGGGATAACCCAGAATTATATCGAATTGTTGAGAATCTTTGTCTTACTGCTGGTCTTCCTTTACCAAAAATTTATATTATTGATGAACCTCAACCTAACGCTTTTGCTACAGGCAGAGATGCAAGTCATGCTGTTGTTGCTGTAACCAGAGGTCTTTTAGAGAAATTGGAAAAAAGTGAATTAGAAGGGGTTATTGCCCATGAGCTTTCTCATATCGGAAATAAAGATATGCTATTGCAGACAGTAGTTGTAATTTTAGTTGGAGTAGTTGCGATTTTGTCGGATTTTTTCTTAAGAATTAGTTTTTGGGGCGGATTGAAACGACGAGATGAGAGAGATTCGGGTGAAGCAATTTTGATGTTTTTAGGATTATTGGCCGCTCTTTTGGCGCCAATTGCGGCAATTTTGATTCAATTGGCTATTTCAAGAAAAAGAGAATTTTTAGCCGATGCTGGTGGCGCTTTATTAACTAGGTATCCCGAAGGATTAGCCAGAGCTTTAGAAAAAATATCAACCGACCAAAATTATTTAAAAGTAGCAAACAATTCAACTGCTCATTTATTTATTGTTAATCCTTTCCGAGGAAAACAAACTACCAATTGGGTGACAAAATTATTTATGACCCACCCGCCGATAGAAGAACGCATTCGGGCGCTTCGAGGTATGAATTTATAAAAATTGAAAATCATTTATCACTAATCGTACCAATTCTATCACGAATAATTACAAATATTTTTATTCGATGAGGGTCACTGCCATTAAAGAACAAAAAAGGAGAAATCGAGTTAATATCTATTTGGATAATAAATTTGCTTTCGGTTTGTCAAAAGAGGCTTTAGTTGATTTTGCTTTATTTGAGGGTAAAGAATTGACTGAAGCAGAAACTGATAGAATTTTGGAACAGGATCAGAAGGTCAGGGCTTTGCAAAAATGTTTTCGCTGGTTGGGCATTAGAGCAAGAAGTGAAAAAGAATTGGAGAAAAAATTAAGAGAAAAGGGCTTTGCTCCAAAAATTATTCAACAAACTATTCAAAGAATCAAAGAATTGGGTTATTTGAATGACGAGAAATTCGCTTGTCTTTTTATTGAGATGCGAAAAGCCGGCCGACCAAAAGGCAAATTTGCTATCCAGCGAGATTTAAAACAAAAAGGGATTGACGAAGAGATCATTAAAAAAACTTTAAGAAAATTTTATCCTGAGAATGAGGAAATTGAAAAAGCGTTAAATTTAGCCAAAAAGAAAGTTAAAACTTATGGCCAAATTCCTCAGCAAAAAATATATCAAAAATTAGCCAATTTTTTAGCCGGTCGCGGATTTGGTTGGCCGATTATTAAGAAAGTTTTAGATAAAATTTTGAAGTCGGAGACGATAGTTCATTTGAAAAACAGGCCATAGATAAGTCCTTGAGGATGGGGGACAGTCCCTCCAAATTATTAATTTATTTATTATTTATTATTAGCGAGTTAGCGAGTTGGCGAGTTTATTAATTTATTAATAAAATAATTAGGTAATAATGTTGAGTTAATTCTCCTACCAATTACGAAATTGATAGGAGAGCAATAAGGTAAGTTATGAAATTTGTTATTCCTTTCAAAAATCTTTCCATTAAAGACGTGCCTCAAGTTGGAGGTAAAAATGCTTCTTTGGGCGAGATGTTTAATCAATTAACTAAAAAGGGCATACGAATTCCCGATGGTTTTGCTACTACGGCTGAAGCCTATTGGTATTTTTTGGAACACGGCGGTTTGAAAAGTAAAATTAGGAAAATTTTAAAAGGTCTTGATATCAAAAATGTCAGAGATTTAGTCAAGCGCGGAAAAAAAATTCGTCAGTTAATTTTAAAGACGCCCTTATCAAAGGAATTTGAGCGAGCAGTATTAGATGCTTATCGTCAACTTTCTAAAAAATACCAAACTAAAAATGTTGATGTTGCGGTTCGTTCATCAGCGACAGCAGAAGACCTGCCGAGCGCCTCCTTTGCCGGACAGCAAGAATCATATCTGAATATCCGCGGCGAGAAACAACTTTTAGAAGCAGTTCATAAATGTATTGCTTCTTTATTTACTGACCGGGCAATTGTTTATCGCCAAGAGCAGGGATTTGACCACTTAAAAGTTGCTTTATCAGTTGGCGTCCAAAAAATGGTTCGCTCGGATTTGGCTTGCTCGGGAGTAATGTTTTCTTGCGACACTGAATCTGGTTTTGCTGATATAACAGTTATTAATTCTGCTTGGGGTTTAGGCGAAAATATTGTCCAGGGTAAAGTGACTCCGGATGAATTTATGGTTTATGAACCTTTATTAATAAAGGGTTATCGGCCAATTATTAGTAAAAAATTAGGCGCCAAGGAATGGATGTTAGTTTATGGTAAAAGGGGACAGAAATCCACAATTAATCTTCGGACACCAACAAATAAAAGAGAAAAATTTACCCTTTCTGATAAAGAGATTTTAGAGTTAGCCAAATATTCAGTCATTATCGAAAAGCATTACCATCGAGCAATGGATATAGAATGGGCAAAAGACGGGAAAGATGGTAAGTTGTATATTTTACAAGCTAGACCAGAAACTATCCAATCAAGGCGTTCTTTGGATGTTTTAGAGGAATATATTTTAGAAGGAAAAGAAAAAAGCCGGGCTTTGGCTCGCGGCAAAAAAATAGCCAAAAAGTTCAAGATTTTGGCTCGAGGTGTAGCTGTTGGTTCAAAAATTGGTCAAGGCCAGGCAAATGTAATTCGTGATGTTAAAGAGATAAGAAAATTTAAACCCGGCCAGGTTTTGATTACCGAGATGACTGACCCTGATTGGGTACCGGTGATGAAAATGGCCAGCGCCATTGTCACTGACGCCGGGGGACGGACCTGTCACGCGGCAATAGTCAGTAGAGAACTAGGCATCCCTTGTGTGGTTGGCACTGGTAATGCCACGAGCAAAATCCACCTTGGTCAGAAAGTAACTGTTAGTTGTGCTGAAGGTGAAGAAGGTTATGTCTATGATGGTCTGTTGCCCTTTAAAATAAAAAAAATTTCTTTAAAACATTTGCGTCGACCGAAAACCAAAATTATGATGAATGTTGGTGAACCGGAACAGGCTTTTGCTTTTTCATTTATTCCTAATGACGGCGTTGGTTTGGCTCGCGAAGAATTCATTATTAATAATTACATTAAAATTCATCCTCTGGCTTTACTAAATTATAAAAATTTAAAAGACAAAAAAGTTAAAACGCAAATTGACGAAATTACTCGTGGCTATCCAGACCCTGAAAAATCTAAAGATCGCGGGGCAGGTAAGGTTCAATTTTATGTTGATAAATTGGCTGAAGGCATTGCCCGGATTGCTGCTGCCTTTTATCCGAAAGATGTGATTGTCCGTTTTTCCGATTTCAAAACTAATGAATATGCCAATTTAATCGGCGGAAGTTTATTCGAGCCGACCGAACCAAACCCAATGATTGGTTGGCGCGGCGCTTCAAGGTATTATGACCCAAAATTTCGTCAGGCTTTTGATTTAGAGTGTCTGGCTATCAAAAAAGTTCGCAACATTTTCGGTTTGGATAATATCATTGTTATGGTGCCATTTTGCCGAACTGTTGATGAGGGCAAAAATGTTTTGAAAATTCTTGATCAACATGGGTTGAGAAAAAAACAAAAAGGCCTTAAACCGCTAAAAGTTTATGTGATGTGCGAAATTCCCTCTAATGTGATTCTGGCCGAAGAGTTCTGTAAAATTTTTGACGGCTTTTCCATTGGTTCTAATGATTTGACGCAACTAACCCTTGGACTAGATCGCGATTCTAGTTTAGTCGCTCATTTATTTAATGAAAGAAATGAAGCGGTCAAAAGAATGGTTAGACAAATTATTAAAGTTGCCCATCAATATAAAAAAAAGGTCGGAATTTGCGGCCAGGCGCCGTCCGATTTTCCTGAGTTTGCCAAGTTTCTTATCAAAGAGGGAATTGATTCAATCTCTCTTAACCCAGATACGGTGATTAAAACCACCTTAGTTATTTCAAAGACAGAGAAAAGAAAAAGACAAGTTTGAATAGTTTAAAATGAATGGTTATTATAAAATTATTTTTTTAATTACCGGGCCATTGGCTGTGTCTTCTATCAAATATCCTTTTTCTTTTATTTTTTTGCGCAGCTGATCAGCTTTTTGGAAATCTTGTTTTTTGCGAGCCACTTCTCTTTGTTCAATTAATCTTAAAACATTTTTAGGGATTTTCCTGGCCGATTCCCAAAACTCGCGGAGTTTTAGACCCAAAACTTTGTCAAACTTAAATAAACTGGCGATTTTAGTACTATTAGGTAAATTGCTTTTGACCAAATCCCAAGTTATGGCCAAAGCCCTTGGTATGTCCAAATCATCATTAATTGCTTCTAAAAATTTTTGTTCATATTCTGGCGCATTTTTATAAGGAGCTTTAAAAGTACTAATAGTTTGGTATAAATTATTTAAAGCATTTTGAGCTGCCTCAAGCGCATCCCAAAAGAAATTCAGTTGAGAACGATAGTGAGTAATTAAACAAAGATAGCGATAGGCAAGAGGATTAAATCCTTTGTCAGTTAATTTTTCTAAAGTGATAAATTCGCCGGCTGATTTAGCCATTTTTTCTTTGTCTAATAAAAGAAATTCGCCGTGGAGCCAATAATTAACAAATTTTTTATCGTAAGCAGCTTCAGCCTCGGCGATTTCATTAGTATGGTGAATAGGGATATGGTCAATGCCACCACAGTGAATATCAAAAGGAATACCTAAATATTTAATACTCATTGCTGCGCATTCAATATGCCAACCCGGGAAACCAATGCCCCAGGGCGAGGGCCATTCTTGCAATCTTTTTTTATCTTTAGGTGAAAATTTCCAAAGAGCAAAATCTGTTGGATTTTTTTTGCCAGCCACAACTTCAATTCTTGCTCCAGCCCTTAATCCGACCAGATCTAATTTAGCCAATTTACCGTAATCTTTTAATTTTGAAGTATCAAAATAAATTCCATCATCAATTTTATAAGTGAATCCTTTTCTTTCTAATTTTTTAATTAAATCAATTTGCTCTTTAATGTGTCCGGTTGCTTTGCACCAAATATTTGGTTCAATAATATTTAAATCTTTTAAATTGCGACGGAAAACTTGGGTATAGAAATTAGCGATTTCTTGTGGCGTTTGACCGGCTTCTTGAGCCGCTTTTTCTATTTTATCCTCGCCAGTATCAGCGTCTGAGACGAGATGACCAACATCAGTAATATTCATTACATGTTTAACTCGATAGCCATTATAAAGAAGAACGCGTTTAAGAATGTCTTCAAAAATATAGGTTCTTAAATTACCGATATGAGCATAATTATAAACCGTTGGACCACAGGTATAAAGTCCAACCATTTTCTTTCTAATCGGCTTAAAAGCCTCTTTTTGACGGCTAAGGGTGTTGTATAGTTTTATCATAGTTTATAGGGTTAAACTCGTATCTATTAGTATAACATAAATTAATGGCTTGCCAAGGTCAACAGGAAAACCAAAAACAAATAGTTAAACTACAAGTCCACTAATCTGCTACAAATTCTACAAATCTTAGTCGTAGTAAGTATTATTTATTAATTTTTATTTTTCCAATTCGGGATTTTAGAACGATCGTCTCTTTTTGCCGAATAATTAAATAGTGTTGAAATTGCCGCCATTTATAATGCAACAAAATAAGTGCCCTCTCTGATACTGAGATAAAAGCAATCTACGATGCGACAAAATAAAATTTTTAGAGTTCCGACCTCCCTAAATTCGGGATGTTAAGAGGTCGGAACTCTATAATTAGTTTTCTAAGGTTACTGTCTCGGGAGGTCTGACCTCCTGAGAAATTTATCTCCGCGTTAATATATTGGTCTGGGGGTAAAGAGGTGGAATATCACGGCGATCGCAACCATATTCCACCTCTCGATTTCACCGGCCATAATTTTTTTTCATTTTCGTCTTCATTTTTGACCCCCTCTAGTGTCAAGTGTATTATTAGGTCGTGCACATCCTTGCCTTAGGAATATTTTTTTGTTATCATTATTTAGATGACCCCTTCTCGCCAAAAGAGAAATCTATTATCTCTGAATCTCGAAAAAATTTTGTCTCTCTTTTTTGATTGGAAAATTATTTTGATTTTTATTTTAATCGTTGGTTTTTCGAGTGGTCTCTTAGTCTTTAGTCAGATAGTGAAACGAGAGATAGAATTAAGTCAGATGCCGAACAAAATTCGACGCAGTCAGCCATTTTATACTAAGGGGATTTATCTCTCTTCTTGGACAGCCGGCGAATCAGAAAAAATAAATCAAATTATTGATTTTATTCGTCGAACTGGTTTAAATACGGTGGTGATTGATATTAAAGATTCAACTGGCAAGGTCGCTTATAACAGCAAAATTCCTTTAGTCAACGAACTTAATACCAAAGAATTGAGGATTCGTAATTTAACCGCTCTTTTAGAAAAGTTCTATCAGCACGGCATTTATACTATAGCCCGGATTGTTGTTTTTCAGGACCCTGAATTGGCGGTTAAAAAACCAAGTTTAGCTTTGAAAGATAGGCGTAGCGGCAAAATCTGGCGTGATTATAAAAATTTGGCTTGGGTTGACCCAGCCTCGGAAGAAGTTTGGACTTATAATGTCGCTTTAGCCAAAGAAGCCTTTGAATTAGGTTTTGATGAAGTAAATTTTGATTATGTGCGTTTTCCTTCTGACGGCGATACTAACCGGATTGTTTATCCATTTTGGGATGGCCGGACAGAGAAAAGTGAAATCATCAGAAGATTTTTTGAATATCAGAAGATTCATTTAGAGAAATACGGACCGCGTTCGATTGATTTGTTTGGTTTGACTCTCTGGCACATTGAAGATGGTTTTGATATGAATATCGGTCAAAAATTAGTTAATACCCTGCCTTATTTTGATTATATTTGTCCGATGGTTTATCCTTCCCATTATCCGGCTAATTTTGAGGGTTTTATTAATCCAGCCCAACATCCTTACGAAGTAATTTATCGCAGTTTAATTAAAGCCAAGCCTCTATTAGGGAGACAGGCCCAGTTAAAAAATGATGGTCGAGCTTATATTAGACCGTGGCTTCAGGTCTTTGATTTGGGCGCAAAATATAATTCAGTAATGATTAAAGAAGAGATTAGAGCAGTTGAAGAAGCTAGTGGCTATGGTTGGATTTTGTGGAATGCGAGGAATGATTATTCAGAAGTCGAAGTGGTTTTTAAAAAATAAATATGGATTATTATGACTTCTTGTCGTCTTGAAAAAATTAATTCTTTAATTCAGCAGGAATTGAGTAAAATTATTGCTCGCGAAATTGAAGTCCCGGAGAATTGTTTGGTGACTATTACTTCAGTAGAAACCACTGCTGATTTGGAGTGGGCTAAAATTTTGGTTAGTATTTTTCCAAGCAAAGAAGCAAAAAAAATTTTACGTTTTTTAAATAAGAAAATTGGTCATCTTCAGAAATTACTTAATCAAAAATTAGTAATGCGCCCATTACCAAAGATTAAATTTATTTTAGATTTAAGCGAAGATAAGGCGGAAGGAGTGGAGAGATTGTTGAATAAAATTAAATAATTGCGAAATCCGATGAAATGTGAGATAAATAATTTTTATGAACAACAAAAAAGAATTTATTATTCTTGGTATTGAGACTTCATGTGATGAGACCGCCGCCTCTATTTTAGAAATTAGAAATAAGAAATTAGAAATTAGAAGTAATGTGGTTGCTTCGCAAGTAGATATTCATCGTCAGTATGGCGGTATTGTCCCAGAAGTGGCGGCGCGGGCCCATATTGAAAAAATTATCCCAATCATCAACGAGTCCATAGTTAAATCTGGTATCAAGAATCCAGAATCTAGTATCCAGTTAGTGGCTGTAACCAATGGCCCTGGTTTAATTACCTCACTTTTAGTCGGAGTTGAAACAGCTAAAGTTTTGGCTTATGTCTGGCAAAAGCCATTGTTGCCAATCAATCATTTAATCGGCCATATCTACGCTGCTTTTATCAATAATCAATTATCAATGATTAATAATCAGTCGTTCCCAGCTATTTGTTTAGTTGTTTCCGGCGGACATACAGAATTAATTTTAATGCGCAACCATTATCAATTTCAAAAAATCGGTCAAACCCTTGATGATGCGGTTGGTGAATGCTTTGATAAAGTGGCCAAACTTTTAGAGATTGGTTATCCGGGTGGTCCGGCCATTGCTGCCCAAGCCCAATTATCAATGATTAATAATCAATTGTCATTAATTAAATTACCAAGGCCGATGATAAAGACAAAAGATTACAATTTCAGTTTTTCGGGCCTAAAAACAGCTGTCCTCTACACTCTTAAAAATTTTAAATCAGAATTAGCGGGTAGCAAAAAGGAAATCAGTCAAAAATTAAAAAAATTGCCGCAAAAAGTGCGGTCAAAGAGAAAACAATTTATTTCGGCTATTTGTGCTGAAGTTCAACAGGCAGTGATTGATGTTTTAATTAGCAAAACAATTCGAGCGGCCAGAGATACCGGTGCTAAAACAGTAATTCTTTGCGGCGGAGTAGCGGCAAACAGCGAATTAAGAAGAAAATTAGAACTTAAAACTAAAAACTTAAAACTAAATTTTTTGGTTCCACCGAAAAATCTTTGCACTGATAATGCGGCTATGATTGCCATTGCTTCTTATTTTCAATGGCTAAAATTAAATTCTACTCAAAGAAAAAAATTAAAAGATGAATGGCGAGAGATAGAGGTCAACCCAAATTTAGAAATTTCTTAGAGAGTAAAAATCAGGAACTTTCTTCATCTTTTTAGTCAATTTTTTATCCGTTTCATAAGCTCAAAGGCCAATTTGGTCCTGACCACCAAAATAGTCCTCTATTGATTATTGAGTTCGCATTTTTGAAAAGCTTGAGACAAGATATTTAAATTGTCAAAATAGTTGATGTTTGAGGCGAACAGTCTAATCAATGTTAGTAAATATCTTCTTTTTTTTCTTTTAGGAAATGCCGCCAATATTCTAAAAATTCAATAAATAGAAAAATCGGCGCGTCTAAGAGGAAGACAAAAAACACGCTGACAATATTAATTTTTCGCCAATGGTCAGACAGCCATTTGCCGATTCTGACCATCGGCAGAGCCAGAGGATCAAAAAGAAATCCCCAAACAGTGTCCTTCTTTTCAGTTATATCTAATTCTCTGGCTCTTTCCCTGATTTTTAATCCTGTAAATATAATCAAAGAAGTAAAGATGAACAAAAGCAGACAGGACAGAGGAGGATACTTTAATAGGTAGAAAATATAACCCAGAATTCCCAAACAAATTAAAGTCGCCAAAGTATAGAGAAAATAACTTAAAATCCTGAAAATAATTCCCCTTTTCGGATATAATTCGGCTTCGTAAATATCTTTTGTTTCGCCTTGATAAACAATTTTTTTAACTTCTTCAACGACCAGTTTAAGATTTTTCATTGAAGGTTTTTTTACAGTGATAGCCACCAAAAACATCAGAAAAGTGGGACCAACGACATCTAAAATAGCCGCTAAAGTGTTAATATGACCCATTACGTATAAAGCAAAAGGGAATTCTAAAAGATAAAGAGAAAAAACATTACTTAAGAATATGGAAATCGTACTATAGAGAGCCGAGCGATTGATTCTTTTACTAAGTGTGTTTAATCTTTTGTTGTAGGCTTTTCTGATTAGTTTTTCTAAATTTTCCGGTTCTGATATTTTTTCTTCAGCCCCCATTGGATCTTCGCTCAGAACGTCCCCTAAAAGTAAATATGGTGTATCGTATCTTTCGCAAATTTTATAAAATTTGGGAGCCAGAGGATGAGAAAGGATATCATCTATCTTGTTGAAAATTTCGCAAATATGTTGAGCGACAATGGCATAATTTTCTGGAGCGAGATTTAACCAATCGGGATAAAAATATTTTAAAAGGTTATAGCTAATTGTTTGTCTATCTAATTTAAACAAGGCCTGTTGGGTGGCGACATAAATTTGAATATTTTTTTCTTCTTCAGTAATGCCGGTAATTTTTTGAGCTCTTTTGCCAACAATAATTTTTTGCCGCATTAAGTCGTTCATAAATTCAATCAAAGCATTTTCTCTTAAATAAAAAGCGGGATCTAAAGTTTCTTCGATTTCGCAGGAAGCGATTTCAGTTAATTCAACATAAAGTTGACCTCGAATTTTGCGGTCTGAGGCAGGCGCGTTATTTAAAATATAGGTGTATTTATTTAGTAATTTTTGGGCCTTGTCAATTTTTGATCTTTCAATGCGGTTATTAGCGAAAAGTCCGCCGCGGATTAATTCTAAAATAAGCGGCTCAGCCAAATTTTCACCCCCTTCCTTTAAAAATAATCTTCTTTTTATTTTTCTTTCAATAGCAATCCGGCGCATTAAATGTTGCTCTTGCCAGTCCACTATTTCTCTGATTTTTTCGTAAAAAGTGGCTATTTTGCTAATCACTTCATCGACACTAATAGTAAGAACCCCCTCTTTGGGCTGTAAGGCCTGATACCATTCTTGATATTGAGAAATAAGTTTTTTTGTGGCTGTGGATAATTCAGGCATAAATAATCTTAAATATTAAGCTAAATAAGCACTTACTTTGTTTGTCTTTATCTGGTTTCCTCCTAACTGAAGGTTTGGAAACATTATAACATAATTGTAAAAGTTGTCAAAAGTTCAGGTGAATAAAGGGGTGTCAAGTTTCATTGACATAATTGACACTTAACTAGATCTAATTTATAGATTTTTAAGTCGACCCTTTTGATTAATTAGTTGCTAGGGTTAAACCTTGATAAGGTAATTTTTAACCCCCTTTAGTGTGAAGTGTATCATCAGGTCGTGCAGGGTTGATCAAAGGCAATTATTTGATATAGTGTGGTTATGTTGAAAATTATCAGCCATTCGGAGAAACAAACTTTTAATTTAGGCAAAAAGCTGGCCAAACAGTTTAAAGGCGGCAAAGTAGTTGGTTTAATCGGTGAGTTAGGGGCAGGTAAGACCGTACTCATTAAAGGAGTAGCCGCTGGCTTGGGTATTAAAAAAACCATCACCAGCCCGACTTTTGTTTTGATG
The DNA here is from genome assembly GCA_049971355.1 of Patescibacteria group bacterium. Taxonomy (GTDB): domain Bacteria; phylum Patescibacteriota; class Patescibacteriia; order UBA2591; family UBA4787; genus JBMFLE01. The sequence continues at coordinate 14,466 of JBMFLE010000011.1, forward strand.
AAAGTTTATAAGATTAAAGATTTAAGATTTAAGATTAAATCTTTTATTCATGTCGATGCTTATCGATTAGAAAGTGGACGAGATTTGATTGATATTGGCTTGAAAGATTGGCTATGTCAATCAAATACAATTACAGTTATTGAATGGGCTGACCGAGTTAAAAGCATTTTGCCAAAAAATACAATTACTATTAAAATAAAAATGGGCAAAAAGAAAAACGAACGAATCATAAATATTTTACAACGATAAATATGGCTTCGGAGAATAAAACATATTATAAAAATCCATTTTTTGTCACGCGGAAAATCGGTTCCACAAGAATCTTGATCTCAACGCTCAATCCCTACAAAATTTTTCAAATAGATGAGATGGCTTTTAGAGTTTGGTGCCTTATAAATGGTAAAAAAGATTCTAATAAAATTGTAAAAAGTATTTTATATTCTAAAAAGATTTCTAATTCCAACCGAACTTCTAAAAAGGGCAGGTCGGCGATTTTAAAATTTATTAAAAATCTCCAAGAAATTGGAGCTATCAATTCTAAAAAATAAAAATGGACTATAAACAACTCAAAACCCTTCTCTCTCAAGCAAACGAAAATAAATCTATCCCCCTCTTCGGAGTGATAGAGCCTACTTATAGATGTAATCTTCGATGTGTTCATTGTTATATCCCAAAAAATAAAAAATACACTAATTCACAAAAAGAATTATCCCTCCTCGAGATTAAAGCCTTTTTACAAACAGTCGCTAAAGAAGGATGCTTAGAAATTGTATTTACCGGCGGGGAGCCTTTTATACGAAAGGATTTTTTAGATATTTATACCTTTACTAAAAAATTAGGAATTATTCCTTCTATTTACACAAATGGCACGCTCATTACTCGTCAAATAGCAGATTATCTTCAAAGATGGAGGCCCCTTTTTATAGAAATCACTTTATACGGAGCCACTGCAAAAACATATGAAAAAATAACCGGCATTTCTGGCTCTTTTAAAAAATGTCTCAACGGAATTAAATTATTAAAAGAAAGAAGAGTTCCTCTGGGATTAAAAGTGGTTGTTATGAAAGAAAATTTACATGAGTTTTATGCTATTAAAAAAATATCTAAAAAATTCAAAACCCCTTTCAGATTTTCTACTGTAATCGATGCTAAATTAGATGGGGCTAAAGACCCTTTTAAACATAGAATCTCAATAAGTAAAGGCGTAGAGATAGAAATGGCCACCAAGGAATACAGAAAAAAATGGAAAAAATCAAGTAAGGAGCGGAAAAAAGAGATGGAAAAAAGAAAAAAATATTTATACTATTGTAATGGTGGACTTCATACATTTCATTTAAATCCATTCGCCGATTTGAGCTTCTGCACTCTTATGCATAGCGGTCTTAATATCCGAAATAAATCTTTTAGAAAAATATTTTATAAATATTTTTCTAAAATGAGATCTCGGCTAGCCCCTAAAAATTACAAATGCAATAACTGTAAAATAAGACATATTTGTGACCAATGCCCTGTTCGAGCTAAATTAAATACAGGCATCTCTACAAAAATGGTAAGTTATTTTTGTAAATATGCTTACCTCCGCGCTAAATATGTAAATCTTTAGAAAATACTTTACTTTTTATTCTTTATAAGAATAAAAACTTTTGTATTTAGACTAACCATCGATCTCAACGCCACAAACAACAACTTGACAAGCACGGCTAAATATGCTTAACTATAATAAAGGTCTTTACCAATCTGTATTAAAACTCATTTAAACTTATTTATTATGAAAAGAACCAAAAATGCTGAATTAAAATTACCTCACATTCAACAAATAAAGGTAAAGGTAGATAAGCCAAAAGTCGCCAGACGTGTAGATGTTAGCTGTGGCGAGGGTGTATCCTGCTAATATCTTTGTAATTACATAATTTCCCTTCACCAAATCAACGAAGATCTGGTTAGTTTTTAGTTTATAATCTAAATAATATGGAGAAATCTTACGACCCACAAAAGTATGAATATAAAATTTATAAAAACTGGCTAAAATCTGGTTTTTTTTCTCCAGAAAAACTGCCTTCTCGAGGAGGAAAATACTTCTCTGTAGTAATTCCGCCCCCAAATATAACCAGTAATCTCCATATAGGACATGCTTTAAATGCGACTATTCAAGATATTCTAGTTCGTTTTTATAGAATGAAAATAAAAAAAACTCTTTGGGTACCAGGGATCGACCACGCTGGCATTGCTACCCAAAATGTGGTGGAAAAAGAGTTATCTAAAGAAGGATTGACTCGCCAACAATTGGGCCGAGAAAAATTTTTGGAAAGAGTCTGGCAATGGAAGGAAAAATACGGCAATTTAATTTTAGAACAATTAAAAAGACTCGGCTGTTCCTGTGATTGGTCCCGAACAAGATTTACTATGGATAAGGACTATATCAGAGCCGTTCAGACCGCTTTTATTCATTATTACAAAAAAGGTTATATTTATCGTGGACCACGGATTGTTAATTGGTGCCCAAGGTGTTCAACCGCCATTTCTGACATTGAAATTAAATATCAGGAAGAAAAAAGCAAGTTATGGTATATCAAGTATCCACGATCCAAAATCAAAGATCAATTTATTGTGGTGGCGACCACTCGTCCAGAAACAATGTTGGGAGATACAGCCATAGCTGTTAATCCAAAAGATGAAAGATATAAAGATTTGATTGGCCAAAAAGTAATTTTACCGATTATGAATCGAGAAATTCCAATCATTGCTCATCATTTAGTTGATCCAAACTTTGGTACTGGCGTAGTGAAAATTACACCAGCCCATGATATGGTTGATTGGAAAATTGGCAAAGAAAATAAATTAGAAATTATTAATGTGATTGGTCCTGAAGCAAAAATGACTCAGGAAGCAGGCAAGTATGCGAGTTTATCAGTTAAAGAAGCGCGGCAAAAAATTATCGAAGAATTAAAGTCTTTAGATCTTTTAGAAAAAGAGGAAGATTATCTTCATCAAATTTCTCTTTGCGATAGATGCGGTACGCCAATTGAACCACAAATTTCTATTCAATGGTTTGTTAAAATGGATAAATTAGCCAAGCCGGCTGCTGAAGTAGTTAAAAAGGGCAAAATTAAAATTATTCCCGAAAGATATAAAAAGGTTTATTTAGATTGGTTGGAAAATATTGAGGATTGGTGTATTTCCAGACAATTATGGTGGGGACATAGATTACCAGTTTGGTTTTGCCAAAATGGTAATTTGAGATCAAAAACTGAGTGTTCTGTCGTTTCTATTGAAAAACCGAAAAAATGTCCTCGTTGCGGCGCAACTGAATTTAAACAATCAGAAGATGTGCTAGACACTTGGTTTTCTTCGGCCCTCTGGCCGTTTGCTACTCTTGGTTGGCCCGCCTCCGCCAAGGCTACGGCGGGTAATCCCCCAAAAAAGTCTGATTTAGAAAAATTTTATCCGACGAATCTTCTTTCGACGGCTCGCGATATTCTTTATTTATGGGTAGCACG
>JBMFLE010000012.1:0-17956 GCA_049971355.1 Patescibacteria group bacterium
TCAAGGTCAAATTGAGGAAATTAATTTAACATCTAATCATTTCGTTACCGAATTGGTTAGATAGTACAATTTATATATAGCAATATTACAATAACAAAATTTAAAGATATAAAGACTTTCCTATTATCTTATTTTATGTTAAAATATAATCACACTAACGGACATAACCCCCAAAATGGGGCCAAGAGTAAGTTTGATTTTGGGGTTTATGTCCGAATAGCAAATTGGTTGTAATTTAAAAATATTCATTAATGATCAAAGCGGAAATTTTGGGCGCGGCGGCGAATTGGTCAGCGCCTTTTAAAACTAAAGGAATTAAAAAATTCACTTCTGTCTTTTTTCAAACTGATGCCAGATTTCAAATTGATGCTGGCAATAAGTGGGATAAAAGGAAAATTGATTATTTATTGATTACTCATTTACATCAAGACCATTATGGTCAAATTAAAACTTATCCCAAGAAAATTATATTTTGTCTGCCGTCGAAAAGTTTTTTGAAAATTTTGCCAAAGGATAGAAATTATTTATTTTTAAAGAAGAAGACAAAAATCGGCCGAACTAAAATTGAACCGTTTTTAGTCCATCATTCAACCACTTCCATCACCTATGGTTATAAAATTATTTTCGGCAGCACTTCTTTTATTTGGTTGCCGGATTATTTCAGTCCCTTTAATTTTTCTCCATTTAAGAATACAGATTATTATTTTTTAGGCGCCTCTTGTTTTCGAAAAAATATTTTACACCGCGGCTATTTAACTGGCCAAAAATCAATTACTAATTTTTTAAAAGATTTAAGGAAGAGAAAATTATTTCCTAAAAAACGTTTAATTTATCTCGTCCATCTTGGCTTATCAATGTTTCCGAGAGATATTAAAATAAAAAAACTACAAACAGAATTTCCCGATTATAAATTAATCGCTGTTTTTGATGGCCAGAAGATTGTTTTAAAGTAATTTTTTATTGTTTTAATTGTTAGAAATATGGTTAAAAATCAGACAAAGAATGAAATTGTTTTAGTTGGCGTGCTGAAAAATAAACGCGATCTTGATATTCTTTTAACCAAAGGTTGGTATCGAGTTCCGACGAAATACGCACCAAAGCGACAATTTGAATATCTTGCTTTTTATCAGCCAATCTCTTTCGGCCGCCAAGGAAAATGTATTCGATATTACGCTCGAATTTTAAATTGTAGAACTATCAAAAGGAGTGATTTATTGCCAGATGAGTTAAACCATCCCAAGGCTGGCGATAATTATTTTCAAATTCAAGTTAGTCAAATCAAAAGACTACCCCGGCCGATTAGGAATATAATACCGCGTCGTATTTCTTTTGGTTTTACCACTTTAAATCATTTATTGAAGTCAAAAAACATTTTACAACTTTATAATGTTGTTCCGACTGAGCAAATTGTCGAAGATGGTTTGAGGCGTGCTAACATCAAAGTAGTTGCCCAATATCGTCTTTCTGGCAAAAAACGATATCGTCTTGATTTTGCTGTCTTTTGCAAAAAGGGGAAGATCGCCATTGAGTGCGACAATAAGAAGGCCCATTCTAATCCGAGTCAGAAAAGAAAAGATAAAATAAAAGACACCTTTCTCCGCCGGCACGGTTGGATTGTTATTCGTTTACTGGAGGATGATATCGTTCTTAATTTGAAGGGCTGTATTACCAGAATAAAAAAAATAGTCCGCCAACTCGGCGGGTTAAATTAGATTTCTAAAATTTGGCAAGAGGGTTAGGGGGTGAATTTGATTAAAATGGCTAAAATTTAGTCCATTTTTTATTTCTAGGGAATGAGTTAAAATTTAGCCAGTTAGACTAAAAGAGGTATTTGGAAGCTTGGCTTTCGCGCTTGCTTTTTGTTTAAAATTTGATAAAACTAACTACCATATGTCTTTATTTTCTAAAATTTTTGGCGATCCTAACGCCAGGTATCTTCGAAAAATTCAGCCGATAGTGGATGAAATTAATCGGTTAGAATCTAAATTTGAGAAATTGTCTAATAATCAATTGTTTGAAAAACTTCGGACCCCAAAAAACGATTGTCCAGAGGCGAAGATTTAGATCGAATTTTACCTGCGGCTCAAAAAATTGATTTTGAGAAAGTTAGTTTTAAAGAAGTAAAAGAAAAATACCAAAAATTAAACCTCAAAACAAAATATTACTTTACAAAATATTACTTTCCGGAAATTCATCTGGCATCTGGAATTTTACCAAAACATATTAAAGAAAAAATTTAGCTTGTATAAGTAAACATTCCTAAAAATTTCATGTCAAATAATACGGTAGACCGGTCTACAGTACTATTTACTTTTAATTTAATTTGTGTTAGGTTAATAATTAGTATGAATTTCTCTCTTCATAAATTACCTCAAAAAGAACGGATCAGATTAATCGGAGAATTCTATAATATTATTGCTTCCTTAAAAAACCGAAGTGAAGTTAGATTATTTTTGAATGACTTATTAGATCCAAACGAAATTGGGAATTTAATGAGAAGGATTGATGTGGCCATTCTTTTGGTGTTAGGTTTTTCTTATGAGGAGATAGTAAATTTACTAAAAGTAAGTAAAGCAAAGATTACTAATGTTCAGAAAGTTCTGAATAGAAAAGGAGATGGTTGCAGGTTGGCAATAAAAAGAATTTTAGAAAAAAGAAGGAAGAGAAAAATAAAAGAAATAATGAGGGGAAGAAAAATTTTAAGAAGATATGAAAAACCAAACGTTGGGGCTCTTAAACGAAGATATCCTTTACATTTTTTATTTTGGAATATTATTGATGAACTTGGAGATTATTTTGAAGCCAAAAAGGAAATTAAATCTGATTGGGAAGAAGCCAGGGATTTTTATAGAAAACAAAGGTGGGAATAAAACAGTACTATAGACCGGTCTACAGTACTATTTTTTTTAAAAAATAATTAAAATTAGTTAATGGGTTAATAACTAATTATGTCATTTATAACTAAAATTTTTGGCAATGCCAATGAGAAATATCTAAAGAAAATTCAACCATTGGTTGATAAGATAAATTCACTCGAAAAAGAATTCGAGAAATTTTCTAATGAAAAATTAAAAGAAAAGACAGTTGAATTTAAAGAAAGGCTAAAAAGGGGCGAGACTCTTGATGAGATTTTACCCGAAGCTTTTGCTTTGGTCAGGGAGGCAGCTAAAAGAACACTAAACCAGAGACATTTTGATGTTCAGTTAATTGGTGGAATTGTTCTTCATCAAGGTAAAATCGCTGAAATGAAAACTGGTGAAGGTAAAACTTTAGTCGCCACTTTGCCGGCTTACTTAAATGCTTTAAATGGCAAGGGTGTTCATATTGTCACAGTTAATGATTATTTGGCTAAAAGAGATACGGTTTGGATGGGACAAATCTACCACCTTTTAGGTCTTTCAGTCGGATGCATAGTGCATGATGCAGCCTACATTTATGATCCAGAATACCAGAAAGAAATTCACCTCCCCACCTTTTATAAAAAGGTGGGGGGCAAAATTCAAAATGACAATTTAAAATTCAAAATTGACGAAAAAGATAAGGAACGGGATTTAATCGGAGGGTTCAAAGTTATTGAGGATTATCTCAGGCCGGTTTCCAGGAAAGAAGCTTATCGGTGTGATGTTATCTACGGCACCAACAACGAATTTGGCTTTGATTATTTGCGCGATAATTTGGTTTATGATCTCAGCCAAAAGGTTCAGCGGGAATTTAATTATGCCATTATTGATGAGGTTGACTCAATTCTCATTGATGAGGCAAGAACTCCTTTGATTATTTCTGGTCCAGCCGAAGAATCAACCGATTTATATTTTAAGCTAGCGGCTTTAGTAAAACGACTTAAAGTAGGTGAAGATTATAATATTGACGAAAAAATGAAGTCAGTTGCTTTAACCGAAAAGGGTCAAGAAAAAATGGTCCAATGGTTGGGAGTTGATCCCTGGCAAACAGCTAATTTTTCTTTAGTTCATCATATTGAGGCTGCTTTGCGAGCCGAAACTCTTTTTCAAAAAGACCGTGATTATGTAGTTAAAGATGGTGAAATTATTATTGTTGATGAATTTACTGGCCGTCTAATGCCCGGCCGCCGTTATTCAGAAGGTCTACATCAGGCAATTGAGGCCAAAGAGGGCGTGGAAGTCAAGCAAGAGTCGCGAACTTTAGCCACTATCACTTTTCAAAATTATTTTCGAATGTATCAGAAATTGGCTGGGATGACCGGCACAGCTGCCACTGAAGCCGAAGAGTTTGGCAAAATTTATAATCTGGATGTGATTGTTATTCCGACCAATAGGCCATTAATTAGAATTGATTTGCCTGATAAAATTTATCAAACTGAAGAAGCAAGGTGGCAAGCAGTAGTCGAGGAAATAAAACAACGTCATCAGAAGGGTCAGCCGGTTTTGGTTGGTACAGTTTCGATTGAGAAAAATGAAAAATTGAGTCGTCTTTTAGAACTTAATGGTATACCTCATCAGGTTTTAAACGCTAAAAATCATGAAAAAGAGGGTCAAATTATTGCTCAGGCCGGAAAACTGGGCGCGGTGACAGTAGCTACCAATATGGCTGGTCGGGGTGTTGATATTATTTTGGGTGGCAACCCCCCTGATTTAGAAGAACAGAAAAAGGTAATTGAACTCGGAGGTTTACATGTTATTGGTACTGAAAGACACGAAGCCCGGCGAATTGACAATCAATTGCGCGGTCGATCTGGTCGACAAGGCGACCCTGGTTCAAGTCAATTTTTTATTTCTTTGGAAGATGATTTAATGAGAATTTTTGGCGGTGAAAGATTAAAAAATTTAATGACTAGTTTTAAAATGCCGGAAAATTTACCGATTGAAAATAATTTAATTTCTCGGGCTATTGAATCAGCCCAGAAAAAAGTTGAAGGAATGAATTTTGACCTCAGAAAACATTTATTGGATTACGATGATGTTTTGAATAAACAGCGTGAAACAATTTATCGCAAACGAAGAGAGATTTTAATTGCTGACCACACTCAACTCCGTTCTTTAATTTTTGATATGATTAGCGGTGAGATTGAAAGAGTTGTCTCTTTTCACACCGTTGGTGATGCCCAAGAAAAGTGGGATTTAAAAGAAATTGTTGAAGTGATGCGGACAATTTTTCCTTGTCCAACAGATTTAGAGCAAACAATGGAAGATTTAAGAGAACAAGCCGGAACTCACATTGCTGATGTTTACGCTCGCGATAGAATTATTAAATATTTAATCGAATTAGCTAATTTAGCTTATAACGATTTAGAGAAAAGAATTTTAGAAACTGAGAAAAAAATAGGGGAGATAAATTTAATGGAAAAAATTGAAAGATTGATTCTTCTTCAAAGTATTGACCACTATTGGCTTTCTCATTTGGAAATTATGGAAAATTTAAGAAGTGGAATTGGTTTGCGGGCTTACGGCCAGCGCGATCCTTTGATAGAATACAAAAAGGAGTCTTATCTTAAATTTAATGAGCTTTTGGTCGCGATTGAAAGACAGGTTGTTTATACTATTTATAAAGTTGGGTTAATTGAAAGAGTTAAGACAGAACAGCCGAGAGAAATAAAACTATCAGGGCCCAGTAAAACGACAAATGGCATAAAGCCAATAACCGATAACAAGAAAAAGGTCGGTCGCAATGACCCTTGTCCATGCGGAAGTGGGAAAAAATATAAGCGCTGTCATGGAGCGTGACAGCGCTTGAAATTGGTTCGCTCAGTCGCAATTGAAAATAAATTTTCACTGCGACCTCGCTGCCAATTATAAAAAATGTTGTTACCCGAAATATGGCTGAGAGGTTGAAATTGAAATTTTAGTTGTTAATAATACCTAATTTATCCACAATTTTTCTCTTGACAAATTTTAAAAAATTTGTTATCTTTATATAAACTTCGATTTTTGCCCCTCAGTGGCAAAACCGGAAATCCCTCCTATCCGGGAAGTAGCCGGAAAGTCATGGTTGGGCTGGCTTGTCTAGTGTAAGCCATGAGCTGGGGGGCTTTTATATTTTCTAAATAGAGTCCCTAAACAGGGTTTTTAGTTATGTACTATGTTCGCACGAACATATCACATATTATTAAAATGACTTTGGATAAAATGAGAAAGTGGTTTGAAATCTTTGAAGATTTTAGAAGTTATCCACAGGTTGGATTTGATTTGTGGTAAAAAATGGAGTTGGAGTTGACTTGTCAGGGATTTTAACTATAGTATATTTATATTTGTATGACTAAAATTAATTATCAGCAAATTAAACAAATTTTAACTCGCGGAGTAGAGGAGATAATTGATCGTCAGCATTTAGAAAAACGCTTATTATCAGGCGAAAGGCTTAGAATTAAACATGGAATTGATCCAACCGGGCCAAAGATTCATCTTGGCCGGGCAACTCAATTTTGGAAATTAAGAGAGTTCCAGGAGTTGGGCCATCAGATTGTTTTAATTATTGGAGATTACACAGCTCAAATTGGCGATGCTTCTGATAAATTGGCAACGCGTCGGATTTTATCAGAAAAAGAAGTCAAGGAAAATTTAAAAAATTACACTCAGCAGATTGGTAAAATTTTGAATCTTAAAAAAACCGAGTTACATTACAATAGCGAATGGCACAAAAAATTATCAGCTAAAGATCTATTGAATCTGGCAATGAAATTTACCGCTCAACAAATGATTCAGCGCCGCAATTTTAAAGAACGTTGGGAGCAAGGCAAAGAAATCGGTCTACATGAATTGACCTATCCTTTGTTTCAGGGTTATGACTCTGTAATGGTTAAGGCTGATTTAGAAATTGGCGGCAGCGATCAATTATTTAATCTTTTGGCTGGTCGCAAGATTCAAGAATTTTTTGGTCAGCCGGTTCAAGATATTATTACTTTGAAAATGTTGGAGGGCTTAGATGGTCAGAAGATGAGTACCAGTTGGGGTAATGTAGTTAATATTGTCGATCCGCCGAATGAAATGTATGGCAAATTAATGTCTATGCGTGATGAGATGATTTTGCCATATTTTGAACTTTGTACCAAAGTACCGATAGAAGAAATTAAGAAAGCAGAAAGAGAAATGAAGCAGGGAGCTAACCCGAGAGACTTTAAAGCCAAATTGGCTTTTGAAATTGTTAAAATTTATCATGGCGAAAATGCGGCTAACGAGGCAGAAAAAGGGTTTGAGAAGGTTTTTAAAAAAAGAGAAATGCCAACAGAAATGCAAAAGTCAAAAGTCAAAAGTCAAAAGTATAGGATAATTGATTTATTAGTGGAGACGAAATTAACCCCAAGCAAATCTCAGGCTCGTCGATTGGTTGAACAAGGCGGGGTGAAAATTGATGGGAAAGTTATCGATGATTGGCAGAAAGAAATTATAGTTCATCAGGGGATGATTGTTCAAGTTGGACCAAGAAGGTTTGTTCGCCTTGACATTTAATTTAAAGATGCTAATCTACACACACGATGCTAATCTACGAATGATATGCCAATCTACGAATTGCGAATATTCGCATCACATTTAGCATATTCGCATCATATTTTAGCAATTCGCACATATGTTGACTATCAAACTCGCCAGACGAGGTAAAAAAAATCAACCATTTTTCAGGTTGATTATCCAAGAGAAGTCCAAAGATCCTTTTGGTGATTTTTTGGAAGATTTAGGTTATTGGAATCCGCGAACAAAAAAAGGTGAATTTAAAAAAGAGAGAATTCTCTATTGGATTTCAAAAGGCGCGCAAATGACTGATTCAGTAAATAATTTATTAATAAATCAAGAGATTATTAAGGGTGAAAAGAGGAAAGTAACTAAAGAGCATCGTCAGAAAGAGGAAAAAACAGGTGGGGCAAAAAAGGAAGTTAAGACTGAAATTAAAGTTGCAGCTGAATCTAAAACAGAGACTCCTCCCAATGTTCCGACTGAGGAAAATAAATGATAAATTGTTGCTGTGAAAAGGGGTTGACAGTTTTTTAAAATTTGCTATGATATATATGTAATGACCAGTCTAGATAGTCTGAATTCAATTAAGTTGTCTTTGCTGAATTCGGACATTATTGAAGCAAAAGGTCGTTAGACTGGGTATTTAATTTGGTAAGTTATTAATTGACGTATTTGCTACCCAGGCAAAACGTCAAGTAAGATTAACGATTATGGCTGCAAAAGCAAAAGATCAAGAGTTCTTAGAGAATTTAGTTAAAGCGCTGGTTGAACATCCTGATGATGTTAAGGTGACCCGCACTGTTGATGAGATGGGAGTTTTACTCTCATTAAAAGTCAATCCAGCTGATATGGGTCAAATTATTGGTCGCGGTGGCGCGACTGCTCGGCTAATTCGATCTTTATTGCGACTTGTTGGCTTAAGAAATAAAGCCAGAGTCAATTTAAAGATTGAAGAACCAGAAGGCGGTCGAGCGTCAAGTAAGGCAGCTAGCGCTGAAGAGGACTTAAAATTATAGAATTTTGTTCTCTTCGAAGAGATTTAAGAATCGTTTCGCTTCGGCGAGGCGATTCTTGATTATTTAGCAATTGATGTTACATTTTAAATACGGAAAGTTTTGAATTCCAATTAGGACAAGAGTTTGCCAAGTTAGTGGAAGTTCAGCATCTAGATTTGAGGTAGAAGAGTTTGGGGATTCGAGAGAAAAATCTAATAAAAGAGTTGAAACCGGTTATTGATAAGCGCGAATATGATGAGGTTAGTGGTCGAATTCCAACTTTGATTATTTGAAATAAATTTATGACCAAGAAAAAGAAAAAAAATTTGCAGTTTGAGATAATTACAATTTTTCCTGATATCTTTAATAATTATTTTTCTACATCCATTATTAAAAGAGCCCAAAACAAGGGCTTAATTAAAATTAAAATTCATAATTTGCGTGACTGGGCAACTGACAAACATCGAACTGTTGACGATAAGCCATATGGTGGTGGACCGGGAATGATATTAAAAGCTGATGTGATTTGGCGAGCAATCGCAGCTTTGGCTAAAACAAAAAATAAAAAACCTAAAATAAAGAACACAAACAAAAAAATAAAAAAACAAAGGATTATTCTTTTGACGCCAGCGGGTAAACAGTTTAACCAAAAAATTACTTATCAATATTCAAAATTAGATAGATTAATTTTAATTTGTGGGCATTATGAAGGAGTTGACGCTCGAGTAGAGAAATTTGTTGATGAAAAAGTTTCAATTGGACCCTATGTTTTGACTGGTGGCGAGTTGCCAGCCATGGTCATTGTCGACGCAGTAACGAGATTAATTCCCGGGGTGATTCGAAAAGAATCCTTGGCCGAAGAATCATTTTCTTTGCCAGTATCCAATATCCAGTATCCAACATCCAGTATCGAGTATCCACAGTATACCCGTCCAAGGGTCTTGACAATTAAAAATAAATATGGTAGAATAAAAGTGTTGAAAGTGCCAAAAGTATTGCTTTCCGGGAATCATCAAAAAATTAAAGAGTGGCGGCTAAAACAAATAACAAAACACAAATAATCAATAAGGGATATGAACCCCAAAAATGGGACTAAGAGTAAATTTGTTTTTGGGACTAATTTGATTGACTAAAACTATATTAAAATCATCCAAACAATCCGAACGTATCCGAACACTCCGAATATCCGAACACTCCGAATATTCGTGGTGTTCGGATAAACCCCGTTAGAAATTTGACTGGTTAAGTTCTTAGAATAAAGATTATTTTTCAAGAAAACAAACTTTTATCACTTTGCCGTATTTTGGCAAATTTCTAAACGGGGTAAATTCGGTGGTTAAAATAATTAAAATGTTTAATTTTGAAATTTATGGGAGAAATACCAAGAGGATTTAACCCCGAAAAAATAGGGGGAAAACCTAAAATTGAATTAACATCAGATCAATGGCGTGAATATAATACATCTCCTGATGGCCGAAAAGTATTTTTAAAGCTTATGAAAGAATTGGGGGTTTCGGCCAATGAGGAAGGTTTTGTCGAAATCATATTAGATGGAAAGAGGGTAGAAATGTGTGTTAGAGAAGATGATTTCGGCACAACAAAAGCGAAAGAAGGCGAGATTATAAGGAGCGGTGTAGAAGAAAAAGCCTTTAAAGACGAAACTCTTTGGAAAAAGACGATTGAAGAAACAGCCAAAGATCTCCGAAGGGGCCGGTAAGAAAATGAGACAAGATTATAGAGACAGGAAAATAAATTTTTCCAAGAGGTTTATTTTTCCACAGATTTTGACTTGACAATTATTAAAATAGCTTTATATTATTTAATAATGCAGTTAATTTGTAATTGCTTTTAAAATTTTCTCTTAAAAAAGCCAACAAAGTTAAATAATAGAACGAGCAGAGAACGGAACAAGTTGGTATCCGTTTTCTGTTTTAAAATGTTCTTTAAAATTTTTCATCTATTTTACGACCACAACGTTCAATCGCACTTTTCTCTTTTTTAGAGAATTTGATCCTGGTTCAGGATTAACGTTGGCGGCGTGTCTAATGCATGCAAGTCGAACGGTCCCGCCCTCTATGCTCGTGACAAAAGCTTTTGTAGTTTGATTCAAAATAATTTGATTCAAACAAGTCATTAGTTGAGTGATGGGCTTAGAGGGCGGGATAGTGGCAAACGGGAGAGTAACACATTGATAACATGCCGCCGAGATGGGGATAACTGCTCGAAAGAGTAGCTAATACCCAATGGTCTAACAGCTGTAAAACAGTTGTTAGTAAAGGAGTAATCCGCTCGGCGAGTGGTCTATGTCCCATCAGGTAGTTGGTGAGGTAACAGCCCACCAAGCCAATGACGGGTAGCTGGCGTGAGAGCGCGACCAGCCTCACTGGAACTGAGACACGGTCCAGACTCCTACGGGAGGCAGCAGCAGAGGATCTTCCTCAATGGCCGAAAGGCCGAAGGAGCGACGCCGCGTGCCGGAAGAAACCCTTCGGGGTGTAAACGGCTTTTCTTTGGGACTAAGCTTCGGCTGAAGGTACCAAAGGAATAAGCACCTACTAACCACGTGCCAGCAGTCGCGGTAATACGTGGGGTGCAAACGTTATCCGGATTTATTGGGCGTAAAGTGTGCGTAGGTGGTTTAATAAGTTGGCTGTCAAATCTTTGTGCTCAACATAAAGACCGCAGCCAGAACTGTTAAACTAGAGGCCGGGAGAGGCAAGCGGAATTGCCGGTGTAGGGGTGAAATCCGTTGATATCGGCAAGAACACCAAAAGCGAAGGCAGCTTGCTAGAACGGCCCTGACACTGAGGCACGAAAGCGTGGGGAGCAAAAAGGATCAAATGGTATCTGGTCCCTCTTACGAGGTAAGTCGTAAGAGAAAATCTGGCTATATGCTGGGAACTCTGTGAATCTGGGGCTACCCTGCCCTCTATGCTTTATGTTTAAAATTAATTAAGCCGAGAGAATATCTTGAAATTCTATGTTATTAAACAAAATAAATATAGAGTTTAGAGGGCGAGGTAAAAATGCTTCCAGTGCAGACAACCAGCAGGAAACTCTTCCATTATTGAACAGTGGAAGAGGATCCTCAGAGACTATACGCCAGATACTTCAAATGAATAAAGAGCCGGTAAGTTTGTTGGGTATTCTTTTTACTGATGGTTGTGTTTCTCCGAAAGGAGTGAATAGTTGGCGGATATATTTCGCTAATAAATCAGAAACTCTAATCGAGTTGTTCCAAGAATGTATAGTGAAAGTATTTAATTTAGATGTAAATCGAGTGCGGATAGGGAAAACCAAAGATGGTTTTCTAGGGGCAGTAGTTGATTCAAAAGAAATAGGGAATTGGCTGACAACAAAATTTGGGAATTTCCGAACTTTAAAATTTAAAAACGGCAAATTCCCAAAAATTCAGCTCCCTATTTCGGAACTAAGAGAAAGTGGTTATACAAAAGAATTCTTGAAAGTTGCCTTTAGCTGTGATGGGGGATTGTGCTTTTACCCTGCTTATCGCAGAGGAAAACGAGGAGGAACAAAATGGCTGATTCGAACAGTATTCCTTGCCTGTAAACATCCGCAATTAAGATTGGATTATCTTTTTCTCCTTCATTCACTTGGAATAGAAGCAAGGAATGTGGATAAGGATAATAAAATTAAAATAGAGACCGAAAAAGATATTAGGAAGTTCGCGAAAATTATTGGATTTATAAAAGGAGTGAAGATTTCTGACCATTCAAAGTTTTGGCGAAAATACGAAAAACAGCAAGTATTAGAAATGATGGTTTCTTCTTATGATAATCCTTCTCGATTCTATAATCTTCCAAAACCTCATTTGAAGTAATGATATAGTCCGAACCTCATAGCGATATGAGGAGAAAATAACAAATTGTAGATACCCTTGTAGTCCACGCCCTAAACGATGGATGCTAGACATTGGAAGTGTCGACCCTTTCAGTGTCGTTTAAAAAAGATAACTCGTTAAGCATCCCGCCTGGGAAGTACGGCCGCAAGGCTAAAACTCAAAGGAATAGACGGGGAGCTGCACAAGCGGTGGAACATGTGGTTCAATTCGAAGATAAGCGAAGAACCTTACCAGGGTTTGACATATTAGGATGTAGGTTACTAGAAATAGTGACCGACCGTAAAATCGGAGCCTAATACAGGTGCTGCATGGTTGTCGTCAGCTCGTGGCGTGAGCTGTTCCCTTAAGTGGGGAAACGAGCGCAACCTCTGTCTTTAGTTGGATTTCCGCTTTGGCGGAAGCCTCTCTAAGGAGACTGCCGTAGATGATACGGAGGAGGGTGGAGATGACGTCAAATCAGCATGGCCTTTATACCCTGGGCTACACACGTGTTACAATGGCCGGTACAAAGGGGCGCTAAGCCGTAAGGCGGAGCCAATCCCATCAAAGCCGGTCCCAGTTCGGATTGGGGTCTGCAACTCGACCCCATGAAGCCGGAATCGCTAGTAACCGTGGGTCAGCCTTACCACGGTGAATACGTTCTCAGCTCTTGTACTCACCGCCTGTCAAGCCAAGCGAGTCGGTAGTACCCGAAAGCCCACGTTCGTGGGAATAAGGTAAGACCGATGAGAGGGGCTAAGTCATAACAAGGCACGGGTAGCGGAAGCTGCTCGTGGATCACCTCTTTTAGAGGATTTATTCTCTACTTTCTTTTAGCAAAGTAGGAAAGGTCGACTAGATTGACTTTGGTCAATCTAAAAGTAATGACGTTGTGGTCGTAAAATAGATGGAAAAGGTTTAAACAAGCCCCCAGTTTCGGGAGGTCGGACCCCCCGAAACTATATCATTAATTTTGAAATTTGGCACGATTTTGATTTAAATTTTACTATTTACCTATTCGCCCGAATAAGTAAATAGTCCAAAACCAAAAATAGCGAATAAAAGAATTGGTGAGTATGCTCCAATTTGTTGACGCTACAGAATTTAGAAATAGTGAAGAGAATGAGCTCGACGTTCGTTTTTTGTTTGAAAAAGATGTCAAGTACCCATTTTTAGACCGATTGTCTCTTTGTGATTTCCTGATTAATTTTTGAAGGTTGTAATAATGAATTTGCTGAACTATAGCCTCAATTATTTCTCCACTGGTTGGATAACATTACATTATCCGACCATTTTCTTTAATTCTCGCACCCTCCTTGAATTTAGCCAATGGATTGACCTTAACTGTACCCTCTGTACCCGACAAGTACGACATTACTCTGTCAAGCCTCATTGACATAATTGATACTTAGGTAAGTCTAATTTATATTTATCTCCGCGCCAATATATTGGTGTGGAGGTAAAGAGGTGGAATATCACGGCGATCGCTTCCATATTCCACCTCTTGATTTTACCGGCCATAAAATTTCTTTCGTTTTCACCTTTATTTTTGACCCCCTTTAATTTTTTCGGGAGGTCGGACCTCCAAAAATAATTTTTTAGCAGTTTCATTGTGCATAGTGTTGAGATTAATTCTTAGATTATCTCTAACACTATACAATTTGGTATGATTATTCGCCATACACTTGTTGGGGGTACGCTTTCATACCAAACCATTAAAGTTTTAATCCATTTAGTATTTTACCCGCCTTTTCGCCTTTATTATCTTATTTATTATTTTATTGTTTTTACTATCTGTTTCTTTGGTCATATTCTCGAGAATATGACCAAAGCGAATAATGGGTTGTTTACAGATTTGAAATTGTTAATAATTATTAATATTGACCCAGGATTGTTGATAAGATTATTATGCTCTAAAACAAAACAATAAATTGACTAAAATATTTTTTGTCAAAATAGAATTAGGGGGTGCGGGGGCTTGTTTTTTTTATAAAAAGTGGTATAATGTTATTATCTATGAGTAAGAAAATAGCCAAAAAAATCAAAAGAGATAGATCAAGAGTTATAATTAATCAACCAAAATCACCAGACAAATTAACTTCGGAATATCGAGCCAAACAGATAACAGTTTTAGACGGTTTAGAGCCGGTTCGGCGTCGACCGGCAATGTATATTGGTTCAGTTGGACCAGAGGGTCTCCATCATTTGATTTGGGAGGTTGTTGATAATAGTATTGATGAGGCAGTAGCTGGTTATTGTAATGAAATTATGGTTGAACTTTTACCAGAAAATAAAGTCAGGGTGACTGATAATGGCCGTGGTATTCCAACTGATCTTCATAAACCAACAGGTAAATCAGCTCTTGAAGTAGTGATGACTAAACTTCATGCCGGCGCAAAATTTGATAAAACTGTTTATAAAGTTTCTGGAGGATTGCATGGCGTTGGTGTTTCAGCGGTTAATGCTTTATCAGTTTGGTTAAGAGCTGAGGTAAAACGTGAGGGTAAAATTTGGGTTCAGGAATATAAAAGAGGTAAACCAATTACTAAAGTTAAGGTGATTGGTAAAGCCGAGGGCACTGGTACAATTATCACTTTTGAGCCTGATCCAGAAATTTTTCCTAAGATTGAATTTAATTGGCAGACAATTTTAAATCATCTGCGCCAGCAGGCTTATTTAACCAAAGGAGTAAGAATAAAAGTTTTTGATTACCGAAAACCAAATCAGACTAATGAATATCAGTTTTATTTTGAAGGTGGTATTGTTTCGTATGTTAGATATCTTAATCGAACTAATGAGCCGAGACATCCAAATATTTTTTATCTCTCTAAAGAAAAGATGGAAGTGATAGTTGAAGTTTCTCTCCAATACACAAATGATTATAAAGAGACGATTTTTAGTTTTGCTAACAATATAAATACTTTAGAAGGTGGAACACATCTACTTGGCCTCAGAACTGCTTTAACTCGGACTTTGAATAGTTATGCCCGGAATCATAATTTACTTAAAGAAAAAGATGAAAATTTAACTGGTGAGGATGTGAGGGAAGGGTTGACAGCGGTAATTAGCGTCAAAATCAAAGAGCCGCAGTTTGAGGGTCAAACCAAAGCAAAATTAGGCAACACCGGGGTTAAACCAATTGTTGAGAGTCTCTTTTTTGAGGCCTTTAATAATTTTTTAGAAGAACATCCACGTGATGCTGAAGCAATTATCGAGAAATGTATTCTCTCAGCCAGAGCCCGTCAGGCAGCTAAAAGCGCTCGCGAAGCAGTTTTGCGAAAAGGCGCAATTGAAGGACTAACTCTGCCTGGTAAGTTAGCTGATTGTTCTTCACGCGATCCGTCGCGATGCGAATTATTTATTGTTGAAGGCGATTCAGCTGGCGGCAGCTGTAAGATGGGACGAGATCGTCAATTTCAAGCTATTCTTCCCCTGAGAGGCAAAGTTTTAAATGTTGAACGAGCTCGACTTGATAAAATTTTAGCTAATCAAGAATTGAAATCTTTAGTTATTACTTTAGGAACAAATATTGGTGAACAATTTGATGTTTCTAATCTTCGGTATCATAAAGTGATTATTATGTCTGATGCCGATGTTGACGGTATGCATATTAGAACTCTGCTTTTGACATTTTTCTATCGTTATTTGCGGCCAATTATTGAACAGGGGTATTTATTTATTGCCCAACCACCTCTTTATCGAATTAATATTGGCAAAGAAACAAAATATTTTTATTCTGAAGAAGAAAAAGATGCTTTTATTCAAAAATATTCTAAAAAAGATAGACCACCCCAAAAATTTATCAAAGGTTTTGTAGTAAAAAAAATTTCTGAGGAAGCAGGAATTGAAGGTCAGCCAGAAACAAGGGTTTTAGGAATTAATATCCAGAGATATAAAGGTTTGGGCGAGATGAACCCTGAAGAACTTTTTATTACCACCATGGATTCAAAAAATAGAATTTTAAAAAAGGTTACTATTGAAGATGCAGCTGCGGCTGACGAAATTTTTGAAATATTGATGGGCAAAAATGTTGAACCACGAAAACGTTTTATCCAAACCCATGCTAGAACAGTACGGAATCTTGACATTTAATTTCTCTCTATTATTGTAAATACAGACCACTGAGGTTATTTTTAAAACCGCTCTAAGAAATGAAGGCAAACGAATATGGTTAATAAAATTATTCAATATATTAAAGATTCAAAGGGCGAACTTAAAAAAGTTGTTTGGCCGACCAAAAAAGAATTAACTAATCATACTTTAATAGTGATTGGTATTAGTTTGATAGTAGCCGCCTTTTTAGGTTTAATTGATTTTGGTCTAACAAAAGTGATAGAATTAATTATTAAATAGCTTCAGGGGATAGTCCCCTAGAAATTAATAGATTAAAAGATAGATAAATCAAGGCAAATAAAACATACCCTTAAAATCTCTCGTCAATTTTAAAAGTTATGTTAAAATTTAGGGGGGAAAGAAAGCGTGTTTTTTTGTGGTCAAAACAACCCTTACCACCTCCCTTATTTTTTATGTTTTTAAATATTAAAATTAACAACCAAACAATTGACAAACAACCAGTGGAAATTGTTGAGCGAAAAGGTTTAGGGCATCCTGATACCATTTGTGACTTGGTGGTTGATCAACTTTCAATTCGCATTTCACAAATTTATTTAAAAGAATTTGGTACTATTTGTCATTTTAATTTTGATAAAGCTTTTTTAGCCGCCGGGACAGCAGAAAATCGTTTTGGTGGAGGAAAAATTGTTAAACCGATGCTTTTTGTTATTGGTGATCGAGCTACAGAAAAGTTTGGTCAAAAAAAAATTGATTTAGAGAAAATTATTAGGCAGGAGACATATCGATTTTTAAAAGAAAAATACCGATTTTTAAATGAAAAAAATTTTATTATCCAAAATGAGATAAAACCAGCCTCATCATCTTTAGCTGGCATTTTTGCCCGGGGTGGTGATATTTTACCAGCCAACGATACTTCAGCCTTGGTGGGTTATGCGCCAATGACAAAACTTGAGGAAATTGTTTTTAAACTGGAGCAGTTTTTAAATTCGAAAAGCTTTAAAAAGGAATATCCGGAAACTGGCGAGGATATAAAAATTATGGGTTATCGGGAAAATAAAAAAACTCACCTGGTTTTGGCGATTGCCTTTGTTGACCGTTTTGTTAAAAGCGAAAGCGATTATTTTTATAAAAAAAATCTGGCGGAAAAGGCGATTGAGAAATTTTTGAAAAAGAATTTTCACGAGAAAATCAGTTTTGAGATCAATGCTTTAGATGAGAAGGGTCAGGGAGTGGCTGGGTGCTATCTGACAGTTACCGGTACTTCGGCTGACTCTGGTGATTCCGGCGAGGTAGGTCGTGGCAATCGAGTAAATGGTGTTATTCCTTTAAACCGGGTGGCTGGTTCTGAAGCTTCGGCCGGCAAAAATTGTGTTTCTCATGTAGGGAAAATTTACAATCTTTTATCATTTAAAATTGCCGATGAAATTTTTAGGACAACCGGTAAGAAAAACACTGTTTGGTTGGTTTCCAAAATCGGTCAACCAGTTAACCAGCCAGCTTTAATTTCCATTTTAATTGAAAATTTAACCAAAAAAGATAAAGAAAAGGCAGAGGAGATTGTTAAAAAAAATTTTTTCCGGATTGATAAATTTATTGAAGATTTAATTTGGGGGAAGTGGAGG
>JBMFLE010000013.1:0-17123 GCA_049971355.1 Patescibacteria group bacterium
AAAAAAGCCGAGAGATTAAAAGATATTGCCAAAAAGCAGATTTTAAAAAAGGAGTGATTGGTTTATCCGGCGGCCTAGATTCAGCTTTAGCTGCGGTTTTAGCAGTTAAAGCTTTGGGCGCCAAAAATTTAATTGTCGTGAGAATGCCCTATTTTGGTATTAGCGATAAAGAAAGTTTAATTAACGCTGAAAGGTTGGCCAAAAATTTAAAAATTCCTTTTAAAAATATTTTGACCATTCCAATTAATAAACCAGTTGATGCTTCTTGGCGTTTGTTGGTTAAATTTATTGGCGGTGAACTGAAAATTCGTAAAGGTAATTTGATGGCCAGAGAAAGAATGAAAATTCTTTTTGATTTATCTCAAGTTTTTAAGGCAATTGTCATTGGGACTGAAGATAGAACAGAAGAAGAACTCGGTTATTATACTTTATGGGGCGATCAGGCTTCAGGGATTGAGCCAATTAGAAATTTATGGAAAACTCAAGTTTACCAGTTAGCTAGTTTTATAAAAGAGATTCCGGACGAGATTTTGCTTAAAGCGCCCTCACCTGGTTTATGGAAGAATCAATCAGCAGAAGAAGAGTTGGGTATTAATTATTTGGAAGCAGATGTTGTTTTATCTGCTTATCAGGACCTAAAAATGTCTAAAAAGATGATTGTTAAGAAATGGCAAATTTCTCCCGCTAAAGTAAATAGAATTTTGGCTAGAGCAAAAATTGGTGAAATCAAAAAAAATATTCCTTATGTTTTAAAAAATTAAACTATCTATGAATTTTTATCAATTATTAAAATTAATCCCTAAAAAAATAAAATTTATTAAATGCCACCAGAGGCAGATTAGTCCGGAAAAGATAGAAATTTTAGCCGAAAATTTGGTTAAAAGATTGAAAAAGCGAAAATTATTTTTGGCAATTATGGAATCATGCACTGGTGGTGGACTAGCCAATACCATCACTAATGTTGTCGGTGCCTCTGATGTTTTTAAGGGAGGATTTGTTACTTATTCAAATCAAGAAAAAATTAGGCGCGGTGTACCAAAGAAAATAATTGATAAATATTCAGTTTACAGTCCAGAAGTAGCCGTCTCTATGGCTTATCGGGCAATTAAAGAAATTAAAGGAACTGATATTGGCATTGGTATTACCGGCACACTTTCTCGGCAAGATCCCAAAAATCCAAAATCGATAATCGGTCAAGTTTATCTGGCAGTTGTTTTTAAAAATAAATTTTTAGTTAGATGTTTTTTGTTGCCTAATTTAAAAAGATCAATTGTCAAATTGATAATAATTCAGCAAGCCCTAAATTTGATTAATAAAATAATTAATTATGGCCAACATTTGGTTCATTTATAAATTCGTGTCTCATTTGTAATTAGTATTGTGTTTAATGATTTTTTTTAAAATCCGGAAATGGGTTTTTGGGCAATCGCCACTGAGTGCTCGGTAATGATTTTGTATCTTCGCTCGGCTGATATTCATTGGTCCGCACTTCAGACAAAGTTTATTATATCAAATTTATCAAATAAAAAGATAAGGCAGGGGAATTCCCCCTGCCTTTGAGAAGATCAACGTGGCAGAAGATCAACCTGCGCGCGGTGGCAGAAGATCAACCTGCGCGCGTTTGCCGCAGCCTCTGGAAAGAACTTCAGCGATCCAATTCAGCGTCTTGATGGTTCTCCCGTTTTTGCCGATAACCCGCCCCATGTCTTCACGCACAACGCGGAGTTCGATAAGAAGAATTCGACTACCTTCAGACTTGGTAACCCTCACGGCCCCAGGATTTTCTACGATTGCTTTCGTGAGGGTCTCCAGGATCTTCACTATTATATCTATATCGCCGCATGGTTTTCTGTTAGAAAACCATGCATTTTTATCGAGATTCATTTTACCTCCTTTATTCTTTGTTTTTATAATAGCAGATTTGTCAAATTTGTCAACCCCCTACGAGATGAGTAGATCAGGAACAGTTGGCGATATTTTGAGCATGCTCGATTAATGACAAATCGTCCAAAGAATTGTGGGGGCGAACAAAGTTGTATTCAATCAGCCACTTGTTAGTCTTTTGTTATATAACCCTTTCCTTTATTTTACACGACCGTGATATTTCCAGGGAAAAGTCAAAAAAAGAACCACTTTTGGTTAAAAATGAAAAATTTATTTAAAAAAGAAAATTGGACATAACCCTAAAAATGGGACACCATTTGTATAATTTCTAAACCCCAATTTCCAATGTCTAATGAAATGTCAAAGCTTTTATGTTAAATGTCTAATAATTCCTTTTTGACATTGTCAAGCCTCATTGACATAATTGACACTTAAGTAAGTCTAATTTACTCCCGCCCCAATATATTGGTGTGGGGGTAAAGAGGTGGAATATCACGACGATCGCTTCCATATTCCACCTCTTGACTTCACGGCCATGAAAATTTTTTTATTTTCACCCTCATTTTCGACCCCCCTAGTGTCAAGTGTATCATTAAGTCGTGCAATATCTTTTCATTTTCAAATTTTTATGCTATTATTAAAAATATGACTAAGGGAGAAGCAAAAAAACGAATTAAAAAATTACGCAAAGAAATTCAACGTCATGACTATCTTTATTATGTTTTAGATAAGCCAGAGATTTCTGATGCGGCTTATGATGCTTTAAAAAGAGAATTAATTGCTTTAGAAAAGCAATATCCAGAATTTATTACCCCAGACTCGCCAACTCAAAGAGTTGGTGGTTCGCCTTTAGAAAAATTTGAGAAAGTCAAGCATAGAGTGCCAATGCTTTCACTTCAAGATGCTTTTAATGAGCAGGAAATTTCCGATTGGGAAGAAAGAATTAAAAAATTATTTCCTGATGAAAAATTTGATTACTTTGTTGAATTAAAGATGGATGGCTTGGCTGTGTCCTTGATTTATAAAAATGGCATTTTTTATAAAGGATCAACTAGAGGCGATGGAATTATCGGTGAAGATGTGACTCAAAATATTAAAACAATTAAAACGGTTCCGTTAAGATTAAGATTGGAAGAATTTTCTAAAAAATTACCCTCCGAAATTGAAATTAGGGGCGAGGTTTTTATGACCAAAAAGGCTTTTGAAGAATTAAATCAAGAGCAAAAAAGGAAAGGAGAGTCACTTTTTGCTAATCCACGGAATGCGGCAGCTGGCTCGGTTCGCCAGTTAGATCCAAAAATTACCGCTTCAAGGAAATTAGATTTTTACGCCTATCAAATTATTGCTGATTTAGGTCAAAAAACCCACCAAGAGTCTCACCAGATTTTGAAGCAAATTGGTTTTAAAGAAAACCCAAACAATCAATACTGTAAAAATTTAGAAGAGGTTATTGATTTTCATCAAAAAATTTCTAAAATTCGTGACTCTTTACCCTATGAGATTGATGGTATAGTAGTAACCGTTAATAACAATTTGCTTTTTGATAAATTAGGTGTGGTTGGGCGAACACCTCGTGGTTCGATTGCTTACAAATTCCCCGGCAAAGAGGCAACAACCAAAATTAAAGAAATAATTGTTCAGGTTGGTCGAACCGGTAAGTTAACACCGGTGGCAGTTTTAGAACCGATTCAGGTTGGTGGGGTGACTATTTCTCGAGCAACTTTACATAATGAAGATGAAATTAAACGTCTAGGAGTAAAAATTGGTGACACAGTGATTGTTCAAAGAGCAGGTGATGTTATTCCGGATATTGTTTCGGTTTTAAAGAATTTGCGCACTGGTAAAGAAAAAGAATTCAGAATGCCAAAAAAATGTCCAATCTGTGGAGCCTTAGTTTATAAAAAAGAAAGTGAAGTTGATTATTATTGTTCGAATAAAAATTGTTTTGCAACCCAAAGACGGCGAATTTATCATTTTGTTTCTAAAAAAGCTTTTGATATTGTTCATTTGGGGCCCAAAATCGTTGACCAATTAATTGAGGAAGGTTTAATAAAAGATGCGGCTGACATTTTTATTTTAACTCAAGGGGATATAGAACCATTGGAACGCTTTGCCGAAAAATCAGCTCAGAATTTAATTGAAGCAATTCAAAAGAGTAAAATTATTCCCTTAAATAGATTGATTTACGCTTTAGGTATTCGGCATATTGGCGAAGAAAATGCTCAATTATTAGCCAAGGAAATTATTAAAAAATTAAAAATAAAAATTAAAAAATTAAGAATTAGTCAATTCTTAAGAATTATTCAGAGTTTTTCATTAGATGATTTAACAAAAATTCCAGATGTTGGTCCAATTGTCGGCCAGAGCATTTATGATTGGTTTCATCATAAAAACAATATTGAATTTTTAAAAAAATTAGAAAAGAACGGGATAGAGATAGAATTAACGCAAATTTCTATAAAAAAACAAAAATTAGCTGACCTTAAATTTGTTTTAACTGGCGAGTTAGAATCAATGACCCGTGATCAGGCAAAAGAAAAAATTCGAGAATTAGGTGGAGATATTTCCGAAAGCGTCAGTAAAAAAACAAATTTTGTGGTGGTTGGCAAAAATCCTGGTTCAAAATTTCAAAAAGCAAAACAACTTGGTGTAAAAATTGTTAATGAAGAAGAATTTTTAAAAATGATTCATTAAAAATTGTTGAATTCAGGCAAACCAAAATAAAGATACCGCGCCCCTCAACCTAGATAACTAAGTAGGCGATAGGGTTGCTTTTATTTTTAAATATGCTATTATTTATTGAGTAAAGCAAATGTAATTATTTTAAAGTTTATGTTAAAAAAAACAGTTAAAAAATCTATTATTCATGATTTTAAAAAACACGAAACTGACAGCGGTTCAGTAGAGGTTCAGATTGGTCTTTTGACTAAACAAATTAAAGAGTTGACAGAACATCTTAAAAAACATAAACACGATTTTTCTTCACGTCGAGGTCTATTGCGCAAAGTTTCCCGGCGTCGGCAGCTTTTAAAATATTTACAGCGTACCAATCCAAAAAGCTATGAGGCAGTAGTGAAAAAAATAAAACAATAAGAATTTTAGTATGAAGTATCAAAATCAACGTGTTGGCGTTTTTGTTGATGTGGCCAACATGTATCATTCGGCAAAAAATTTATATCGAGCAAATGTTAATTTTGCCAAAATTTTAGAAGAGGCAGTGGCTAATCGACAATTGATTCGTGCCATTGCTTATGTTATTCGTTCAAAAAGTCAAGAAGAACAAACTTTTTTTGAGGCTTTAGATCGACAGGGTTTTGAGGTAAAAATGAAAGATCTTCAAATTTTTCCTGGCGGTATGAAAAAAGCTGATTGGGATGTCGGAATTACCGTTGACACGATTAAATTAGCCGATAAATTAGATGTAATTGTTTTGGTCAGCGGCGATGGCGATTATGTGCCTTTGGTTAACTATTTAAAAGAGAATAAAGGTTGTCGGGTTGAGGTTATTGCTTTTAGTGAAACAGCTTCAGCAAAATTAATTGAATCGGCTGACAGTTTTACCGATTTGAGTAAGAATAAGAAGAGGTTTTTAATCAAAAGGTTAACTCAATTCAAATAATCCAAATGAGTAATGGTTAAACCAAAAACCAATTGTAAAAAAGTAAATTAACCTATGGAGTTTTCAACTCAATTTGCTGGCAGAAAATTAATTGTTAAAATTGGTGAAATGGCTGGACAAGCCAATGGTTCTTGTGTTGTTCAATATGGCGAAACAGTGGTTTTGGCTACGGCAACAATGGGCAGCCAAGACAAAGATGTTGATTTTTTCCCATTAACCGTGGAATACGAAGAAAGATTTTACGCGGCAGGAAAAATTAAAGGTTCGCGTTTTATTAAACGAGAAACCAGACCGCCTGATGAGGCAATTTTAGCCGGCCGCTTTATTGACCGTTCTTTGAGGCCACTTTTTAATCAAGAATTACGTCGTGAGGTTCAGATTATTAATACGGTGTTAGCCACTGACCAAGAAAATGACCCAGATGTCGTGGCTCTTTATGCTTCAATTCTGGCTGTGGCAATTTCTGATATTCCCTGGGACGGGCCAATTGCCGGTCTACGGATAGGTTTAATTCCTTCTTCAGATCCTAATCAACCACCCGAATTTTGTCTTAATCCAACTTATAATGCCCGAGCGAAAAGTCTACTCGATTTGGTTATTTCTGGTTTTAAAGATCAAATTTTAATGATTGAAGCCGGGGCCTTTGAAGTTAGCGAAGAGACGATTTTCAAGGCTATAGAATTTGGCAATAAACACTTAGGTTCTTTGATTAAGTTTTTTGAGGAGATTGTGGCTAAAGCTGGTAAACCTAAAAATTTGACTCTCATTAAAAATTTAGAAAAAGAAAAAGAAGAATATGTCAAAATAGTTGAAAATTTTATTAGAGACAACGCAGAAAAATATTTATTTCAGCAACCTCTGAGAACAAAAGCTGAAAGAATTGGCGCGGCGGAGAAAATTAGACAAGATTTAGATATTTTGTTGACAGAGAAAAATATTAGTAAAGAAAAGAGGGAAAGAGCAATGAATTATATCAATAAATTGATTTATACTGAAGTTAGTCGAGGGATTTTAGAAAAAGGGAAAAGAATTGATGGCCGAAAACTTGATGAGATTAGACCAATCTCTGCTCAGGTTGGGATTTTACCGAGAGTTCATGGTTCGGCAATTTTTCAGCGTGGAGAGACTCAGGTTCTTTCGACTGTAACTCTGGGAGCGCCAGGCATGGAGCAGTATTTGGATACGATGGAAGAAAGCGGTCGCAAGAGATTTATGCATCATTATAACTTTCCGCCATTTTGTTCAGGTGAAGTAGCTCCCTTAAGAATGACTGGTCGGCGAGAAACTGGTCATAGTGCTTTAGTTGAAAAGGGTTTAATACCTTTGATTCCTGATAAAGATTCGTTTCCTTATACTATTCGTGTTGTCTCCGAGGTTCTCTCTTCTAATGGTTCAACTTCAATGGCTTCAACTTGCGCTTCCTGTCTGGCTTTAATGGATGCCGGGGTGCCGATTAAAAAACCGGTGGCTGGCGTGGCTATTGGTTTAGCCTCAGAAAGCGTCTCAATTCCGCTTGGGACAGGTAAAGGCAAAAAAATAAGTAAATGGAAAATTTTCACTGATTTACAGGACTTAGAAGATGGTCCGGGTGGCATGGATTTTAAGGTTATTGGTACTGGCGACGGAATTACTGGCATTCAAATGGATACTAAAACTTATGGTCTAAATTTTGAGATTATAAAAGAGGCTTTGATTGCGGCTAAAAAAGCTCGTTTACAAATTTTAGATTTAATGAATCATGTTTTAGCCGAGCCGCGGAAGGAGTTATCGCCTTATGCGCCGAGAATTGTTTCATTTAGAATTGATCCAGAAAAAATTAGAACTGTTATCGGGCCAGGCGGTAAAGTAATTAATGATATTATTGCTAAAACTGGAGTAACAATTGATATTGAACAGGATGGTTTAGTAGTCATTACCTCAACTAGTGAAGAGGCAATGCAAAAAGCAGTTGACTGGATTAAAAATTTGGTTCGCGAAATTAAGGTTGGTGAAGTTTTTCAAGGTAAAGTGACTCGAATTTTAGATTTTGGAACCTTTGTTGAGTTAGTGCCCGGACATGAAGGTATGGTTCATGTTTCGGAAATGGCGCCATATCGAATAGAGCATCCATCCGAGATTGTTAAGGTTGGCGATGTTGTGCCGGTTAAAGTGATAGCAATTGATGAACATGGCAGAATTGATCTTTCCATGAGAGCAGCAAAAGAGCCAAGTTATGTTCCGCGGCTAAAACCAGTTAGAAAACAAATTAGGCGGCCATCCGGAAGGAAACGTCCTTCACTTAGGAGAAGATACTAATTAAGAATTAGAAGTTTAAATTTAAATTATTACCTAGTTGACAAAAATAGATAGTGCATAGTCTTGTATATTTGTAGAAGATTTGTAATTTGGAGTAGAGTTTATGTTTTTTGTAAAAAAAATTGGCATTGATCTTGGCACAGCCACAACTCTGGTTTTTTTGCCGGGTAGGGGTATTGTTTTAAATGAGCCGTCAGTGGTGGCAATTTCTACTATTGATAAAAGTGTTTTAGCAGTTGGTAATGAAGCAAAGGAAATGATTGGTCGAACGCCTGATACAATCATCGCCCGTAAGCCAATGCGTGAAGGTGTGATTGCCGATTATAAAACAACTGAAGCGATGCTTCGCTATTATATTAGTAAAGCTATTGGCACCTTTCATTTATTTAAGCCCGAAGTTATGGTAGCAGTGCCAGGCGGTATTACTTCAACTGAAAAACGAGCAGTTATTGATGCGACTTTAGCAGCTGGCGCTAAAGCTGCTTATATTATTAAAGAACCGATTGCTGCGGCAATTGGAGCAAATATTCCGATTGGTTCAGCTTCTGGCCATATGATTGTTGATATGGGTGGCGGAACAACTGAGATAGCGGTAATTTCTTTAGGTGGCATTGTCGCCTCAACTTCAGTTCGAGTGGCTGGTAATAAATTCGATGCCGCGATTACTGAATATATCCGCAAAAAATATAATTTAGCTATTGGTGAGCAAACCGCGGAGGATGTTAAGATAAAAGTTGGCACCGCTTTGCCTTTAGAAGAAAAATTAACTCTGGATGTCCGTGGTCGTGATATGATTACTGGCTTACCGAGAATAATTACTGTTTCTTCTGAAGATGTAGTTGAGGCAATTCAAGATGAATTGAATCAAATTATTTCAGCAATTAAGTCAGTTCTTTTTGATACCCCACCAGAATTATCAGCTGATATAATGGATAAAGGTATGATTTTAAGTGGCGGTAGTGCTTTATTGCGTTGTATTGATAAATTAATTACTCAAGTAACCGGTGTGCCAGCTTATGCAGCTGATGAACCAATGTTGTGTGTGGCGAAAGGCACAGGCATTGCCTTAGAAAATTTGGATTCCTATAAGAAGTCTATTTTCTCCTTTAAATAACAGATTTTGTTAAAATTTTGTAGTCCTAAAAATTTTGGTATGTGCTTGACTATTCCCTTTAAAGTAATTTCTGTCAAGGACGATCAAGCAATTGTCATTTTTAATAAAAATAAACAAAGGGTTAATTCCGGATTAATCAAAATTAAAAAGGGGGACTATGTTTTAGTTCAAAATAATACCATCATTAAAAAAATAAATAAAAAAATGGCCCAAAAGTGCTTTGATCTCCTTAAAAAGGAGGATTTATGAATTCAGGATTAAAACTAACAGCTTTGTATGCTTACGGCTGTCGAAAAACAAGAGAGTTGGGAATTGATGAAAAACTGAAAAAGTTTGTTTTATTTAAAGAAAATGAAAAAGAAATTGAATCCGAGGTTAAGAAATTAGAACCATTTTTCTATTATCAGTTGATTGCTAAAGCAAACGGAATTGATAATCCTTTTGATAAACAAGTGGTTAAGGCTTATTGGCTTGGTAATCAACTTCTAGAAAAGGTTAAACCAGAAATTTTAAAAGAATTAGTTGGTAAAGTTGATTCATCTTATTTAATCCGAGCTAATTATTTGATTCTTGGTGGTAAGGCTCATCATAATTTTTCTGTTCTATCAAAAGTAGCGATTAGAAATGAAAAAATTTTAGAAATAGTGAATACTTGTTTGATTTCTTGGGGCGAAGTTAAAAAAATTTTAAAAGATGAGTTGATAATTTCTTATCAACCTTTGGTTTTAAGAAATAAAAAAATTATTTTTAGTGAAAGAGAGGAAAGGAAAATTGGATGTAGCCTGCTTAAAAAAGTATCTCTTAATGATATTATTTCAATTCATTTTAATGAAGCGCGGGAAGTTTTAAAACCTGATGATTTAGAACAACTGAGAAAATATACCCAGGAGGCGATTGAATTTTTTAACTAAAAAGTCTGTCAACTGGCAGACTTTCAAAATTTAAAGAGACAAAAGGTCTATTACTATGAAAGTTGCGCATATTGTTTCAACTTTTCCGCCTTATTCTGGCGGAATGGGAAATGTTTGTTATCAGCAGGTCAAGGAATTGGCTAATCTCGGCCATGATGTCGTGGTCTTTACTCCAGAATATAATAAAGAATATAATAAGGAGAAACTGACAACTGACAACTTACAACTTACAACCTTAAAGCCGATTTTAAAATATGGCAATGCAGCTTTTGTGCCGCAGGTTATGAGATATTTAAAGGATTTTGAAATCATCCATCTCCATTGGCCATTTATCGGCGCAGAAGCAGTTCTTTTTTGGAAATTATTTAAAAATCATTCTAACCAACGAACATATCCGAACACCACGAACACGCCACCACGATTAGTGGTGCAGTATCAAATGGATTTAGTTGGCCAAGGTATTTTTAGAGGAATTTTTAATTTTTATCAATTATTATTTATTCCTTTGATGGTTAAAGCAGCTGACAAGATTATCGTTTCTTCTCTTGATTATGCTCAAAATTCTCGACTCAAAAATTTTCTTCTAAAATATCCAGGAAAATTTATAGAAATTCCTTTAGGTGTGGATATAAATAAATTTTATCCTAGAGAAAAAAATCAAGATTTGATAAAAAAATATAATTTAAGTCCTGATGAAAAAATTATTTTGTTTGTTGGCAGTTTAGATAAGGCGCATTATTTTAAGGGCTTGAGTGTTTTATTATCGGCAGTGGCAGATTTAAGATTAAAGATTTCAGATTTAAGATTATTGATTGTTGGTGAAGGTAATTTGCAACCCAAGTATAAAAAATTAGCCCATAATTTAGGAATAGGCGAGCGAGTAATTTTTGCTGGCCGAGTTCCTGATAAAGAACTACCTGATTATTATAATTTATCTGATATTTTTATTTTGCCATCGATTGATAAATCAGAGGCATTCGGCTTGGTTTTGTTAGAAGCAATGGCTTGCACTAAACCAATTATTGTTTCTGATTTACCCGGTCCGCGGACACTGGTGCG
This sequence comes from Patescibacteria group bacterium, assembly GCA_049971355.1. Classification (GTDB taxonomy): domain Bacteria; phylum Patescibacteriota; class Patescibacteriia; order UBA2591; family UBA4787; genus JBMFLE01. Next base: position 10,883 of record JBMFLE010000013.1, read on the forward strand.
AGAAAACATTAATGGTTTGTTATTTAAAATAGGTGATAGTGACGACATGGCTCAGAAAATAAAATTTTTATTAGAAAACGAGAATCTGATTCAAGAGTGGGGGAGGGCTGGCAGAGAAATAGTTGAACAAAATTATTCTTGGTCTATTGTCTGTCAAAGAATTGACAAACTCTACTTTTTAGTCTATTATTCGCGCGAATAGTAGACTAGTTAAACTATAAAAAATTGATATTTTTTTATGTTTAAACCACAGGAAATTAAAAGAGTCAATAAAATTTTTAAATCTTTGGGAAACGAAAGGCGACTTAAAATTCTAAGTTTATTATTGGGAGAGGGGCCAATGAGTGTTTCCGAAATTAGCGAAAAAATTAATTTTTCTTTAAAAAGCACTTCCAAACATTGTATAATTTTAGATCGGGCTGGCCTTGTTGAGGGTAGACAGATTGGCTTGAATAGAATTTATGATATAGATGACGAGGTTAGGAAACTATTAGTTTTCTTTTTTCAAAAATTTACTTAGAAATTATACGGTATTTTAAATAAAGGATAGTAAAAAATAGATTTATGTTTATATTTAAAGTCGTCAGACAAAATAAATGTTTTATTTTTACTTTTATTAGTCTTATTTGCGCAATCAGCTGGTTTTTAAATTTTCAAAAGTGGCAGTTGCCAATTATTTATTATTTGTCATTTATCATTTATGCTTTTATTAATTCGATTTTGCTGGGTAAAATTTTGGCTAAATTGTTAAATTTAGAGAAGGAGTTACAGTTTTTCTTTGGCCTATTTTTGTTGCTCTTTTTGCTTGCTTTTGGCATGGCCATGCCAATCTTTTTTTATAAAGTTACGCCAATTTGGTTATTCGGCCTGCTTTTATTTTTGACCATAATTATCTCATTATTAAATTCTTTAAAATATTTTGAATCTAATACAAATATACAAATTACGAATAAATCGAGAGAGCAGCAGGGTTGTGATTTATCTTTGAAAGAACTGGAAGATGAAAGGGGTATTAAAATTTCTAAAATTTTCTATTTTTTATTTGTTATTTGTTATTTGTTGGCCCTTTGGTTTTTATTTAAATCGCGGACCGGCAGTTTTATTTTGTCGCCTTGGGAAGTAATTAGGCCATATTATTTATATTTATGGTTTGGCGTCGCTCTCATTGCCGGTCTTTTTATTTTCTCCAAAGAAAAAATTTGGAAAATTTTATTAATTATTATACTTACCTCCCTGCTTTTACACAGTTTCCTACTTGTTGTCTATGAAACAGGTTTTGGCGGAGATAAGTGGCGGCACCTAGGGGCTGAGCGATGGTTGATGGAGGGCAAGATTTATTCACCAGCCCTTTTTGGTGAACCGATAAAATGGAAACAAGTAGGACCAATTAAAATTCCCGAAGCTTTTATTGTCGGCAACAAAAATTCCTATGTCAATCTCTGGGGGCTAACCATTGCTTTGTCATGGCTATTAAAAATTGATGTCTTTTGGATTGATTTATTTTTAGGCTATCTATTTTATTCAATTTTTTTCCCACTCTTACTTTTTAAATTTGGACAATTTTTTATTCGAAAAAAATCTTTTTTGTTGCTTTTAAGTTTTTTGCCGTTATGTTTTTCTTCCTTTCAAATATATGGCAGTATTACTATTCCCAAGACATTCGGTTTTCTTTGGTTTTTGTTTACTTTATTCTTTATTTTCGAAGCAGTAATTCATAAATCGAATAGAGGAATATTTTTAGCTGGAATATTCACAATTTTATTAAGTTATTTTAATTACATTCTTTATTTTATTTTGATATTTGAGATTATAATTTTAAGTTGGCTAATTAGAAAAATTTTCAGTGCCAAAAATAAATTGTCCAGAATTAGTTTAATAGTTTTAAGTGTTTTGTTTATTATTTTATTTTTATTTTCCTTACCAATTGCTGATACAGCTGTTAAAAATACATTTAAAAATTGGGCAGAAATTAAAAATATCTTCGGGCAAAAACTTTTGGATTTTAGCCAGACCCTTCTTTTTTCCAAATATATTTCTTCTCAACCCCCTAATAGGGAATATTTTAATTGGTTATTTACACAAACTAATCAAAATTTAAACCGGGCGATTTTGTTAAAATTAATGCCCTGGGATTTAATTTTAACTCCAATAATTTGTTTACTGGTAATTTGGGGTATAATCAGAAGTAAAAGATGGGAGAATAAAGAAATTTCAATTTTATTGTTTACTCTATTATTTATAACTTTGGGCAACCAATTCATTGCCATTAATTTTATGGAGGGTAATCATATTTTTAACAAAAGATTAGTCTTCTTCACTGCTTTTCTAATAATGATTTTTCTTGACCAAGGAATTTTTCAACTAATAAGACTTAAAAATTTTTCACAAACAGCAAAAATCATCACCGCGGTTTTATTTTTAGCTCTACTTTCGACCACAACTTATGCTTCGGGTCCAGAAATGCAAACTGTGACTTCTGACGAATTAACGGCTGCTAAATATTTATGGAAAAAAATAAAGCTTTCTAATCTTCAAGGAGTTCAAAATCAGAATTATTGTGTTCTAGGGAATACTTGGCCACTTTTAGCCCTGGAGGCCGAATCGGGCGGACAAATCGTAGCCGGTAGTTTTCCTCTTTATTTTGAATATCGACAACCAGAACGGGTTCAACTTTTCGAAAATATGAACAGAAATCCGTCGATTCGCTATCTAGAAAAGGCATTAGAAATTACTGGCGCAAATGAATGTTATTTTATGACCGAAGAGAAATGGCTTTATAGTTTTCGAAAAGAGGAAATATTCGAGCGACTAAACAAGATGTTAGGTTCGCCAGAAAAAATAGGCGACGTTTATATTTGGCACTATAAGGCTACTAAATAATTGATCTGTTTTATGTTTAATTCCAGAGTTAAAATAATTCTTTGGTTTTGGCGGGTAATTTTGATGTTGATTGCCTTATGTTTTTTTCTTTGGTTAATTTGGCAGAATTTAATACCAAGCGGCTATTTAAAAATAACCAAAGATTTTTGTCGTGAGAGTAAATTTATTTCTAATCTTTATCCGGAAGAAAGAGTTGGTGATATTGAAATTGATAACCAAAATAGATGTTGGCAAACAATATTTAATGAACCAGTTTATTTTAAAATAAAAGTATCACGTAGTTTTGAGCAGGTAAAATTAAAGATATTTTATCAAAATGAAAAACAGCCTTTATTTCAAATTGGTTTGCGGAAAAAATTAGGTTGGCAATTTCAATTTAAGCCGATTGAAAATCAAATTTTTGACAGTTTGGATTGGTATAAATTAACTCAGGGTAAGATAACGCTTTGGCAAAGAAAGAAAAAATTTGAAACAATTCAGCAATATGTTAACAACCTACCAATTGACCGAAAAACAGCAGTCTTTTATTATGAATTTATCCCTGAAGTGGTTAAAGATTCAACCAAAATAGTTGCTTGGAATCCGAAAATCCCCTTACAATCTCTGGATTATATTATCACCCAATATCAATCGCCTAAAAATTTCGGAGATTTAAAGGTAGCCAGTGTAGATTTTTTTATTAGTCCAGAATTTTCAGATGGGCAACAGCTAGAATTTATACTTTCTGCTCCCGAGATGGTTCGAAATCAATCTCAAATTAAAATTTACCGCCTTGAGGTAGAGTTGGAGAGAGAGCCATTAACTCTGGACAATTTTAAAGAGACGATTAACAGATTTATTCAGCGATTAAGAGATATTTAATATGATTCGCCCCTTACTGCACAAATTATCTTCGGATTTATTTACTATTAGTGGTTTATTTTTATTATTTTTACTCATTATTGAGGATTTTCGGCCCGGCTTCGTAACTTTATGGTTTGATTTAAGGATATTGCTGGCCGTATGTTTTGGTTCTGGTTTAATTGCTTTGCTATTTTCTAAAAATTGTGATAAAATAGAATAGTATGATTTATTCAATTATTACATTAATTATTGTGGTGATTGGTTTTATTCTGGTTTTGTATTTTGTCAGTTCTCGATTTAAAAGTTTTGAGGAAAAACAGAAAAGTGATCAATCGTTATTAATTCTCAATCAGAGTTTACAAGGGATGCAGGGGAGGATTGATGAAACTACTAAAGCTATTAATGAACGACTGGATAGAGCGGCCCAAGTTATTAGTCAGGTTACTCAGGAATTGGGCGGAATGAAAGAGATTGGTCACCAAATTAAAGGTTTTCAAGATTTTTTAAAGTCGCCAAAGATGCGTGGTCAAATAGGGGAACAGGTTATGCAGGATTTATTAGAGCAATATCTTTCTCGTCAGCAGTTTGAATTACAATATAAATTTAGAAGTGGTGAAAGAGTTGATGCCGTTATTAAAACTAAAGAAGGGATTATTCCGATTGATGCCAAATTTCCTTTAGAGAGTTTTCAAAGATATTTATCAGCCAAGAGTGAAGAGGAACAAGAAAAATTATTTAAAGAATGCGTTAAGTCAGTTAGGGCTAGAATTGATGAGATTAGCAAGAAATATATTTTGCCGGAAGAGGGGACGGTTGATTTTGCGATAATGTATATTCCATCAGAGGTAGTTTATTATGAAATTATCAGAAGCAAAGAAGGTTTAGATGACTATGGTCGTCAAAAAAATGTTTATTTTGTTTCACCAAATTCTTTTTACTATTTTTTACGAATTGTGATGATTGGGATGAGGGGACAACAAATTCAAGAAGAGGCTAAGAAAATTTTAGATATTTTATTGGCTATCCAGCAAGATACAAAAAAACTTGGTCAGGTATTGGGTTTGGTGACCACTCATGTCACAAATGCGAAGAATGCTGTTGACAGGATGAACAATGAATATGCTAAATTAACTGGGAAGATTGAACAAATTAAGTTATTAAAATAGTTCATGAGTAGAAAATTTCTTGAAGCAGTTGCGATTTTAGTCGGCACTATTGTTGGTGCCGGAACTTTTGGTTTACCCTATGTAGTGATGAGGGCCGGCATTTTAGTCGGCCTTTTTTATTTTTTATTTTTGGGACTTATCGTTTTATTAATCCATCTTATTTATGGCGAAATAGTTCTCCGCACCTCTGCCATTCACCGCATTGTTGGTTACGGTGAAGTTTATTTAGGTCAGCCGGGCAAGAAAATGCTGTTGATTTCAGCCCTCGTTGGCTTATTGGGCTCTAAATTAGTTTATTTAATATTAGGCGGAAGTTTTTTAACAACTATTTTTGGCGACCAAGGCCGGGGCGTCCTTTTTTATATCATAATTTTTTGGGCATTTTTATCATTAGGCATTGTCCTAGATTGGAAGAGAATTTCATTTTTAGAGTTTTTTATGACTGCTCTCTTAATTTTAGTTATGGTTATAATTGTGATTTATGGTTTTTCATATTTCCAAGTTAGCAATTTCCAATTAATTAATTTTAAATATTTTTTTCTGCCTTGGGGTGTAATTTTTTATGCCCTGAGCGGCGCCTCAGCTATTCCAGAATTAAGAGAGGTTCTGGGACCAGAAAAACTTTATATTAAAAAGGCAATTATTATCGGCACTATTATCCCGATAGTTATTTATTTATTTTTTGCTCTATCAGTTGTCGGCGCTACCGGCTATCAGACAACAGAGGAGGCAATTAGTGGAATAAAAAATCTTTTTGGCAACGGGGTCACCTTTCTAGCGGTTATTTTCGGAGTTTTATCCGTCGCAACCTCATATTTAGTGATGGGTATGGTTTTGAAAAAAATTTTCATTTACGATTTGAAAATCAATCGATTAGTAACTACATTAATAGTTTGTTCGGCTCCTTTAATACTTTATCTGTTAGGATTACAAAATTTTATTAAAATTATTTCATTTTTAGGATTATGGTTGGGGGCAGTAGAAGGAATATTATTACTTGTGATACATAAGCGGGCGCAAAGATTTGGTGATCGACAGCCTGAATATTCTTTATCTATTCCAAAATTTATTTATTATCTTATCGCTTTAATTTTCATTTTAGGGCCGGTATTAAGTGTAATTTTTTTACAATACTAACATCCGAATAGTATAATCTCCTTCGGTCGGGGTATCCGAAAATGCCCATCCGAATAATTCGGAGCGTTTGGATGTATTCGGATTGTTAGGATTATTTTTCTATGCCTTGGCACTCTCTAACAATTGAACAAATTTTTAGAGAACTGAAGACCAATGAAAACGGCCCAACTTTTGATGAGATAGCTAAACGTCAAAAGAGATACGGTCGAAACAAA
>JBMFLE010000014.1:0-15966 GCA_049971355.1 Patescibacteria group bacterium
TGCAGAAAGAAACATTTGGCCAATAGAAATTTTAAGCTCTAATAGAACAGACCTTGGTGGTTTTAAAGAAATAATTTTTAGAATTAGCGGCCCGAAGGTTTATGAAATACTTTCTTCAGAGAGTGGTGTTCATCGCGTTCAAAGAATTCCTAAGACAGAAAAAAGTGGACGAATTCATACTTCAACTGCTTCAGTAGCTGTTTTACCAGAGGCGTCTGAAATTGATATCAAAATAAATCCCGAAGATTTAAAAATTGATACTTTTCGCGCCTCTAGTAAGGGTGGTCAAAATGTTCAAAAGGTTGAGACGGCTGTTAGAATCACCCATTTACCAACTGGCTTAACTGTCAGTTGTCAAGAAGAACGTTCACAATCTAGAAACAAAGAGAAGGCACTTAAAATTCTGAGATCTAGACTCTTGGCTCAAGAAAAAGAAAAACAAATATCAAAATTAACGGAGAAGAGAAGGACCCAAATTGGCAAAGCGAAAAGAGTAGAAAAAATCAGAACCTATAATTTTCCCCAGAATAGAGTTACTGACCACCGAGTCAATAAAAGTTGGTTTAATATCTCAGAAATTATGGATGGTAAGTTGGAAGAAGTTTTAGAAACCTTTAAGGAATAATCTCAATCCAAGTATTTCCTCTGATAAATTCTATTTCTTGATTTGTTGAATCATAAAATTTTGTTCGACCATTTTCTTTTCGCCAAATTCCTTCAATTTTTTTACCTTCTTGAAAAATAGTTGCTACTCCACTTCCATCTAATTTAATTCGGCGGCGGCCAACTTCGTCAATAATATCAATCTTTGTTTTTTGGAGAATTAAATTTTTTGTCGAAATCTGTTGACCATTTTCATCTAAATGAGGAACATCATCAGAAAAAAATCTTAAATAAGATTTTTTTTCAGGGTCATAGTGCCAGAAAACAGGCTCTTTATATTTAATTTCGATATCCTTTGAAGAAATTTCTGAATTTAAAATAGATTCGGCTGCCTTAAATCGCCAGGATTCAAAATTGGCTCGCCTGGTAATTTTTTTATTTTTTAAAATATTTTCAATTGCTTTAGCAGAAATGTATAAATTAAAAGGAGGCTTTCGCCAAGGGTCGCGCCAAAAATATTTCTCATCTACTCCGATTGCTTCAATATTATAAATCTGATAAGCATTTTCTTTTAATTTCGCTAATGCTTCCGGGCTCCCACCGGCATGCAGAAGAAGTCCTTTATATTCTTCGGCCAATTCAGCTAAATACGGCCTAACTGATCTTATCGGTCCACTTTTTTCTGGTAGACTGTCAAAATCAAAAATCGCTAAAAATCGAGTGATACCAGCTTCAACAGGTACCTCGTAAACTACAGCTGCCGAATTTATTCCAGCTGGCGGTCGTGAATCATAAAAATTATCAATGACCATTGCCACTGGTATTAATTCTGCTTTATCTGAATCAACAAAAACTCCGTCTAATAAACGCGGTTGACGAAAAATAATGTTTTCTCTTCCTAAATCTCTAATCTGAATTTTATTTTCTTCTTTAGGAGCGCAGCCCGCTGAAATTATTATCAAAACTAAAACAAAAAGAACTCCTCTCAGAAGTTGGACTGATTTTTTATTTTTTTTCAACATTTGCGTTTTATCTTAATTACTCTTTTGTTCCAATTTCCTCAGAAGGTTGTTTTTCCTTGGGCTTTTCTTTAATCACCTCCACTTCTTCCACTTTCTCAACAGGCTTTTCTTCTATTGCCTTTATCTCCTCTTCCTTACGAGGCGGCTTAACTAAAGCGATTACTTCATCTGGTGAAGCTAAAACCTTTATATTCGGGGGAATCACCAAGTCTTTTAATCTGATGATGTCTTCGAAACTTTTTAATCCTGAAATATCAACTTCCAGTTCATGAATTAGGTCTTGGGGCAGACATTCAATTTTTAATTTAGTTAAAGGGGTAGTTAAAATTCCGCCCAATTCTTTAACAGCCGGTGCCTGGCCAACAAACTTTAAGCCAATTTCGAGCGTCACTTTTTCATCAGCTCTTATTTGATAAAAATCAATATGCTGTATTTTATTGGTCAGTGGCTCGAACTGAATATCATGAATTAAAACTGGAATTGGTTTTTCATTATTAATATTCAAATTAATTAGAGTACTTTCCCCTGTCTGCCGATAAACTTTTTCAAAATCCAAATAGGGAACGCTTATATTTTGCGCCTTTATCTTATGGCCATAGACAACAGCTGGAATCAATTTATTTTTACGTAGCTGTTTTGTTTTCCGACCTAAAATACTTCTTTTTTCTGCTTTAAGCGACAACATATTTACCATTTTATTATAAGCCATTTTTTATTTTTGTAAATAGAGGCAACTTAAAAAATCAGATTTTAAAACTAAATTTCTTCTTTCGAACCGGAAACCCGATTGACAACAATACTTTCAATTAACCCGACCAAGATGAGACTAATTATTAATGAACTCCCACCGTAGCTTAAAAATGGCAGAGGGATGCCAACAATTGGTAAAAGACCTAAATTCATCCCGACATTAAGAATAAAATGAATCAAAAAATTAATCAGAATACCAATGGTAAGGAGGCTGCCGAAATTATCATAAGTTTTCTGCGCTATCCTAATTAACTGTCTAAAAAATATAAAGAAAAGAATTAAAATTATTAAACAACCAAATAATCCCGTTTTTTCGGCCAAAACTACGAAGATAAAATCGGTTTGACTTGCCGGCAAAAACCTCAACTGACTTTGTGGGCCAGAAAAAAGACCACGGCCAAAAAACTTCCCCGAACCAATAGCAACGGTCGCTTGTCTTATTTGATAACCGCGACCAAAGGGGTCATAATTTAGATTAAAAAATGTCAATAATCTTTCTCTTTGATAATCTTTTAGGGCAAAAAAATAAACTAAAACAGCAATTAAAATTATTGAGATAAAAATTTTAATCAAATGTTTTGGATCTCTATTTACTATTATAATCATCCCTAACCAAATAATAAATAAAATTAAAGCCGAACCTAAATCAGGCTGCATAACCACTAAAGCTATTAGTGGCAAAACAAAAAGTAGGCTGATAATAATTTTATTAAAAGGCAATGATCTAATTGTTTTTTGCCAAAATATCGCCAAAACAATAATAGTTGATAATTTAGCTAATTCTACTAACTGAAAGTTAAACAAACCAAACGAAAGCCAACCGCGCACTCCATGAAAAGTTTTGCCCCAAACTAAAACCATTATTAAAGCAACAAATGTCAAAAAATAAATTATATAACCAAGTGATTTAAAAATACGAAAATCAACCTGACCTAATAAAAAAACTAAAATGAAACCAATTAAGGCAAAAATAAGTTGCTTATTAAAAAAAGACAAATCTATTTGAGCCGTACCTAGGGCTAATCCATACTGGATAATCAAACCGAAAATAACTAAAAGAAAAACCGGAGCCAAAAGACTCCAATCAAATTTAGATAGTTTAAAAAATTTCAACTTAACGGACGCCATAGATTCAATTAGGGTTTAATAAAAATATCCTCGGCCAGCAAATCAACATCGGGGATAACTTTAATTTCGCTGGCAAATTCTATGGGTTTTAATAGAGTAATTTCAATTGCTTGGCTTTGATTAGCTAACCAATTTTTAAGTGGTATATTGTAAAAATCTACAATTCTCCGACCCTGATAAATTACTATTTGAAGATTTGCCCGCCAAAAACTATAAGCGGATTTATTAGTTGCCTTAAATTGAATTCTGGCTGGCGCAATTTTTTGTTCTGCCACACTTGGTGGAATAAATTTAATCTCTTCAAAGACTAGATTTTTAGAAATATCCAGTCTCTCTCGCATTTTTGGTCTTAAACGTTGCCAATTTATATTATTGATTTCAAAACTAACTCCGCTAATCCTGCTCTCAACAAGTTGATTCAAAGAAAATAAATATTTTTTTTCGTAAGGGAGAAAGCGGCTTGATTTTACTTCTAAAATTTGACCCTCAAAATTAAATTGTCCATCTAAGGAGTGAATAACCCAATTTTCGTTTGGATTTTCTATTTCGACTATAAAGTCATAACGAGATTTGCTTGGTTCATTCGCATCTTGACCAAGATAAATTACAGCCGGGTCACCAATTATGGGCATGGCTGGTTGGACTCGTTGATGATAGGACTGAAAATCGACCCAATTTTTTGTCAAACCATTTAAAGTCTCTTGATAATTTTTTTGATAAATTAAAAATAAGTAAAATTGATAAAGAGCGATACCCCAGATAATCAAATTAATAATAATTAAAGCTAAAATTAATAGGCGCTTAAACAAAGGCCTTTTTTCTAAAAGCCATTGGGCAAATTTAATTTCTTTAATTGTTAAGTTGGATCCATTTTCGGGCATATTTTTATATTAGCATAAAAAATATTAACAGCAAGGGGGGTTGTCTACTATTTTTAATATGCTAAACTATTCTTAATAAGTCGTTTAATTTAATCTATGTTTGCTCAAAATCTCTTTTACTACACTGTTAGCGCAGCTATCATTTTGGTAGCTATATTAATTTTTATTCTGCTGATTTATTGGCTAACTATTTTGAGAAGAGTGGCTAGAATTTTTGACCGCATTGACAAAACAGTTGAAACGATTAAAGAAAAAATTAAAATTTCAGCTATTCTGGGCTTAGTTAGTCAGGGACTCAAAGAAGTAGTTGAACTAATTAGAGAGAAAAGAAAAAAATAGCCCCACCAATTATCATCCAAATCGGGAAATAGATAATCCTGAAACAGGAAACTAAATTTCTGTTATCTTTTTAATACGTACTATTAGTTAAATTATGTCTTTTGTACATCTCCATGTCCATTCTCATTATTCATTATTAGATGGATTGGCAAAAATTGACGAATTAATTGCTGAAGCCAAAAAAAATAAAATGAAAGCATTGGCCATCACCGATCATGGGGTAATGTATGGCGTGATAGAATTTTATAAAAAAGCAAAAGGGGCAGGAATAAAACCAATTATTGGTATTGAAGCTTATCTGGCGCCAAATGGTCGACATAATAAACGACCAAAGATTGACGAAAAGCCATATCACTTAGTTCTCTTGGCTAAAAATGAAGAGGGATATAAAAATCTTATCAAATTGACTAGTCTTGCCCATTTAGAAGGATTTTATTATAAACCGCGAATTGACAAAGAGGTTTTGAATCAATATTCAGCCGGGCTAATCGCTTTAACCGCCTGTCTGCAGGGCGAAATTCCTCGTTTAATTATTAACAATCAAACAAATAAACTAGAAGAAACAATTAAAGAATATCAAAAAATTTTTGGCCCAGAAAATTTTTATTTAGAAGTTCAGCACCATCCAGGTGAACCTCAACAATCTATAGTTAATAAAAAAATTTTTGAAATTAGTAAAAGATTAAATATTCCAGTAGTTGCAACCAATGACGTCCATTATGTCAAAAAAGAGGATGCCGAGATTCAAGATATTCTACTCTGTCTACAAACAAAAAAGAAAAAATCTGACTCTGATAGACTTTATATGCTTAACGACGATTATTCATTTAGGTCAACTCAAGAAATGGAAGAATCTTTTAAAGATCATCCCGAGGTGCTTGCTAATACTCAAAAAATTGTTGAAATGTGCAACCTGGAGATTGAATTAGGTAAGATTAGGCTCCCCTATTTTCCTCTACCAGAAGGAAAATCGGCTAATGAATATTTACGGGAATTATGTTTTCAGAAACTACCTCAACGCTATCCAGAACAACAAAAAGAAATTATTGAACGATTAGAATATGAACTTTCTGTGATAGAAAAGACAGGTTTTGCTCCTTATTTTTTAATTGTCCAAGATTTTGTTAATTGGGCCAAGGAACACGGAATTGTTGTTGGCCCGGGTCGCGGCTCAGCCGCTGGCTCTATTATTTCTTATCTTCTTAATATTACTAATGTTGATCCCTTAAAGTATGGATTGGTTTTTGAACGATTTCTAAATCCGGAGAGAATTTCAATGCCTGATATTGATTTAGACTTTGCTGATACGCGGCGAGACGAGGTTATTAGATATGTTGAAGATAAATATGGACATGACCATGTGGCCCAAATTATTACTTTTGGAACTATGGCTGCTCGGGCAGCAGTGCGCGACGTTGGTCGAGTTTTGAGTTTTCCTTATAATTTTTGTGATAAATTAGCCAAAATGATTCCGATGAATATGAATTTAGGAGAGGCTTTAGAACGAGTTCAAGAATTAAGAGTTAGTTATGAGACTAATCAAGATGTCCGAAAAATTATTGAAGCAGCTAAAAAATTGGAAGGGGTAGCTCGTCATGCCTCCAGACACGCCTGCGGTGTGGTTATTACCCCTGAACCACTAAATCAATATCTACCTGTTCAATACGATGTTTCTGGCCAAGAAAAGGCAATCATTACTCAATATGAAATGCACTCTATTGAAGACCTTGGTCTGTTAAAAATGGACTTTCTTGGACTTAAAAATTTAACTTTGATTGAAACTGCTCTTAATATTATTAAACAACGTGGGGGAAAAGAAATCGATATTAACAATTTGCCCCCAGAAGATGAGAAAGCTTTTAAATTGTTACGCGAAGGCTCAACGATTGGTGTTTTCCAACTAGAAAGCGATGGCATGCGGCGTTATCTCAAACAACTTAAGCCAACACAAATAGAGGACATTATTGCCATGATTGCCCTTTATCGACCAGGACCAATGGAATTGATTCCTGACTTCATTGCTAATAAACAAAATTTAAAAACACCCACCTACCTGCATCCTAAGTTAAAACCTATTTTGAGTCGAACATATGGTGTGGCTGTTTATCAAGAACAACTTTTAGAAATTGTCCGTGATTTAGCTGGCTTTAGTTTAGCCGAGGCAGATGTTTTGAGAAAAGCCATTGGAAAGAAAATTCCTAAATTACTTAAAGAGCAAAAAGAAAAATTTATCAGTGGTTGTCGCAAAAATAGTATTAATAGACAAACAGCAGAAAAAATTTGGCAATTTATTGAACCATTTGCTGGTTATGGTTTCAATAAAAGTCACGCCACTTGTTATGCAATTATTGCCTATCAGACCGCTTATTTAAAAGCTAATTATCCAACTGAATTTATGGCCGCTCTCCTCACTTCAGATCAGAATGATACTGATCGAATTGCTATTGAAGTTGAAGAATGTCGTCGCCTCGGTATTGAGGTTTTGCCGCCAGATATTAATGAAAGTTTAGAAAGTTTTACTGTTATCGATAATAAAAAAATTAGATTTGGACTTTTAGCAATTAAAAATATCGGCCAGGGAATTGTTAAAGAAATTATTAAAGAACGAAAAGAAAATGGCGCCTATCAAAATTTAGAAGATTTTCTGATTCGCGTTCAGATAAAAGATTTAAATAAAAAGTCTTTGGAAAGCTTAATTAAGGCGGGGGCACTAGATTGCTTCGGGGAAAGAGCAAAACTTTTAAATAATATAAAAATTCTTTTAGAATTCAACAAAAAAAGTCAAAAAGATAAACAAAATGGTCAAAAAACTTTATTTAGCATCTTATATTCGGGCCTAAAAAAATCAGGCGGACTAAATTTAAAAGATTGTCCACCGGCTAATTTACAACAAAAACTTTTTTGGGAAAGAGAATTGTTGGGCCTTTTTATCTCGGCCCATCCAATGAAAGAGTTCACTCCTAAAATTATTCGGTGGGTTAAACCAATTAATAAATTAAATAAAGCTTCCAATTATGTTATTTTGGCTGGAGTTATCACTGATGTTAAAAAAATAATTACCTCAAGCAAAGAGACAATGCTTTTTGTTAAATTGGAAGATGAATCTGGTTCAATTGAAACTATAGTTTTTCCCAGTATTTTAAAGTCAAAACCAAATCTATGGCAAGAGAATAAAATTATTTTATTGAGCGGCTATCTAACCGATAAAGACGGTGTACCTAAAGTTATTGTCGGCCAAGCCGAAGAATTAATCTCCGAAAAAATTGAGGAAATTATAGAGAAACTAACCGCGACATTAAACCAATCTATTGCCAATTATTTTTAAGTTAGTAAAATAAATGTATATGCCTATTGTCACTATCTCTCCCCACAAAAAAGTGATTTATATTTTTACCACCTTAACTCTATTCATTTTAATTTTGGCTTTAATAGGACTTATTCAACAGTCGATTCGAGCAACAGTTTTAATTTATGTTAAACGTCATAATACAGAACTAAATTTTAGTGAAACTTTTGAAGCTAAAATTTTGGAAGAAATTGTTGAAACCGAAGAGACCTTCGCTCCTAAAACTTTAATTAGTATGGAAGATTTTGCTACTGGCGAGGTAATAATTATTAATAACTCAGCTCAAAATCAAAAATTGGTTGCCAACACCCGCCTTCTCTCGCCAGAAAATTTGTTATTTAGATTAACAGAGGCAGTAGTAATTCCGGCTCATCAAGAAATTAAGGTAAAAGTTAGAGCAGATAAACCCGGACAAGAATATGAAATTGGTCCTAGCCGGTTTACTATCCCTGGACTTTCTCCTATTTTACAGACAAAAATCTACGCGGAAAGTAAAGAACCGATGACTGGCGGATTTAAAAAAATTGGCCTGATCACTCAAAAAGATTTAGATGAAGCAACTACCAGTCTAAAAGACAAACTTCAAAAACAAGCAATAACAAATTTAGAAAAGAAAATCAAAGACCCTAATTTAAAAATTGCTCTCCGCTCCGAAATTATTGAAAATAAATCTGATGCCAATGTTAATGAGGAAAAGGAAAAATTTACTATTAAAATGACGCTAAAAACTATTGCCGCATTAATTGCAGAAAACGAATTATTAAAAAAAACCAATGAAAAACTTCTGGCTCAAATTCCAGTAGATCAAAAATTGGCCTCAATAAATCAATCTACTTTCGCTTATCGTTTAAAATCGTACGATAAAGAAAATCAAAAAGCAACATTAGAAATATATATAGCCGGTCAAACTATGCTCAGCGAAAATAGTGATTTACTGACTAAAAATTATTTTATCAATAAAACAAAAGAGGAAATTAAAAATTATTTACAAAATATTAAAGACGTCGAAAAATTTAAAATTCGGTTCTCGCCATTTTTTATTAAACGAGCACCAAAAAATGAAAATAAAATTATAATAAAAACACTATGAACAACAAAAAAAATTTAGAGATCCTTCGTCATTCAACTAGTCATTTAATGGCTGCTGCTGTTTTAGAATTATTTCCAGGGGCTAAGTTTGGTATTGGTCCAGTTATCGAAAATGGATTTTATTATGATTTTGAACTACCAAAAAATTTAATCCCTGAAGATTTGCCGTCTATTGAGAAAAAAATGAAAGAGTTGGCGGCAAAAAATTTAAAATTTGAAAGATTAGAAATGACTATTGATGAAGCGATTGATTTATTTAAAAAATTAAATCAGCCCTATAAAATTGAACTTTTGAATGACCTAAAAAAATACGGGACAACTAAAATAGACGACCAAAGTGAACAAATAACCGAAAAAAGTAACAGGGTAAGTATTTATCGTTTAGGTAATTTTATTGACTTATGCCGAGGTCCCCATTTAAATTCAACCAAAGAAATTGGTGCTTTTAAATTGTTGAAAATCGCCGGCGCTTATTGGCGGGGCGATGAAAAAAATAAAATGCTCCAAAGAATTTACGGCTTAGCTTTTGTTAAACAAAAAGAATTAGACGATTATTTAAAATTAATCGAGGAGGCAGAAAAAAGAGACCACCGCAAAATTGGTCAGGAATTAGATTTATTTAGTTTTGATGAAGCGGTTGGGGCCGGTCTGCCACTTTGGCACCCAAAAGGAGCGATGCTCAGACAAATTATTGAGGATTTTTGGATTAAAGAACATCTTAAAAATGGTTATCAATTGGTTCGCTCACCGCATATTGGCAATCTTGGGCTCTGGAAAACTTCTGGTCATTGGGAATTTTATCGCGAGAATATGTACAGCCCGATTAAAATTGAAGAAGATTATTATTTAATTAAGCCAATGAATTGTCCCTTCCATGTCAAAATTTTTCAAAACAAGATGCGGAGTTATCGGGATTTGCCTTTCCGTTGGGCGGAATTAGGCACTGTTTACCGATTTGAAAAATCTGGAGTTTTACATGGTCTAGTCCGAGTTCGTGGCTTTACCCAAGATGATGCTCATACCTTTTGTACTCCTGAACAATTATATAAAGAAATTGAAAATACGGTTCGTTTTGGTATTAAAATGTTAAAAACCTTTGGTTTCAAAAATTATGATATTTATCTCTCAACCAGACCGGAAAAATATATTGGCAGTTTGAAAATTTGGGAAAAAGCAACTGGGGCGCTCAAACAGGCCCTGGAAAAATTAAAATTAAAATATCAAATTGATCCTGGGGCAGGAGTATTTTACGGACCAAAAATTGATATCAAAATTAAAGATACACTTGGTCGGGCCTGGCAATGCACCACCATTCAAGTTGATTTTAATATGCCAGAAAGATTCCAAATGACTTATATTGATAAAAAAGGCAAAAAAGCCCAGCCAATTATGATTCATCGGGCCTTGCTTGGTTCGCTTGAAAGATTTGTCGGCGTTTTATTAGAGCATTATGCTGGAGCCTTGCCGGTTTGGCTCTCGCCAATTCAAGTTTATATTACGCCAGTTAGCAAAACCCATCGCAAAGCCGCAGAAAAATTAGCTAAGGAGTTAGAATCTTTAGATATTCGTTGCCAAGTTGACATTTTAAATGAAACGATCCCCTATAAAATTCGCAAAGCTGAAAAACAAAAAATTCCCTATATTTTAGTTATTGGCGACAAAGAAGCAAAAGGCAAAACTTTAAATGTTAGAAGGCGAGGTAATGTAGTAAAGAGAATAGCTAAAAAACAATTTATCAATAAAATTTTAAAAGAAATAAAAGAGAAAAAATAAATTAAAAGCCAGTGGTAGTCCCAAAAACGACAAAACCTCAGGCGTATTGAAGGCCCTTCGGCTATCAGATACCTGAGGATTTTGTTATTTTTAGAAATAATCTTTTATCTTTTCAATTCCTTTCATTTGACGTAGTCGTTCTAGGGCTTTTGCCTCAATCTGTCTAATTCTTTCGCGAGTAACACCATATTCATACCCAACTTCCTCCAAAGTGTGAGTTACACCATCAACCAAACCAAACCTCATTTCCAAAATTCTCCTTTCACGAGGCGGTAGATCTCTAACGATCTCTTTCATATAGTCACGCAAAATTTTAATTGCCACTACTCTCTCTGGACTCAAAGTTTTTAAATCTTCAATTAAATCACCTAATTCGGTATCTTTATCTTCGTCACTGCCAACAGTCATTTCTAAAGAAATAATATCTTGAGAAATTTCCATCATATGCCGAATATTATCCACTATTTCTCCCATCTCTGAGGCTACCTCCTCGGCGGTCGCTTCGCGTCCTAATTGTTGAGTCAACCAACGCTGAGTTTGCTGATATTTATTAATTAAATCTACCATATGAACCGGAATTCTAATGGTTCGTGATTGGTCGGCCAAAGCTCTGGTAATTGCTTGTTTAATCCACCAGGTGGCGTAAGTTGAAAATTTATATCCTTTTCGCCAATCAAATTTTTCCACTGCTCGGAAAAGCCCTACATTTCCTTCTTGAATTAAGTCCAAAAATGAGAGTCCGTAACCAATAAACTTTTTCGCAATGCTAACCACTAAACGTAAATTTGCCTCGATCAATTTTTGCATTGCCTCTTTATCGCCAGCGTCCTTTCTCTTGGCCAATTCTATCTCCTCCTCTGGTGTCAATAGTGGAACCCTACCTATTTCTCTTAAATACATTTGGATTGAATCTGCTGAAATTTGTGAGAGGTCAACCAGCATTTCTTCTAAATGACTTTTTTCTTCTTTTTCTTTAGAGATAGTCAAAAATTCTTCTTCGGATTCTTTCAGGCTTATACCCATTTTATCAAGTTGCTCAAGAAATTCTTGATATTTATCTAAATAATATTCTATCCTTGGCAAGGCATAGAGAATTTCATTTTCAGTTATAAAGCCACGCTGGCGGCCCTTCTCAATTAATCTTTGGGCCTCTTTTTCCGGCCAAGAAATTCGGCCACGTCGAATAGGTAAAAAATGAGGCGGGGTAACCACTTTTTTCTTGATATTTTTCTTTTTTCTTAATTTTTGTTTAGACATAATAATTACAGCTTGCTAATTTCTTTATTAATTTCAGCGATCCGTGATAACAATTTTTTTACCTTGACCTTGTCCTTATTTTTTTCCGCTTCTTTTAAAAAATTAATTAGTTCTGATCTCTCCTTCTTCAAATATTCCTCTTTAATGATTTGAAATAATTTTTTAATTTCAGCCTCTAAATTTTTCTTTTGAATGGCTTTAAATTGCTTTATTTTTGATGGATAGTCGGGGAATTCTTTTTCAACTAATAATCCAAGATAGTCGAAATAATTAACTAATTCAGGCCTTTTTATTTTAGTTTTAATCCAGTCATTATCAAGAGTTTTTTTAGAAATGAGACAATCTTTAATAATTTGAGCAAGTTCTTGTGTTTCATTAGTATCAAAACACTTAGCCGGCAAATCCATAAAGTAATTAATAACTAAATCTGGATATTTTAAAAGTAGCCCTAAAAACATTTCGCTGGCTAATTTTCTCCGAGGCGGCTTCTCTGCAAATTCTATTTCTTTGTTATCAGGAGTAGTATAAATTTTTAGACTTCTTAATTTATCGCGTAAAGCTGATTCGGATGTATCAATTTTATTAGCTAAAAATTTTAGCCAATAATCTCGCTCAACTGCGTCGCCGAATTTAACAATTACTGGCAATAAAATTTTAGTTATCGCTTTTTTATCTTCAATTTTTTGAGGATTTTTATTTTTAAAGGCTAAATCGAAATAATAATCCATAATAGGCTTAGCCTGCTCAATTGCCCTCAACCATTTCTGGGGATTTTCTTTAATGCACTCATCGGGATCCTTTCCTTCAGGAACTTGAATAATTTTAACATTCATTTCTTCTTGCAAAGCAATATTAATTCCTTTCTGAGTAGCAGCTTCGCCAGCAATGTCAACATCAAAGGCCAGAAGTAAATTATTAGTATATCTTTTTAGAAGTTTAACCTGTTCTAATGTTAAAGCAGTGCCAGAAGAGGCAACAACATTTTTTGAATTAGCCTGATGACAGGCAATAACATCCATATTACCTTCAACTAAAATGACGCTGTCTTTTTCTTTAATAGTCATTTTTGCTTTATCTAAGCCATATAAAATTCGGCTTTTGTTATAAATTGGCGTCTCCGGGGTATTAATATATTTAGCTACCTCCTTCTCCTCTGTCCAGGGAACAATTCGACCAGTAAAACCGACTGGATTGCCATATAAATCATTAATTGGGAACATAATCCGATTACGAAAACGGTCAAAATATGAAGAATCAGATGTTTTGGTGTTTGAATATTTACTTGATTTTATAATCAAACCTGCCAATTCAATATCTTGTTCTTTAAATCCTTTTTTAGTTAAAAATTTATAAAGTTCATCCCAGCGATTAGGAGCAAAACCTAATTGAAATTCTTTAATTGTTTCTGTTTTTAATCCTCTTTCCTTAAGATACTCTCTGGCCTTTTCGGCTAATGAAGATTTTAATAAAATTAAATGATAAAATTTAGCGGTAATTTTAGTGATGTCTAAAAGTTTTGTCCGCTGACTCATTAAATGATAATCTCGCCGATTTATTTCCACTCCGGCTTTTTGGGCTAGAATTCTTAAAGCCTCAGGAAACTCAACGCCTTCTATTTTCATTATAAATTTAAAAATATCTCCCCCATCATTACAAGCCCCAAAGCAATGCCAAATCTGTCTTTCTGGAGAAACAAAAAAAGATGGCGTTTTTTCACGATGAAATGGACAAAGCGCCTTAAAATTTACTCCAGCTGGTTTAAGTTGGATATATTCGGAAACCAAATCAACGATATCTATTTTTGATTTTATCTCATCAATGATATTACGCATATTAAATTTATTCTAAATTTTTTCTTGGAGCGACGATTTTTCGCCGTCGCCCTTCGGGCTATAGCGGACGAGCAAGTTTTTCTTGGGCGGCAAATTCTTTTATATTTTAGCAAATTTTATCTTTTTTTCCAAAATAACAAACAGAAGGGCCGAGATCGCCGCCATTACACTTCCAAAAATAAATGGCGCGCTCACACCAATATAAGTCCAAAGTAATCCGGCAATCAGAGAAGCAAAAAAAGTGCACAGGCCGATGGTGGTCTGATAAACACCAAAGGTCGTGCCTGCCTTTTCTTGGGGAACTAAATTAGAAATATAGGCCTTGCCCACTCCTTCGGTAAGAGCCATAAAAATTCCATAAAATGGAAAAAGAAACCAAAGAATAAGTTTACTATTTGTAAGACCGAAAAGAAGATAAATAAAGGAAAAAAGCAAAAAGCCAGTCAAGAGCACTTTTTTGGGTCCGATTTTATCAGAAATGATACCGGCAGGTGTTGAAAAAATAGCATAGGTAAAATTGAAAAGAACATAAGCAAGTATAACCAATACTACTGACAGACCTAAATTTTGTGCTCGCAATATTAAAAAAGCATCAGAACTATTACCCAAAGCAAAAATAAAACTGATCAATAAAAAAATTTTAAAGGAGGAATCAAGATTGTGCCAACTAAAATTAAAGGTGGAAGAAAGATTTTTCTCTTTTCTTTTTTCTTTAACAAAAATAATTAGCAAGAAAACACCAATACAAGCGGGGATAAAAGCGAGAAGGAAAATCAAACGAAAATTATTATCTAAAAAATGAATTGCCAAAAGAGCAATAAGAGGTCCGAGCACCGCTCCCAAAGTATCAAGGGCTCGATGAAAGCCAAACGATCTTCCACGAGCCGAGTTCTCTGAACTTTCGGCAATTAAAGCGTCTCGGGCAGAAGTGCGTGTACCTTTACCAAATCTATCAATAAACCGAGCAAACAAAACAAACGGCCAACTGTAAGCCAAACTTAAAATTATTTTAGAAATGGCTGAAAATGAATACCCAGCAATAACAAAGGGCTTTCTTTTTCGGAATTTATCGGAAAGCCAGCCGGAAACAACCTTTAAGATACTGGCGGTTGATTCAGCAATGCCTTCTATCAAACCAACAACAGCCACTGGCGCGCCTAAAACACTGGTGAGAAAAATCGGAACAATGGGATAAATCATCTCCGAGGCCACATCATTAAAAAAACTCACCAGTCCCAAAACAAAAACATTTTTAGAAATACCGAATTTATTTTTCATAAAGTTTATTCCGTTAAATCATCAACACCGATTCTCAAACCTTTGGCAATCTTCATAACTGCTTGAATAGAGGGTTGGTGATAACATTTGTTTCAATTTTGGTCAGCGTTGTATAAGACAAGATTGGCCAGCCCAGCAGTAGCAGGGCAAAGACAAAAAATTCCAATTTGCGCCTAAAATTGGCTGGCGAGCCCTCGTAGAGGGCGAGCCAGCAATCTCTTTTTCCAACTGGCGGTGGGTATTTGAAAAAATCCGAACCGATTTTATTAACGGGCTCGGCGGGCGGAATTCCCCCCCCGAACCCCCCTTCCGCCCGCCTCGCCAAAAAGCGGAAGCGGAAAGGACGATTTCAAGTTTTTCTAATCCCGCCCTTTTGTAAAAGGGCGGAATTGCTCGGCTTCGCCGAGCCTGGCGGCAAATTCTTTTATAA
Source organism: Patescibacteria group bacterium (assembly GCA_049971355.1). Lineage (GTDB taxonomy): Bacteria > Patescibacteriota > Patescibacteriia > UBA2591 > UBA4787 > JBMFLE01. The sequence continues at coordinate 15,729 of JBMFLE010000014.1, forward strand.
TTGCTATCATTTATTTTCACTTTTTAAATATGGTTTAATTGCTTCAAGCATAGGTCTTTCAGTGCCATCACTTCGAATCAGACCCCAATTGGCGCTTCCGCCCAATCCTCTATAGTCTTTCGGCATACGTTCATCGCTCCAGCAATACCAAGTGACAGGCAAATTATTTTCTTTGGCTTGAGTATATAAAAATTTTGCCAGTCTTGCTTGTTCTTCTTCAGAAAGTTCGATGGCTGGC